>NZ_JBEZMR010000050.1:0-37249 GCF_040652795.1 Micromonospora sp. NPDC048170
CTGAGCCAGGATCAAACTCTCCAACAAAAACTTGTTGAAAAACTGTCCCGACAACAAAAAGTGTTGCCAAAGGAATCCAAAACCAGCCAAACCATTACGGTCCGACCAGTCCCGGGTATAAACAAATTGGCACTGGCTTATCAAGCACCCTGTTGAGTTCTCAAAGAACAACCACACACCACCCGGGCGTCTCACATTGCGAGAACCCGCTTGGGGCAACTCCTCTACCTTACTTGGCTCACTTCCCGCTGTCAACCTCATGTCCGAGGTGATCAAGGAGAGATGCTCCAGGTCCACGATGACGCACGCCGCTTCGCGACGGTCGTTGCTGTCGTGGGAAACCGTAGACCGGCCGATCGCCACTTCGTGGCCATCCGCCCGGCTCCTGCCGGCTTTAGCACTCTACCCGGCCGGCTTCGCGATCGCAACCCCGTGCTGGAGTGTCCTCGCACCGCCCGAATCCTCAGCCTCGCTCGGCGTCTCCGCCACGAGCCTGGTGCAGTTGTCGGCCGGTTTGTCCGGCCTTCCGCGTGCAGAGAGAAAGTTACGCGGCCCGCCCTGAGAAGGCAAATCGGCACGCGTCGCTGCCCGACAGCGTCGGGCCGGCACCGCCGAATCGGACCGGCGGGCACCAGGTCCGGAGACGCCCCGGAAGGGCGGACGGAGCACCGTTGGTCGTGCGGCGCGTGTCCACACCGGTCCAGCCAGTAGCCCGGCCGGGGCCGCCTTCCCCGCTGGTGGACCGCCAGCCGACGGCGGTCGCGTATTCGTGATGACGACGCGGGGTCCGCAGGCGGCTGTGGCGTGCCAGAGTGTCTGTCATGGATGACCTCCCGCCCACCCGGGTGACCGTGCTCGCCGAGGACGCGCTGCTCGGACTGCTGCTGCCGTTCTGGCAGGTGGTCATCGGCGCCTTCGTGCTCTTCGTCGTCCTGGTCTCGGTGGCTCGACTGGCCCGCCGGGGTCGGTCCCGGATGACGACGGCGCTCCTGGTCACGGCCGCCGCGATCGCCGGCTTCGCCGTGGTGGGCGTACTGCTGCAGGGGTGAGCGTCAGAGGCGGCGGTTCGCCAGGCTGGGCAGTTCCGCGCGGATGGTCCGGAGCCGGTCGAGGTCGAGGTCGGCGACGGCCAGGCCCGGGCCGTCGGGCACCTGGGTGAGCACCGTCCCCCACGGGTCGACCACCATGCTTCGCCCGTAACAGGTCCGACCCGGCTCATGGGTGCCGGTCTGCCCCGCCGCGGCGACGAAACACTGGTTCTCGATCGCCCGTGCGCGCAGCAGCACCTCCCAGTGGTCCCGACCCGTGTAGAGCATGAAGGCCGCCGGCACCACGAGCAGCTGGGCGCCACCCTCGATCACGAGCTGCCGGTACAGCTCCGGGAACCGGAGGTCGTAGCAGATCGACAGGCCGACACGAAGGCCCTCGACGTCGACGACCACCGGCTGGTCACCCGGGGCCATGGTGGCCGACTCCAGGTAGGAGACCTGGCCGGGGATCTCCACGTCGTACAGGTGGATCTTGCGATAGCTGGCGGCGAGCGCGCCGGAACGGTCGAAGACCATGGAGGTGTTCCAGGCGCGGGCCGGGTCCGGCCCGCTCTCCCGGATCGAACCAGCGATCAGCCAGATGCCCAGTCGCCGGGCGACGCCAGCGAAGAACTGCCCCACCTCGCCGTCGACGGGCTCCGGTTCGGGAAGACCCGCAGCGGGGCCGAGATAGTCGACGCACTCCGGCAGGAGCGCCAGGTCCGCGCCGGCTGCCGCCGCGCGTTCCAGCATGGCTTCCGCAGCCGCGAGGTTCGCCTTACGGTCGTCCCGGGAGTTGAGCTGGCAGACGGCGACGCGCATGGGATCAGCGTACGACCGGAGCGCGCGCGGCGACAGCGTCGAAGCGGGCTCGTTCGGCGCCCTGGGGGCGGCGACGGGGGAAGGACCGGTGCTTCCGGCCACGGGTTCTTCGCATTCGCCGGGGACGGGTCGCCCGGGCGCGCATACGACTTACCGGGCGCGCACATGACGCCGCGCCCGACCTGGACGGACGGGCGCGGCGGCGGTGGATCAGGCCGACTTCTCCTCGCGGTCCCGCCGGGCCCGCCGGCCGGTGAACTCGCGCGGCACGATCGTCGGGTTGACGTTCTCCAGGACCACCTCGCGGGTGATCAGCACCCGGGCGGCGTCGGGGTTGCTCGGCACCTCGTACATCGTGGAGAGCAGAACCTCCTCGATGATGGCCCGCAGGCCTCGGGCGCCGGTGCCGCGCAGCATGGCCTGGTCGGCGATCGCCTCCAGCGCGGGCTGGTCGAACTCCAGCTCCACGCCGTCGAGCTCGAAGAGGCGTTGGTATTGCCGGACCAGCGCGTTGCGCGGCTCGGTGAGGATGCGCACCAGGGCGGTGCGGTCGAGGCTGCGCACGTTGGTGATCACGGGAAGTCGGCCGACGAACTCGGGGATCAGCCCGAACTTCAGCATGTCCTCCGGCATGACCTGGCTGAAGATGTCGTCGGTCGACCGCTCCGAGACCGACCGCAGCCGGGCCCCGAAGCCGGTGCCGCCCTGCCCCGTGCGGGCTTCGATGATCTGGTCGAGCCCGGCGAAGGCGCCACCGCAGATGAACAGCACGTTGGTGGTGTCGATCTGGATGAACTCCTGGTGGGGGTGTTTGCGCCCACCCTGCGGCGGCACGTTGGCCACCGTGCCTTCCAGCATCTTGAGCAGCGCCTGCTGGACGCCCTCGCCGGAGACGTCCCGGGTGATCGACGGGTTCTCCGACTTACGGGCGATCTTGTCGACCTCGTCGATGTAGATGATGCCGGTCTCGGCGCGCTTGATGTCGTAGTCGGCGGCCTGGATCAGCTTGAGGAGGATGTTCTCCACGTCCTCGCCGACGTAACCGGCCTCCGTGAGCGCGGTGGCGTCGGCGATGGCGAACGGCACGTTCAGCATCCGCGCCAGGGTCTGCGCCAGGTGGGTCTTGCCGCACCCCGTCGGGCCGAGCAGCATGATGTTGGACTTGGCCAGCTCGACGGCGTCGCTGCCGGAGCCCGGCGCGCCGGCCGCCTCTGCCTGGATCCGCTTGTAGTGGTTGTAGACCGCGACGGCGAGCGCCTTCTTGGCCTGGTCCTGCCCGACGACGTAGGTGTCGAGGAACTGGCAGATCTCCATCGGCTTGGGAAGCTCTTCCCACTTCACCTCGCCGGACTCGGCCAACTCCTCCTCGATGATCTCGTTGCAGAGATCGATGCACTCGTCGCAGATGTAGACCCCGGGGCCCGCGATGAGCTTCTTGACCTGCTTCTGCGACTTGCCGCAGAACGAGCATTTCAGTAGGTCGCCGCCGTCACCGATCCGTGCCACCTACGTTCTCCCTGCACTCGTCGGCCGGAGACCCGGCCCTCGCCTGCGGACGTGGAAGCGTCCGCCTCGTTTCGCCCCGCTCGTTCACCTTTGCCGGAGGGCCGGTGGAGCGGCACATACCCGACGTTACCCGCTGGCGGAGGTTTCTCCGACCCCCAAAACCGGTGTGTCAGACGGTCGGCCGGGAGCGGACTCCCGGCCGACCGCGACCCGTGCTGTTCAGCTGGCGGCGTTGGACGCCAGCAGGCCCTTCTTGCGGCTGGTGAGGATGGTGTCCACCAGCCCGTACTCCTTGGACTCCTCGGCCGTCATGATCTTGTCACGGTCGATGTCCTTGCGAACCTTCTCGATCGGCCGGTTGCAGTGCCGGGAGAGCATCTCCTCCAGCTGGGTCCGCATCCGCAGGATCTCACGAGCCTGGATCTCGATGTCCGAACCCTGCCCGTAGCCGCCCTCGGTGGCCGGCTGGTGGATGATGATCCGCGAGTTCGGCAGCGCCATCCGCTTACCCGGGGTGCCGGCGGCCAGCAGCACGGCGGCCGCGCTGGCGGCCTGACCGAGGCAGACCGTCTGGATGTCCGGCCGGACGTACTGCATGGTGTCGTAGATCGCCGTCATGGCCGTGAACGAACCACCGGGCGAGTTGATGTACATGATGATGTCGCGGTCCGGGTCGGTGCCCTCGAGCGTCAGCAGCTGCGCCATCACGTCGTTGGCCGACGCGTCGTCGACCTGGACGCCGAGGAAGATGATCCGGTCCTCGAAGAGCTTGTTGTAGGGGTTGGACTCCTTCACCCCGTACGACGTGCGCTCGACGAACGACGGCAGGACATAACGGTTGTGCACGGCCGCGAACTGGGGCGGCAGGCTCAGGTCGGTCATCGTCAGCTCCTCAGCTCAGGGTCCCGGCGCCATCCGGAACCTGGGCGGCCCCGATGATCACCTTGTCGATGAAGCCGTAGTCCAGGGCCTCCTGGGCGGTGAACCAGCGGTCGCGGTCGGAATCCGCCTCGATCTGCGCCTGACTCTGGCCGGTGTGGTGCGCGACCCGCTCCTGGAACATCCGCTTGGTGTAGAGCATCTGCTCCGCCTGGATGGCGATGTCGGACGCGGTGCCGCCCAGACCGCCCGAGGGCTGGTGCATCATGATCCGCGCGTGCGGCAGGGCGTAGCGCTTGCCCTTGGTGCCGGCGCAGAGCAGCAGCTGACCCATCGACGCCGCCATGCCCATCGCCACGGTCGAGACGTCGTTGTCGATGAACTGCATGGTGTCGTAGATCGCCATGCCGGAGTAGACCGAGCCGCCCGGCGAGTTGATCCAGAGGTTGATGTCGCGGTCCGGGTCCTCTGCGGCGAGCAGCAGGAGCTGCGCGCAGATGCGGTTGGCGACCTGGTCGGTCACCTCGCTGCCCAGGAAGATGATGCGCTCCTTGAGCAACCGGTTGTAGACCGAGTCGTCGAGGTTGCCAATGGAGTCGCCACCGCGGGCATCGATCGCCCGGAGCGGCTTCGCTTGCATGTGCATGTCGGTCATGGCAGCCCTTCGCTCTCCGTACCGTCCTACCCGACATTAACCGCTCAGCCGGGTGGCAGAGCGCCGGTCCGGGCAGTGTTCGCTATCAGCGCAGCACCGTCGAGGCGTACCCGAAAAGGGAATCGGCCGCCGTCCACCGCAGGCGGCGGACGGCGGCCTCACCCGACGATCAGTGCTCGTGGTTGTGCTCGGCCTCGTTCTCGGCGCGCAGCGCGTCGAGGGTGACCTCGTTGCCCGCCGAGTCCTTGATCTTGATGCGCTCCATGACCGAGGCCAGGGCCTTGCCCCGCCGCACGTCACCGAAGACGGCACCGGCCGCGCCCGAGCGGACCAGCTGGTCGTAGTACTGCTGCGGAGCCATCCCGGCGCGCTGGGCCCGGTGCACGATCTCGTGGCCGAACTCGTCGTCGGAGACCTGCACGTCCTCGGCGTCGGCGAGCGTGTCCAGCAGCAGCTGGATCTTGACGCCCTCGGTCGCCGCCTCGGTCAGCTCGGCGTCGATCTGCTCCTCGGTCTTCTCCTCGGCCGCGAGGTACTCCTCCAGGGAGGCGCCGATCCGCTCGAGCTGGTCGACCATCGCCTGCTTGCGGTTCTCGACCTCCTCGCGGATGACGCCCTCCGGCGCCGGCACCTCGGCGGTGGCCACCATCTGCTCCAGCGCCTTGTCGCGGGCGGCGTAGATCTGCTCGACCCGCTTGCCCCGGGAGACCCGCTCGTGCAGGTCGGCGCGCAGCTCCTCGATGGTGTCGAACTCGCTCGCCATCTGGGCGAACTCGTCGTTCAGCTCCGGCAGCTCCTTCTCCTTGACCGTGCGGACGGTCACCGCCACCTCGGCGTCGCGGCCGGCGAAGTCGCCGCCGACCAGCTGGGTGGTGAAGCTGGTGCTGTCGCCGGCGGCCAGGCCGACGACGGCCTCGTCCAGGCCGGGGAGGAGCTGCTTGCTGCCGACCTCGTGGGAGATGTTGCTGGCGGAGCCGCCCGGCACGTCCTCGCCGTCGACGGTCGCGTTGAGGTCGATCTGGACGTAGTCGCCCTCCTGGGCGGCCCGCTCGACGGTCTTCAGGGTGGCGAACCGCTCGCGCAGGCTCTTCACCTGCTCGTCGATCTCGCTGTCGTCGATCTGGAGCTCGTCGACGGTCACCTCGATGGTGGCCGGGTCCGGCAGGGTGATCTCCGGGCGGACGTCGACCTCGGCGGTGAAGTTCAGCGAGTCACCGTCGTTGAACTCGGTGATCTCGACCTCGGGGCGACCGAGCGTCTTCAGGTCGTGCTCGCGGACGGCGGCGAGGATGTTCTGCGGGATGGCCTCCTGCACCGCCTCGTTGAGGACGGTGCCCCGGCCGACCCGCTGGTCGATCACGGCTGCCGGAACCTTGCCCTTGCGGAAGCCGGGCACCTGGACCTGCTGCCCGATCTCCCGGTACGCCTTCCTGAGGCTCGGCTCGAGCTCGACGAACGGCACCTCGATGGCGAGCCGCACGCGCGTCGGGCTCAGAGTCTCGACGGTGCTCTTCACAGGCGTACTCCTTGACGGATCTCGGTTTTAGTCTGGGCGTGATAAGCCCATCGAGTGTAGGCGAGCCGGCCGGACGCACCGGCAGCGGCCGGGGACCGCGCGGAGGGCGACCCCGGCAACCGGCCGCGGACGACAGTCGGGGTGGCGGGATTTGAACCCACGGCCCCTCGCTCCCAAAGCGAGTGCGCTACCAAGCTGCGCCACACCCCGTGGCGACGAGCAGTCTATGCCGTCGCGACCCGCCGGACGTGCCGGGGCGTCCCCCAACGCGCCGAAGGAGGACCAACCGGACATCTGACCCCCCGGAAACCGTCCGGCACGGCCGCTGCGGGGATACGGCCGCGCGGTCCGGACGGGTCATTGGGTACGCTGTCGGCGCGCCCGCAGCTCCGGGGCGCACGCGGGCGTAGCTCAATGGCAGAGCTTCAGTCTTCCAAACTGACGGTGCGAGTTCGATTCTCGTCGCCCGCTCCAGCATTACCGGCCCAGGTCAGCGGCGTTCTCGCCGAGCCTGGGCCGTGCTCGTTCCAGCCCTCTTCGATCTCGCGGGCCGCCCGCATGCCGGCGTGGCCCGTCCGGTGCAGCAGACCCGGTGTCAGAGGGCGGTGGCAGCCTCTGGATCCGTGACACCCCTTGCCCTGTACGAAGCCTCCGTTGCCATCCTCTACGGCCACTTCGTCCTCCGGGACGGCTGGTGTGACGCCGGTGACGACGGCGCAGATTCACAGGATCGTGTAGCTGGCGCGTCCACATACCAACTCACCGTGCGGGCGCTCTTGGACTCAACGACCGCAGGGCTTGGGCTACGGATCTGGGCCAGCGAGCCCGAACCGGATGGCGGCTGCTGGGACGAATACCGACAGCTCCAGCTGCACTGCCCTACCGGAGAGCAGAGGGCCCAGCCATGCCCACGCGCCCACGTCGCCAGTTTCCGGCTGGGTCAGAAGTCGAGTCGGTACCGCTGCTCCTGGCGACCGCTGCGCGGGTGCGGCGTGGGCTCGCCGTACGAAACCCAGCCGCGGCCCTCGTAGAGTCGGATCGCTCGATGGTTGTCCGTGTAGACGGCCAACTCACCTCGCGCGAATCCGGCGGCAGCAAGGCAGGTCGGAAGCGCCAGCAGCAGTTGCCGACCGACACCCCGGCGCCAACTGGTGGGCCGCACTCCGAGGTAGCGGACCTCGGCGGTCGACTCGTCCCGGGAGACGGGCTCGACAGCGGCGAAGCCGACAACCCGGTCGTCAGCGTCAAGCGCGACCAGCAGAAATGACCTGGGTGAGCTGTCGACCACCGCCTGAATGACGGGCCGAGCCAGCTCCAGTGGCGCGATCTCCGCTTCGCCATCGCGGGCGGCCGTCGTTTCGGCCCAGACGGTGGCCGCCTCGTCGAGGTGCTGCCCGTGGTTGGCCACCCGTACGTGCACGACGGTCATCGGCTCAGTTTGCCCATGCCGACTCACCGTGGCGACCGGGTTTCGTCCGGGCTCCGACCTGATGGCTGACGGGCACCGGCACCAGCGAACCGGCGACGACAGCAGCGGTACGGGTTCGAAGGTGGGTGGCCTTCTCCGGGCAAGGTCAGGACACCGACGATCGACCTTCCAACCCGACAGTACGGGTTCGAATCCCGTCGCCCGCCGGCCGCGTTGCTGCCACGATTGCGACGTGAACGGTCCCGTCCCGGTCTGGCGAAGCGCCCTGCTCGGCCGCGTCGTCGCCCAGATCGAAGCCGAGACACGTCAGGCGTGGGAGAGCCTGTTGTGCGATCTCGACATCGCCGCGGACTCGGCGGAGGCGATCGAGTTGGCCTGGCTGGTGGTGGATGATCCGGCGGCGTACGGGTGGCGGACGGTCGACGGCGCGCTTGACCGACTGACCTGTCCGGCCTGCGCGTCGCGGCTGACCAGGGGACCGGGTTCGTGCGAGACGTGCGAGTTCCACCACCGGATACGCTTCGGAGCGCGCGAGGTGGACCGCCAGCACGTCCCGCCGGGGAACGAGCACGCGCTGAGGGTGGCGAGCGCGGTGACTCGTACGCGTCATCGATACTCGCCCAGGGCACGGGCGGGCTACGAACTCATGTTGCCGGATCTCGTCGCCGGCGCACTGCCCACCACGAGGCAGGCCCAGGCAGGGAAGGCGCTCATCAACAAGCTGACCGATGACGAGTGTGATCGCGTCACCAGCCTCGCCCAGGTCGAGGAGCTGGCGGGCGGTCGCTGATTCCCGAGGAGCAGACATGTCCAGTGAGCCGGAGCCGGGCCTGGCGCCCGCACACCTACGGCCCAGCTACCGGTTTGCGGGCTAGTGCTCCGGCCTTCAGGCCGGGGGTGAAGGCCCGCGCTGGGAGGGCCGCCAAGGCCCGAGCAGTGCCTTAAGTCGGATGGTTCTGCTGCTCGATGTACTGCTTTACGACGCTCAGCGGTGCTCCGCCGAAGGAGCCTGCGAAGTACGAGCCCGACCAGAGCTTGTTGGCCCGGTAGTAGTGGCGCGCGAGGTCGGGGAACTCCTGCCGCAGCCGCCGGGAGGACACGCCCTTGAGGCTGTTGACCAGGCGTGCCACCGCGATCTTGGGCGGGTAGTTGACGAGTAGGTGGACGTGGTTGTTCTCGCCGTTGAACTCGACCAGTTCGGCCTCGAAGTCGCGGCACACGTCCCGCATGATCGCCTCCATCCGGGACAGGTGCCGGTCGGCGAACACCTTGTGCCGGAACTTCGTCACGAAGACCAAGTGGACGTGCATCGCGAAAACGCAGTGCCTACCAGCGCGAATGCCTCCAAGCTCCGCCATAAACCAATATGGTATACCGTGCTTCTCGTGCAACTCCGTTACCAGTTCCGCGTGTATCCGACGCCCAGTCAGCAGATCGCGCTGGCGCGGGCGTTCGGGTGCGCACGGATGGTATTCAACGACGGGCTGCGCGCACGGCAGGAGGCCCGCGAGCAGGGGTTGCCGTACGTCTCGGACGCCGAGCTATCCAAGCGGGTCATTACGCAGGCCAAGCTGACGCCGGAGCGGGCGTGGCTGGGCGAGGTGTCGGCGGTGGTGCTGCAACAAGCCCTCGCGGACCTGAATACCGCCTACCGCAACTTCTTTGCCTCGATCTCGGGCAAACGCAAGGGCCGCATGGTGGCCCCTCCCCGGTTCCGGTCACGCAAGGACAACCGGCAGGCCATCCGGTTCACCAGGAACTCCCGGTTCAAGGTGCTGGACAACGGCAGGCTGCGGTTGCCGAAGATCGGCGACCTCGCGGTCCGCTGGTCCCGGGCGCTTCCCTCGGACCCGTCGTCCGTGGCGATCATCAAGGACGCTGCCGGACGGTACTTCGCCTCCTTCGTGGTGACCACGGGGCAGGACGAGACGTTACCGCCGGTCGAGTCCGAGGTGGGTATCGACCTGGGCCTGACCCACTTCGCGGTACTGTCCGACGGCACGAAGGTCGCGGCGCCGAAGTTCCTGCGCTGCGCAGCCCGCAGGCTCAAGCGGTTGCAGCAGGAGTTGTCGCGCAAGCAGAAGGGCTCGGCCAACCGGAAGAAGGCCGTCGTCAAGGTCGCTCGCGCTCATGCGCGGGTGGCCGACACCCGGCGGGACTGGCAGCACAAGCTGTCCACGACGATCATCCGCGAGAACCAAGCGGTGTACGTCGAGGATCTGTGCGTGGTCGGTCTCGGCCGGACCCGGCTCGCCAAATCGGTGCACGACGCCGGGTGGACGAGCTTTGCCGCGATGTTGGAGTACAAGGCTGCCCGGTACGGGCGGACATTCGGTCGGGTGGACCGGTTCTTCCCGTCCACCCGCATGTGCTCCGACTGCGGGCGCATCAACGCCAAGATGACGCTGAACGTCCGAGCGTGGTGCTGCTCGTGCGGCAGTCACCACGATCGGGACGTCAATGCCGCCAAGAACGTCAGGGCCGCTGGACAGGCGGACCTCAACGCCCGTGGAGCGCACGTAAGACCGGGACTTGTCCCGGCAGCGCGCAGCGAAGCGGGAACCCACCCGGACGCCGCGCGGCCCACGCGCAGCGTGGAGGGAATCTCCGTCCTTAAGGCGGAGAGGATGTCAAGACGGTGATCCGATCATGGTGGCGGTCGACGGGCAGGACTTCCGTGTTCGGGTACGTGCCGGGGAGCCCGGCACGTACGACTTCGACTGGCTCAGCGGGCCGCACGACTACGGCTTCGGGCTCTCCAGGTCTGACGGCGTCGCGCTGAGCCGGCCCGAGATGGAGGAGGCCATCCGCGCCTTCCTGGCCGAGATCGATCCCGCCACCGGTTACCTGGCGGAATAGCGGCAGGCGGCCTACTCCCGCCAGCCGACCAGTTCGACCCCCTTGGCGATCTCGACCCGGAAGCCCATGGTGATCTCGCCGCTCTTGCCCGGATCGAGCCGCAGCCGCCAGATCAGCTCCCCCAGCTCGGTCCGTTCGGCCGGCGGCGGGACGAGGGTGGCGTCCCGTACGGCCACCCCGTCGTCGCGGGAGACCGGCAACTGGTCCCGCACCTCGACGGTCGCCGGCCGGGGCGTGTGGTTGGCCACGGTGATCCGGTACTCCACCTCCCGCCGCCGGGTCGAGCCGAGCGTGGCCTTGGTGTCGGAGCGCCGGTTCAGTTTCCGTTCCACCCGCAACCGGTCGTCCACCCCGAGCGCCAGTTCGGTCTCCTCGCCCGGCGCCCACGCCGACAACCGGGTGGTCGCGACGAAGTCGGCGCCATGGAAGACCGCCGCCGGGCCGGGGAGCAGCGTGTGCGCCGAGGTGTTGCGTACCGTCGCGCGCAGGTGCGCCTCCGGTGCGCGCAGCGGCACGGTCACGTGGTCCAGGCGGGCCGGCAGTTCCAGCACGGCGACGGTGGCGCGGTGGGCGCTGCCGTCGGCGGGTACCGCGATGGGGCGGGCCGGCCGGTAGGTGGCAGCGGCGATGCCCTGCTCGACCTCGGCGACGCTCGCCCGCATCATCGGGGGCGGCGGGCCGGCGAACGCGGCTACGCCGGTGCTCGGCGGCGCCGCGGCGGGCGCCGGCATGGGCGGCGGGCCGTCCGCCATCATCGCCGGCAGCGCCCGCGGCGTTCTCGGCCGGACCCGGTCGAGATACCAGGGCGACAGCTCGGGGACGGCGGTCGCCACTGCCGGGCGGGCGGTCGAGAGCTGGAGTTCGCACTCCGGCCAGTCCTCGCCGGTGTCCTGGCTGACCAGCCCGAACCAGGTCAGCGTCACGGTCTCGTCGACCAGTCGCAGGTCGTACGAGGGCTGCCAGCGGGCGCCGTCCACCAGGTAGGTCAGCTCCAGCTCCAGCTCGGCGTCGTCGACGTCCACCGAGACGGTCACGTCGGCGGCCAGCCGGTCCGGTTCGCGTTTGCCGTTCGCGGCCTGGAGGCGCCGCTCGACGGCGGCCAGTTCGTCGGTCAGCTCGGTGCGCTGCCGGGACAGCCCGCGCCGCCGGGTGCGGGAGTCGGTGAGCTGGCCGGCCACCGAGTCGGCGAAGGCGGCCACGTCGGTCGGAGCGGCGTCGCCGGCGGCCAGCGCACGGGCGTACGTGCCGCCGGCCCGTTCGGCCAGCCGGGCGAGGAACTGCCCCCGCTCCGCCTCGATCTCGTACGCGTCATCGGCTTCGGCCAGTTCGTCGGCCAGTTCCCTCCGCCGCCGCTCCAGCTCGTTGACCTGCGGGTCTGCACTGCGGGCCTGCCGCCGGGTCGTCACGTCCACGCCGAGCACGGTGGCCGCGCCCCGGCCGCCGACCCGCAGCGAGTCGCGCCGCAGGCCGAGTGGCAGCGGTGCGATGCGGATCCGATGCTCACCGGCGGCCAGCCGGGTGCCGCCCCGGCGGGTGACCCGGGCGCGGTCCGGATAGACGGTGACCCCGACGATGGGTGCTTCGATCTCCACTGCGTCCACGGCGGCGAGAGTAGCCGGGGTTCGCTCGCCCCGCCGGGCTGCCGGGCGAGGTTGGCGGGCGGCCTTTCGTCACCCACCACGTGGGACGGTGCCGGTACCGTGTGCCGGTGACCGACCAGGATCTCAGGCCGTACCTGGCCGCCGCCTCGGCGAACCTGACCTACAACGCCCCGCTGGGCGAGCTGCGGGTGACGGACCTGATCCGGCGGTTGGCCCCCACCGGGGCGGGCTGGCGGGCCCTGGACCTGGGCTGCGGCAACGGCGAGTTGCTCCTGCGGCTGTGCGCGGCCCACGGTATCGCTGGTGACGGGGTGGAACGTGACGCCGGCAGCGGTGAACGGGCCAGGCTGCGCGCGACGGAGCGGGGCATCGCCGAGCGGGTCGCGTTCCACGACACCGATGCCGCCGCCTGGGACCGTCCCGCCGACCTGGTCGTCAGTGTCGGGGCCGGCCACGTCTGGGGCGACGCCGCGCAGGCCCTCGCCGCGTTGCACCGCCTCACCGTGCCGGGCGGCAGGTTGCTGTTCGCCGACGGCTTCTACCAGGCCAGCCCCACCGCTCAGGTCCGGGAGATCTTCGGTGACCTGCCCGACCTGGCGACCCTGGTCCAGTTCGCCGTGGATGCCGGGTTCCGGCCTCTGCATGTCGCCGTGTCCACCCTCGCCGAGTGGGACGACTTCGAGTCGGACTGGCGTGCGGGCATCGAGCGCCTCGGTACGCCGGACGCCCGCGCGTTCGCCGACCGGCGCCGCGGCGAGTACCTCGACGGCTACCGCGAGGTCGTCGGCTTCGGCTGGCTGATCATGACACCGGCCTGACGGGTGTGTTCGCGTACCCTTCCGGCGTGGAGCTTTCTGATCTGCCGACCGCGGAGTTCGCGTTCCCAGGGCCGCTGCGGGACAGGCTGGTGGACGCGATCCTGTCCGGCGCGAAGACCGCGACGTCCAGCCTCGTGCTCGGGTACGAGCGCGCGAACGAGCCGCCGCCCGAGGTCGGTCAGCGGTCGGCGGTGCTCGACTCGGCAGGCCGACGGGTCGCCGTCATCGAGGTGACCGAGGTGCGGGTGGTCCGGCTCGCCGACGTGGACCTGCGCCACGCGCTCGACGAGGGCGAGGGGGACGAGTCGGTGGCGCAGTGGCGGGCCGGGCACGAGACGTTCTGGCACAGCGCGGAGGTACGCGCGGAGCTGGGTGACCCGGACTTCACCGTCGACGACGACACCCTGGTGCTGACCGAGCGGTTCCGGCTCGTACACGAAGCCTGAGCGGTTCCGGCCCGGACGAAAGCCGGTGACGGGAGGAGGGCGACGACGACGTGCCGCCGGCCGTCCCGTCGGCTCCGGCGTTGCGCCGCGAGGCACCTCAGGGCGAGGACAGCGCCGGTGCGGCGGCTGCGTACGATGCGTGGCCGGGCATCCCCTCGTCCCGTGGAGGTGACGGCAGATGGCAGGCCAGCACGAGGGGTACGCCCTCGGCGTAGACCTCGGCACGTCCCACACCGTCGCCGTGCTGCGCCGGCCCGACGGGCACACCCGCCCCCTGCTCGTGGACGGGCAGCCGATCATCCCCTCCGGCGTGTACGCCGACCAGGACGGGCTGCTGCACGCCGGCCGGGACGCCCAGCGGTTGGCCCGGACCGACCCGGGCCGGTACGAGCCGAACCCGAAGCGGCACATCGATGAGCCGGCGGTGACGCTGGGTGACCGCCGTTACCCGCCGGCCGAACTGCTGGCCGCGACGCTGCACGCGGTGGCCCGGTCGGCCGTCGAGGCGGTCGGGTTCCTGCCCTCGGCGGTGCTCACCTGCCCGGCCACCTGGGACGCGGCCCGGCGCCAGGTGTTGGCCGACGCCCTGGCCGTGGCGGGCTGGCCGTCGGCGGCCGAGCACACGCTCTCCGGCCCCACGCCACCGGGCACCCGCCTGCTGCGCGAGCCGGTGGCCGCCGCCCGCTACTACGCGCAGGTGCTGCGCCGGCCGGTGCCGGTCGGCGGCACGATCGCGGTCTTCGACTTCGGCGCCGGGACGCTGGACGTCGCGGTGCTCCGCAACGAGGGCGCCGATCCGTGGGGCGACTCCGGGTTCAGCGTGGTCGCCGCCGGCGGCGCCGACGACCTCGGTGGCCTCGACCTGGACGCGGCCCTGCTGGCCCGGCTCGGCGAACTGGTGGCGGGCGCCCACCCGGCGCAGTGGGAGCGGCTGGCCCGCCCGGGGTCCGCGACGCAGTGGCGGGAGCAGCACGAGCTCTGGGAGAACGTCCGGGGCGCAAAGGAGATGCTGTCGCGTGCCACCACCGCGCCGGTGGCCGTGCCGGGGGTGGAGGCGGTGGCCACGCTCACCCGGGACGACCTGGAACGGGTGGCCGCGCCGCTGCTGGGCCGGGCGGTGGCGGTGACCCGGGAGGTGGTCGGCGCGGCCGGCCTCGACCCGCAGCAGCTCACCGGCCTGTTCCTGGTCGGCGGCGCCACCCGGATGCCGATGGTGGCCCGGCTGCTGCACGCCGAGTTGGGGATCGCCCCGACCGTGCTGGAGCAGCCGGAGCTGCCGGTCGCCGAGGGGGCGCTGACCGACCTGCCCCTGCCCCGGCGGGCGCGGGCCGCGAGCGCCTTCGCCGCGCCCGCCCAGCCCGCCGCCGCACCACCGGCCGCCGCACCACAGCCCGTCGCCGCACCACAGCCTGTCGCCGTACCGCCGCAGGCCGGACCCGCGGCGCCGGAACACCCCGGTGTCGCCTTACCGCCGCAGGCCGGTTCCGCCGCGCCCGGACAGTCCGGGTCCGCCGGCCCGTCGCCGTACGAGGCCGCCGCGCCCGCCAGCCCGGCCGCCGGTGCGCCGACCGTGCCCGCCGGCCCGGGCCCCGCGCCGACCGTCGTGGCTGGGCCGGAGGGCGTCACGCCGGCGCTGCCCGCAGGCCTGACGCCCACCATGGTCGCCGGCCCGCCGACAGCCCCGACCGTGCCCGCCGCACCGTCGGTGCCGGCCACGCCGTTCGCACCGTCGGGGGCACCGGCCGGAGGCGCGGCGCCGTTCGCACCGTCGGCCTCCGTGCCGGCCGGTCACGGTGGCCCCGCCGCCCCGCCGGCCGGTCCTGGAGGGTATGCGCCGGGCACTCCGGCGGCGGGCCCTGGTGGGTATGCGCCGGGCGCTCCGCCAGCCGGACCGGGCGGGTGGCCGGGCGTACCCGTCTCCGGCACGCCGGTGTCGCCGCCGTCCGGCGGCGGCGGTACCGGGCCGGCGCTCCCCCGGCGCCGGGCGCTGTGGATCTCGCTCGCCGCCGTGCTCGCCCTCGCTGGCGTGGCGACCGCGGCCGTGCTGTACCTGACGCGGGACCGCTATCCCGCCCTGGAGTTCCGGACCGCCGTCGACCTGGTGACCCGGGTGCCCGCCGGCACGGAACGGCCGGCGGACATGTTCACCGCGGTCCTCGGCGACCGCGTCTACCTCGCCTACCCGCTCGACGACGGGCGGCTGGAGGTGGTGGCCGTCGACGCCGGCACCGGCGCGCAGAAGTGGCGGAAGCAGACCGCGGCGTCGTCCGAGCGGTGGGAGCGGATCGTCGCGCTGCCCGGCGCGGTCGCGGTCTTCGCCGACGCCATCGGCGACGACACCCCCCGGGACCTGGTGCTGCTCCACGGCACCTCCGGTGACCAGCTCTGGCGGCGGCCGATCCTGGGCAACGACGACGTCATCTTCGGCGAGGGTGTCGCGGTGCTGGTCGACCGCACCGGGAAGCGGCTGGCCGGGCTGCGGCTGAGCGACGGCGACGAGATCTGGGCGGAGCCCAACCCGAGCGACGAGTACGGCAACGTCCGGACCAGCGTCCACCCCGTCAGCACCGACAAGGCGCTCGGCGGGCCGGCCTTCCTCGACGGCTCCCCGCGCAACCCCTGGCTCGGGCAGGTGCGGCAGATCGTGCAGGTGGGCGCGGACCGGTCCGTCCGGCTGATCGACATGGGCAGCGGCAAGGTGGTCCGCAGGTGGGCCGGGGTGGCTGACCACGACGACCTGGTGGTGGCGCACGAGGATCGGCTCTACGTGGCCCGCGACGACACCGGCTACCAGTTGCTCGCGTACGACCTGACCACCGACGCCCAGCCGAAGGTGCTGCACGCCCCCGGGGACGGCAAGCGCAGGCCGAAGGCGCTGGTGCCCTGCGGCGAGCGGCGGGCGTGTCTGCTGGAGGTCTCCGGCGGCGACGACAAGACGGCCGAGGTGGTGGCGGCGACCGAGGAGAAGGTGACCAGCTGGAAGGCGCCGGAGGCGACCCGGCTGGTGCCGCTCGGCGAACACCTGCTCGCCCGGCGGACCTCCCCGAAGTCGGTCGGCACGCTGTTCGACGCCGAGGGTCGCGCCGTGCTGCGGGACCGTGGCGGGGTGGCGGTCCGGCTCGACGCGGGCAACCTGCTGCTCTTCGCCGACCCGCCCAACTCGGTCGAGGACGACCGCAGCGTCGCCGGGATGCCGGTGGGCTCAGGCGACGTGACCGAGATGGGCCAGTTGAAGGCGGTCCGCAGCGAGACGTGCTCGTGGAACGTCAGCGTGATCGTCTGCGGTGCCGGCAAGGACGACGGGGACGGGGCGGAGCCCCGGTACGGCTTCGTGCTCTACCGCTTCGCCGGCAAGTAGCCAGAAGCCCGACAGCAATTCAGATCGATCTATATAACCGATAGCCTCCTCTCAACGGCCAGGTTGTCCCGCGTCCGGTCACGAGCCGGCGCGGGGCCGACAGGAGGAGGACCGGCACATGACACTTCCCCGTACCCGGCGGTGGCGGGCCCGCGCGGTGGGCGTACTCGCCGCCGCCGCGGTCGTCGCCGCGATGGGCACGCCCGCGACGGCTGCTCCGGCCACCGGCGAGATCCTGCACGCCGACGCCACGAGCGCCGTGACCGACGGATACGTCGTGGTGCTCAAGGGCGACGCCCTCGGGCAGGACGGCGACCGGCGGGCCGCCGTCACGAGCGCCGCCGACAGGCTGGCCGACCGCTACGGAGCCACCCTCGGCAAGGTCTACGGGCACGCGCTCACCGGTTTCGTCGCGCATCTGCCGGAGCGGGCGGCCCGTCGGCTCGCCGCCGACCCGGCCGTGGCGTACGTGGAGCGGGACCGGATGGTGACCCTCGTCGGCCCCGGCGTGCAGCTCAACCCGCCGTCGTGGGGGCTGGACCGGATCGACCAGCGCAACCTTCCGCTCGACGGCCGGTACGCCTACCCGAACACCGCGCACAACGTGCACGCGTACGTCCTCGACACGGGGGTGCGGAGCACGCACACCGACTTCGGCACCCGGGCCGGCCTGGGCGTCGACCTCGTCGACGGCGGCCCGGCGGACGACTGCAACGGCCACGGCACCCACCTCGCCGGCACCATTGGCGGCACCCGGCACGGCGTGGCGAAGGAGATCCAACTGCGGCCGGTACGGGTGCTCAACTGCGCCGGCAGCGGCACCTTCTCCCAGGTGATCGCCGGGGTGGACTGGGTCACCGCGAACGCCGTGCGCCCGGCGGTGGCGCTCATGGCGCTCGGTGGCGGCGCCAGCACGGCGCTGGACAACGCGGTGAACCAGTCGATCGCCTCCGGCGTCACCTACGTCGTCACGGCGGGCAGCTCGAACGCCAACGCCTGCAACTACTCCCCCGCGCGGGTGGCGGCGGCGCTCACCGTGGCCGGCACCACCAGCACCGATGCCCGGATGCCGAGCGGCAACCACGGCCCCTGCCTCGATCTGTTCGCCCCCGGCGCCAGCATCACCTCCACCTGGCACACCAGCAACACGGCGGTGGCCGTCCTCAGCGGCGGCTCGATGGCCGCCGCCCACGTCGCCGGGTGCGCCGCGCTCGCCCTGTCGGCCAATCCCACCTGGAGCCCCGCCCAGGTGTCCGCCTACCTGAACGGCAGGGCCACGGCCGGCGTGGTCACCGGTGTGGTCAGCGGCACGCCGAACCGACTGCTCTACTGCGGCCCCTGAGCCAGGCGGGCACCGGATCCCGGCGCCCGTCCCGCGCGGCCCGTCGCACCGGCGGGCCGCGCGGTCCCCGCCGGGTGACGCTCCGGCAGCGGCCTGGCGGCCGATGGTCGCCGCCCCTTGTCCCTGCCGGACTCGCCGACTACCGTTTTATCGATGATCGACTATCTGGTCATCGGCGGGGGCATCGCGGGCGCCAGCGCCGGACACCACCTCGCCGCGTACGGCACCGTGGTGCTGCTGGAGATGGAACACGTCCCCGGTCAGCACTCCACCGGCCGCTCGGCCGCGACGTTCTCCGAGTACTACGGCGGGCCGGCGGTGCGCGCACTGACCCGGGCCAGCCGAGGCTTCCTCACCGCGCCGCCGCCGGGATTCGCCGAGCATCCCCTGCTCACCCCACGCGGCGCCCTCAGCCTCTGCCCACCGGGCAGCGAGGACGCCTTCGACGCGGCACTGCGTGACGGTTCCGAGGTGGACCCGCCGGCTGAGGAGATCGACCTCGCCGACCTGCCCCGGTACTGCCCCGTCGTCCGGCCCGAGTGGTGCCGGCGGGCGATGGTGAAGCCCGCCGCCCAGGACCTCGACGTCGCCGCGCTGCACCAGGGCTACCTGCGGGGCGTGCGGGCGGCCGGCGGCCGGGTCGTGTGCGACGCGCGGGTCCGCCAACTGCGGCGGGCCGGCGACGGGTGGCAGGTGACCACGGACGCCGGGGAGTTCACCGCCCGGGTCGTCGTCAACGCGGCGGGTGCCTGGGCCGACGAGGTCGCGACGGCGGCTGGCGTACGGCCGCTGGGGCTGACGCCGCTGCGGCGCACCGCCTTCCTGGTGGACGCGCCGGCCGGCGTCCCGGCGGCGGACTGGCCGATGGTCGGGGACGTGGACAGCACCTTCTACTTCAAGCCGGAGTCGGGACGCCTGCTGATCTCCCCGTGCGACACCAGCCCTGTCCCGCCCGGCGACGCCCGCCCCGACGACCTCGACGTGGCGATCGGCGCGGAGCGGGTGCAGGCGGCGACCACGCTGAACATCCGCCGCGTCCACCAGACATGGGCCGGGCTGCGCACCGCCGCCCCCGACGACGTGCCCGTGATCGGCCCGGCGACCGACGCTCCAGGTTTCCTCTGGATGGCCGGGCTCGGCGGCTACGGTGTCCAGACCTCGCCCGCGGCAGGCGCGCTGCTCGCCGCCCTGGCGGTCGACGCCCCACCCCCCGTCGACCCCACCCCCCTGTCTCCGGCCCGCCTCACCCGACCCGCGACCCGCACCGCCCCCGCACCACGCAACGGCGTCGACCATCAGGTTGGCGGCGCTTGAGGAGATCCGGGGCCGACGATCGCGACCCCGCCGGTCGGCCGGCGCCGGCGCCACCAGCCAGGCCGCGCCGACGGTGTGGACGGCCGCCCCACCGGTCCCGTGCAGGCCCCGGACGCCGACGTTTCGTGGTCAGGGGGTGACGGTCCTAGGCCGGTACGACGTGGAAGAAGTGGGTCGGCAGGTGCACGGCCAGGCCCTCGTGGATCTCGGCGCAGACGGCCGGGCCGTCGGTGGCGAACGTGCCGGGCGGCGGGGTGCCGACGCGGATCGCGGATCGCCCGGCGTCCAGCAGGCGGGCCGCCATCGCGAAGTCGCCCACCACCGCCTCGCCCGGCGCCACCATCCGCGTACGGCTGATCTGGACCCCGTTGCGGGTCAGGTCCGCCAGGAGCGCGCCCCGCCCGAGCAGGTGGGTGTAGTAGTCCCTCGGGTTGACGATCATCGCGTGCGGGGTGGCGCCGGTCTGCTCGATCTCGTCGCAGGCGGCGAGCAGGCCGGTCAGCCAGTCGTGCCGGTACGGCAGCCGCCCGATCTCCGGGTGCCGCAGCAGGCCGCCCTCGCCGATGGTCAGCGCCTGGTTCTCGGCCGTGGCGAGGCGGACCAGCAGCCGGTAGTCGATGAAGACGGCCAGCGCCTCCGGATCGTCGGCGACTTCCTCGGGGATGCGCACCCAGGCGCGGATCGGGTGCACCCCAGCGGAGGCGGTGCCGAACCGGAAGGCGGCCTCCCGGCGCAGGCCCGCCTCGTGCACGGCGGCGGCCTCGCCCGCGTCGGGCCGGCCCTCGCACCAGAACCGGACCGGCTCCATGCCGACGGACCGCGTGCGGAACAGGTTGCGGACGGTCACCCGGGGGCGTTCCTTGGTCGGCTGGAAGGCGTCCGTGATGGTGTAGTCGAAGCGCACCTCGGCGCCGGCGGGATCGTCGGCGTACGCGCGGGCGAACAGCTCACCGGGCGACAGCGTCGACGACGCGGTCACGGGCGGTGCGGCGGTGATGGTCATGAGTCCTCCCCGATGCAGATGGCGTGCCGGATCAGCCGCTGGTAGAAGGGCTGGTGGTGGTCGTGGTACGAGCGCAGGGTGTCGTTGTTGGCGACGGTCACCTCGAAGGACTTCTCGACCGGCGAGAAGCCCGAGGTGCGTTCGACGTCGAGGTGCCACTTGCGGGTACGCCGCCACTCGGCCCGCTCCCCCGGCGCCCAGTTCAGCGCCTCCGGCCGGTACGGCAGCCCCACGGCGGCGCACCAGGCGGCCACCGTCTCCCCCGGGTGCCGCAGCAGGTCCTCGGACCGGATCAGCACCGGCTGCCGGTGCGCGGTCCGGCGGACCAGGTCGAACAGCTCCCACTGGTGCTCGTAGCCGATCTCGGGGCAGGTCACCGTCGGCTTGATCGCGTGGTGCGAGCTGATCGTGCGGGCCGGTTCCCGGACGATGAAGGTGTGCGTGACGTCCGCGATCGCCCCGGGGTCGGCGAACAGGTGCGGGTAGCGGTATTCGAGCGTGTCCTTGACGAAGACGGTCCGGTCCCGGCCCAGCTCGCTCAGGTGCGCGACGACCTCGGCCGCGTCGGTCAGGGCGACGGTGCCGCCGTCGGCGGTGGGCAACTCGACGTTTCCCTCGTCGACGAGGGTGACCAGGGGCTCGTGGACGACCGTGACGTCGCCGCGGGCGATCATCATGCGCAGGAACGCGGTGGAGAGCGCCCGGGGGTGCGCCCACATGGCGATCACCGGCATGCCGGCCTCCCGTACCGCGTCGCCCGGCGCTGCGCCGCGCTCACTGCGACCACGACGTGGGCTTGCGGTCCCACCGGTGCGCGCGCAGCGTGTCCAGCAGCCCTGCGTCCAGTGGCACGCCGTCGCTGACGGCCAGGTTGGCGCGCACGTGCCCGACGCGGCGCATGCCGGGGATCACCGTGCTCACCGCCGGGTGGTGCAGGATGAACCGCAGCGCCAGCTCCGGCATGGTCGTCCCCGCCGGCACGTCGGCGGCCAGCCGCTCGGCGCGCTCCACGCTGGGCAGCAGGTTCTCCGGCCCGAAGTACGTGCTGCGCCAGTCCTCCTCCGGCCAGGTGCTGTCGGCGGTCAGCGTGCCGGTCAGCGTCCCCTCGTCGAACGGGACCCGGGCGATGATCGCGATGTCGTCGCGCTGGGCACGCGGGAACAGTTCGTCCTCCGGCGCCTGGTCGAAGATGTTGTAGATGACCTGCACGACGTCGATCAGGCCGGTGTCGAGGGCGGCGTGGCAGTTCGTCGGCTCCCACCGGTTGACGCTGATTCCGATGCCGTCGACCACGCCCTCCCGCTTGAGGTCCGCGACGGCCTCCTGCCAGCGGCCGTCGGCGGCCCACCGGTCCTCCCAGACGTGGAACTGGAGCAGGTCGATCCGGTCCACGCCGAGGTTCTCGAGGCTGCGGTGGGTGAACTCGCGGATGTGCTCGGCCGGGAAGACGTCGTCCAGGCTGTCCTGGGGGCCGGGCGGCCACTCGCGGTTCTTCGGCGGGATCTTGGTGGCCAGGTACAGCCGGCGGTCCGGGTGCCGGCGCACCAGGCCGCCGAGGAGCTGCTCGCTGACGCCCCGCCCGTAGACCCAGGCGGTGTCGAAGAAGTTGCAGCCCCGTTCCACCGCCTCGTCCAGGCACGCCGGTGCGGTGTCGTAGTCCCAGCCGGTGAAGCCGCCGGGTCCACCGCCGATGCCCCACATCCCGTACCCGACCTCGCTGACCTGCCAGCCGAGCCGGCCCATCCTGCGGTATCGCATTCCACTCCCTCATCCGTGCCGGTCACCGCGTCACGCGCGGCCGTTCACCCTGGTCCCGCCGGCAGCAGCAGCCGGTCGGCCTCCCGCCGCACGTGCTCGCCCAGCCAGGCGCGGTAGGCGCCGACGGACGGGCCGAGCTGGTGGTCGGTGAAGCCCCGGCGCCGTTCCAGCTCGGCGCAGCCGTCGCGCCGGAAGAGCCGGGGGTTATCGGTGAGCAGCGCCGCGAAGACCGCGCGCAGCCGCGCCTCGTCGGCGCCCGCGCCGGGCGGAAACAGGGCCAGGAGCACGGCGGCGTCGCGGTCGCCCCCGCCCGCCGCCGCACGCAGTCCCGCCAGGAACCGCCCGCAGCTCACCCGAGGCAGGGCGTCCGCGCCGGCCAGCGGCAGGTCGGTGAAGTCGACGCTCTCCGGGTGCAGGACGTGCAGCGTGCCGCCCCAGTGGCGCGGGTCGACGACCGTGGCGACGATCCGCCGGGTGGCCCAGTCCACCGGCGTCCAGTCGGAGCGCACGGGCGCGGCGGGCCGCATCCACAGCCGATGGCAGGCCGCCAGCAGCAGGTGGGTAAGGGCCCGGGGGTTGGGGTGGCCGTCGTCGGCCGCAGGCATCACCTCGCCGAGGCGCAGCACCGTGACGGTCGCACCCCGCCGCCGGGCCTCGTCGAGGTACCGCTCCGCCACCCACTTCGACCGGCTGTAGCCGCTCGTCGGCCAGACGGCGAGAGCCGGGTCGTACGTCTCGGGCAACGGCTGCGGATGGCGGGCGGCCTCGCTGTCGAGGACACCGAGGGTGGAGACGTGGTGCAGCGGCTTCGGTCGGCCCGTCAGGCAGAGCCGCAGCAGCTCGGCGGTGCCGAGGACGTTCACGGCGCGGTGGGCCCGGTAGTCGAACAGGAAGTTGACCAGTGCCCCGGCGTGCAGCACGAGGTCGGACTCGTGGGCCAGCCGGTCCCACGCCTGCGGGGTCAGGCCGAGGGCCGGGCGGCCGAGGTCGGCCGCGTACCCGTGCAGGCGCAGGCCGTGGCCGGGCCGCCACAGGCCCCGCTCGGCCAGCACGCGCACGACGCGGGCGGTGGCCGCGGCGTCGTCGGCCGCGCGGGCCAGGCACAGCACCCGGACGTCGGTGGTGGCGAGCAGCTCGTGCACCAGGCGCGCGCCGACGAATCCGGTGGCACCGGTGACCAGCACCGTATGCGGCGCCCGGCGCCGGCCGACGGGACGTACGGGCAGGTCGGCCGGGACCTTCGCGTCCCGCTCCACCAGTTCGTCCTCGGTCTCGGCGGGGTCGGCCGCGCGCAGCCGTACCGCGAGCGCCCGGGCGAGCCGGGCGGCGCTGCGGTGGGTGAACAGGTCCTGCACGCCGACGCGGAGGCTCTGGTCCGCGCCGAGGGCGGTGACCACGTCGAGGGCCTGGAGCGAGTCGCCCCCGGCGTCGAGGAAGTCGGTGTCGGGGCCGAGGTCGGGCCGGCCGAGGACCGTCCGGAACACCCCCAGCACACGGTCGGGCAGCGTCCGCGCCTCGGCTGGCGCGGCCGACGGGCGTGTCCGGTCGGCGAGCGTACGGTCCAGCCAGGCCTCCAGCGCCCGCCGGTCGACCTTGCCGTTGCCGGTCAGCGGCAGCGCGTCGCGCACGACGACGTGCCGGGGCACGTGGGTCCGGGGCAGCAGCCGCCGCAGGTGCGCCCGCACCACCGGCTCGGTGACCCCGGGGTCGGCGGCGAGGAAGAGGGCCAGCGACTTCCCCCGGTGCTCGCGGACGAGCAGGACCTTCGCCTGCCGTACGCCGGCCAGTCGGGTGGCGGCGGTCTCGATCTCGCCGGCCTCGATCCGCACGCCGTTGACCTTGAGCTGGTGGTCGCGGCGGCCGGCGAAGTGCAGCCGGCCGTCGGGGGCGATCCGGCCCAGGTCGCCGGTGCGGTAGAGCCGCGGGCCCGGGATGCCGGGCAGCGGGTTGGGCACGAACACCTCGGCGGTACGGGCCGGGTCGCCGAGGTAGCCCTCGCCCAGGCACACGCCGCCGATGACGATCTCGCCGGTCTCGCCCGGCGGCAGGGGCCGCAGCTCGGCGTCCACCACGGCGGCGTAGCAGTTGTCGATGGGCCGGCCGATGGGGATGACGTCGCCGTCGGATCGGGCGACGGTGTGGAAGATCATGCCGATCGACGCCTCGGTGGGGCCGTAGCCGTTGGTGACAGCCACCTCCGGCACCAGCTCGACCAGGCGGTGCACCGCCCACGGGTCGATCTCCTCGCCGCCGACGATCACGTTGCGCAGCGACGCGACGGCGCGCCGGGCGGCCGGGTCCCGGTCCAGGACCGAGACCAGCGCGCCGAGCACGCTCGGCACGAAGTCGGTCATCGTGACGGCCTCGTCGGCGATGGTCCGGACGGTCCGCTCGACGTCGAGGAACCCGCCCTCGACCGGCACCACCGTACGGCCGCCGGTGGTCAGCGGCCAGAACATCTGCCACACCGACGAGTCGAAGGTGTGCCGGCTGTTCTGGAGCACCACCTCGTCGCCCGTCGCGGCGAAGTAACGGGTCATGAACCGGAGCCGGTTGGCGATCCCGTCGTGCCGGTTCAGCGCGCACTTCGGGGTGCCGGTGGTGCCCGAGGTGAAGATGCCGTAGATCAGGTCGGCCGGGCCGACCGGCACGCCGGGCCGGCGGCGGGTCGGGTTGATCTCGTCGAGGTCGACGGGCAGGCAGGGGACGTCTCCGGTGTCTGGACGCGGGCCGGAGCCGCGTACCACCACGAGCCGGGGCCGGACCACCCGCAGCGAGGCGTGCAGGCGCTCCGCCGGCCAGCCGGGATCGACGGGCACGAAGGCCGCGCCGAGCTTCATCAACGCCAGGTCGGCGACGGGCAGTTCGAGCCCGTCGGCGAGCAGGACGGGCACCACGTCGCCCCGCCGGACGCCCCGCCCGGCCAGGGCGGCGGCGACGCCGTTGGCCAGGTCGTCGAGCTCGCGGTACGTCAGCGAGCGGCCCCGGAACGACACCGCCCGACGGTGCGGGTGCCGGTCGACGCGCTCTTCGACCATGCCGGGCAGGGCGATGAAGGGCCGGTCGCCGTACGGCGTCCCGGCGGCCGCCGGAGGGGTGGCGGTGCACCGGCAGGTGGGTCCGTCACAGACGGGAACCGCCGCCGCGGATCCGGTGTCGCCCGCCCTCATCACGCCTCCTGTTCCCGTGCCCGCCCGGCCTGTCGTCACGCCGCGGACGGGACGATTCCGACCCGACGCGCGGCAGGGGAAGTCAGGATTCGGCCGGAGTCAGCGGAATCTGACGTGGGAACGGTTCAGCACCGCGGTCGTCGCGGTCAGCTCACCCGGCGGTCGTGGCCCTGCCAGAATCGCTCCCGCAGCTCGCGGCGCAGGATCTTGCCGCTGGGGTTGCGGGGCACCCGGTCGATGAACTCGTAGTGCAGCGGCTGCTTGAAGCCGGCCAGCTTGCCGCGCAGGTGCAGCGCCAGGTCGCGCTCGGTGAGCTGCTGGCCCTCCACCGGCACCACGAACGCGTGCACAGCCTCACCCCAACGCTCGTCCGGCACGCCCACCACCGCCGACTCGGCGACCAGCGGATGGCGGCCGATGACGTTCTCGACCTCGGCCGGGTAGACGTTCTCCCCCGCCACGATGATCATGTCCTTGATCCGGTCACGGATGAACAGGTAGCCGTCCTCGTCCAGCACACCCGCGTCACCGGTCACGACCCAGCCGTCGACCAGCGTCTTCGCCGTGGCCTCCGGCAGGTTCCAGTACTCCACCATGGCCGCCGGCGAACGCAGCCAGACCTCGCCGACCTCGCCGACCGGTAGTGGATCGCCCTTGTCGTCGGCGACCTTGACCTCGAAGCCCGGGTACGGCAGCCCCGCCGACTGCATCTTGCCGCCGTCCGGCGTGTGGTCGGCCGGGGGCAGGCAGACGGCGGAGTTGCCGGTCTCGGTCAGGCCGTAGATCTGGGCGAACTCGCAGCCGAAGCCCTCGATGCAGCGGGTGAGCAGCGCGGCCGAGATGGGCGCGCTGCCGTAGACGATCTTCCGCAGCGAGGCGAAGTCCTCCTTGGTGACGCCGGGTTCCACGAGCAGCAGTCGCAGCATCGCGGGCACCGCGAGGGCGGTGGTGACGCGCAGCGTCCTGATCAGCTCGACCGCGCCCGCCGTGGTGAACTCGCGCATCACCACGTTCGTGACGCCCGAGGCGAAACCCATCGCCGCCCACGACAGGCCGCCGATGTGGAAGCCGCCGTTGCAGAGGAGGCTGACATCGCCCTCGCGCAGGTCGAGCCAGTCCAGGCCGGCCGAGGCGAGCGCGTCGCGTACTGCCAAGAAGCTGCGGTGCGCGAGGACGACGCCCTTCGGCAGGCCCGTCGTCCCGCTGGTGTACATCTGCGCCAGCGGGGTGTCGGGCGTGACCCTGGTCAGCACGTTCGCGTCCGGCTGCGCCGCCACCCACGCGGCGAAGCCGGCGCAGGCCACGCCGCCGGAGTCCAGCGCGACCACCTGCCGCAGCATCGGCAACTCCGGCGCCAGCTTGTCGGCGACGGCGGCCGAATCGGAGTCGACGAACAACACGGCGGCGCCGGAGTCGCGCAGGATGTGCTCGACCTCGCCGGCGGCCAGCCGCCAGTTGATCGGCACCAGCACCACGCCGGCCTTCGCCGCGCCGAAGAACAGGTCGTAGAAGTGCTCGGACTCCCTGCCGAGATAGGCGATGCGGTCGCCGGGGCGCAGCCCGGCCGCCTGGAGCCCGCGCGCCACCTGGTTGCTGACGCGGTGCAGGGTGGCGTAGTCGACGCGCCGGCCCTCGCAGATGATCGCGACGGCGTCCGGCTGCTGGGCCGCGTGCCTGCGCGCGACGTCGACGAGCGTGCGCAACTGAACAGTCACCGGGTCCTCCTCAGTGGACGTACGGACGCGGGACGTCCGCCAGCAGCGCCGGGTCGTTGGCAAATGTCGCCCGCCCGATCGGCGCGCTGTTCTTGACCGGCGATGCCGTCATCGCTATTCCTCCTTTGCGCACGAGTGCGGAATTGAACGTAATCGGCGCATGTCCATCACCCGGTAACAGTGGAAGAACTGACCCCGAGGGCCCGTACGACCAATCGGTCCAGCAGCATTTCGGGGGTTAGCGACGGGTCGGCGAGCAGCAGTTCGGTCGACAGCAGGGCCAGGTGCAGCGCCGGCCGCGAACTCCAGGAACTTCAACAACGCATCCTCGGACACGACACCGAAATCAAATACCCGTACTCGTGAATTGAGGCGTCACGGCACCAACGGGCGTCGTCCCGGCAGTTACCCGCGCGTGGACGGGCTGGGGGCACCATGGGCGCGCGGGCCCGCATCACCACTGCTATCCCACAAGAGGTTGTTGAGCCATGCAGCGTACCGATCTGCTCCGTCCCCTGCCCGAGCTGCTCCGGACCGCTGCCGCCAGGTCCGGCGACCGCGTCGCGTACGCCGACTCACGGCGTGGCGTGACCCACGGGGAGTTGGCGGCGCGGACGGCGCGGCTCGCCGGCCACCTCGCCGACCTCGGCGTGTGGCCGGCGGACCGGGTCGTCGTCCTGCTGGACGGCGTCGCGGCGGTGGAGGGCGTGCTCTCCGTCGTCCGCGCCGGTGGGATCGCCGTGCCGCTGGACCCGGCGCTCGACGACGCCGAGCTGGCCCGGCTGGTGGCCGACGCGGGCGCCGACACCGTGATCACCGACGCCGCGAACGCGGGCCGGGTGCGGGTGCCGAACCTCGTCGTCGACGGCGGGTACGACGGCGAGGCGCACTCGTTCGAGGAACTGGCGAAGACCGAGCCGTCGTCGCCGGCCCGCGACGACACCGGCCTCGACGACCTGACGCTGCTCACCTACACGGCGGGGACGACCGGCCCCCGCAAGGGGGTGCTCGCCACCACCCGCAACGCGCTGTGGCCCGCCGCGGCGGCCCAGCTGGCCGGGCTCGGCTGCGCCGAGGACGACCGGGTGCTGTGGACGCTGCCCGTGCACGCCTGGTTCGGGCAACTCGTCGCCGCCGCGGCGGCGGGCGCGACGGTACGGCTCGCCGGCGGCCTGTCCCCCGAGCAGACGCGTGCCGCACTCGCCGCGCTGGGTGGCACCGTGCTGGTGGGCACCGGCGCGACGCACCGCGCCCTGCTGGGCGCGCCGGTCCCGGACGCGGCGGCGGTACGGCTCGGTCTGGCCGTCGGCCCCGTGGACCCGGCGCTGCGCCGGGAGTTCGAGGCCGCGTTCTCGGCGCCCCTGCTCGCCGGCTACGTCACCACCGAGACGTCCGGCCTGATCGCGGTGAGCTGGCCGGGCGGCGACGCGGAGCGGCGCTGCCTGCCCCTGCCGGGCCTGAGCGTCCGGGTGGTCGATCCCCGCTCGGGCGCCGATCTCAGCCCCGGCCAGGAGGGTGAAGTCTGGGTCAGCGGCCCGAACGTGATGGCCGGCGGCTACCACGAACTCGTCGCCCGCACGGCCGAGGCGATGAGCGGCGGCTGGTACCGCACGGGCGACCTCGCCCGCCGCGACGACTCCGGGCACCTCACGGTCACCGGCCGGCTGGCCGACGCGGTCGAGGTCGACGGCGAGCGCGTACGGCTGGACCGGATCGACGCGGTGCTGCGCGGCATGGCCGGGGTGGCCGACGCGGCAGCCCTCGCCGGGCCCGACGGTCCGGTCGCGTTCGTCGTCGGATCCGACGTGGACGCCGCCGGCCTGCTGGCGCAGTGCCGCGCGGAGCTTCCTGCGGCGGCCGTGCCGGTCGAGACATACCTGGTGCGGGATATCCCGCGCACCGCCCTCGGCAGCCCCGCCCGCCACCGGCTCCCCGAGCTGCCCGCCCGCCTTGTCGGCGTGGCCGCGTCGCCGCCCGACCGGCTGCACGCGATGCGCTGGGAGCCGGCGCCGGAGTCTGGCTCCGAGGCGGACGAGGGTCGGCTCGCCTGGGCGGTCGTGGGCCCGCCCGAGCTGACCGTCGACCTCACCGACGACGACCTCACCGTCGACAGCTACCTCGACCACACGGCGCTGTCCGAGCTGCTGGCGCGGGTGCTCGACGAGGACCACCCGGCGGACGCGCGCCTGGTCGTACTGACCCGGGGCGCCCTGCACGGCGACGACGCCACGGCCCCCCGACAGGCCGCCGCCTGGGCGGTGGCGCGGGCCCACCAGCTCCGCCGCCCCGGCCGGCTCGTGCTCCTCGACGCCGACCGGGTCGGCATCGAGGAACTGCGCGCGGCCGTGGCCTGCGGCGAGGACGTGCTGGCCCTACGCGAGGGCGAACTGCTCGTGCCCCGGTACGCGGCCGTCCCCGCCCTGCCCGGCGCCGCACCGCTGCATGGCGCGGTCGTGCTCGTCGCCCGGTCGTACGACGCGGCGCTCGCCCGCCACCTCGTGGCGGCCCACGACGTACGCGAACTGGTCCTGGTGGGACCGGACGACGTGCCGGCGGGCGCCCCGGCGGAGCTGGCGGCGTTCGGCGCCGGGGTCTGCGTGCACCCGGGCGTGCCGTTCGACCCGGAGACCCTGGCGGTCGTGCTCGGCGACCGGCCGGTCACCACCGTCGTGGCGGTGGACCTCACGGTCGAGGAGACGCTGGCGCTGCACACCGCGACGCTCGGACGCGCCCCGGCCGGCCTCGTGCTGCTCACCGACGGCGGCGACGTCGCCGCCACCGTCGCCGCCGACGCGCTGGTGCGGCACCGGCACGCGCTCGGCCTGCCCGGCGTCTCCGTGGCGTGGACCGCTCCGGGGTTCCTCCCGCCGCCCCCGGCACGACGTCCCGCCCTCCTCGACGCCGCGCTGGCGGCGGCCGAGCCCTGCGTGGTTGCCGCGCGCCGTGTGCTGGCTGCCGAGGGCGGCGACGAAGGCACCCGGAGCGCCCTGGCCGAGCGGCTGCTGGCGATCCCGGAGAGCGACCGGCTCGGCCTGCTGCGCGACGTCGTGCGGACCGCGACCGGCGAGGTCCTGCGGGACCAGGCGCCCGAGACCATCGACGGCGAGACGCCGTTCCGCCAGCTCGGCTACGACTCGCTCATCGCCGTGCAGCTGCGCAACCGGCTCTGCGCCGCGACCGGCCTCACGCTGCCGGCGAGCCTGGTCTTCGACTATCCGACGCCGGACATCCTCGCCAGCCACCTGCTGGACGCCCTGGGTCTCGGCGCGGCCGAGGCGGTGCCGGCCACGGTCGAGTCGTACGACGAGAGCGAGCCGATCGCAATCGTCGGCATGGCCTGCCGCTTTCCGGGCGGCATCGCCTCCCCGGACGACCTGTGGCGGGTGGTCGAGAGCGGCACGGACGTCGTCGGCGACTTCCCCACCAACCGTGGCTGGGATCTCGCCGCGCTGTTCGCCGGTGACGGGCCGGGCACGTGCAGCGCGACCGCCGGCGGTTTCCTGCACGACGCGGACGAGTTCGACGCGGAGTTCTTCGGCATCAGCCCCCGCGAGGCGCTGGCGATGGACCCGCAGCAGCGGGTGCTGATGGAGACCGCGTGGGAGGCGCTGGAGCACGCCGGTATCCCGCCGGCCTCGTTGCGGGGCAGCGACACCGCCGTCTTCACGGGCCTGCACGTGCAGGACTACGGCCGGGTCGGGCACAGCGAGGACGACGGCGTCGACGGCTTCCTCATCACCGGCACCCACGGCAGCGTCGCGTCCGGCCGGATCGCGTACGCCCTGGGCCTGGAGGGCCAGGCGATGACCGTCGACACCGCCTGCTCGGCGTCGCTGGTCGCCCTGCACCTGGCCGTACGCGCGCTGCGCGCGGGCGAGTGCGCGATGGCGCTGGCGGGCGGGGTGACCGTGATGTCCGGCACGGGGACCTTCACCGAGTTCTCCCGGCAGAACGGCCTTTCGCCCGACGGACGGTGCAAGGCGTTCTCCGACGACGCCGACGGCACCGGCTGGGGCGAGGGCGCCGGTGTGCTGGTGGTGGAGCGGCTCTCCGACGCCCGGCGCAACGGCCACCCGGTGCTGGCCGTCGTCCGTGGCTCGGCGGTCAACCAGGACGGCGCCTCCAACGGCCTCACCGCCCCGAACGGGCCCTCGCAGCAGCGGGTCATCCGCGCAGCGCTCGCCAACGCGGGCCTCGCGGCCGGCGAGGTGGACGCCATCGAGGCGCACGGCACCGGCACCTCCCTCGGCGACCCCATCGAGGCCCAGGCCATCCTCGCCACCTACGGCCAGGACCGCGAACAGCCCCTCTGGCTCGGCTCACTCAAGTCCAACATCGGCCACACGCAGGCCGCCGCCGGCGTCGGCGGGGTCATCAAGATGGTCCTCGCCCTGCGCAACGGGCTGCTGCCGCGCACCCTGCACGTCTCGGAGCCGAGCCGCAAGGTGGACTGGTCGGCCGGGGCGGTGGCGCTGCTGACCGAGCCGGTCGCGTGGCCCGCCGGCGACCGTCCGCGCCGGGCCGCCGTCTCGTCGTTCGGGATGAGTGGGACGAACGCGCACGTGATCATCGAGGAGCCGCCCGCCGCCGACGCCCCGGACGCCGACGCCCCGGACGCCGACGCCCCGGACGCACCGCCGCCGGTGCTGCCGTGGCTGCTGTCGGCGCGCTCCGAGCAGGCGGTACGGGAGCAGGCCCGCCGGCTGCACGACCACCTCGCCGACCGGCCCGGGCTGTCGGTCGCCGACGTCGGTCGGTCCCTCGTCACCACCCGGGTCGCCTTCGGCCACCGGGCCGCGGTCACCGGCGCCACCCGGCAGGACCTCCTCGACTCCCTCGCCGCCCTCGCCGCCGGTCAGAGCACCGCCGACGTGCTCACCGGCACCTCCCGCCCCGGCGGGCTGGCGTTCCTGTTCACCGGTACGGGCGCCCAGTACCTCGGCATGGGCACCGAACTCGCCGCCGCGTACCCCGTCTTCGCCTCCGTCTTCGACGAGGCCTGCGCCGAGCTGGACCGGCACCTGGACCGGCCGGTACGCGAGATCATCCGCAGCGACGACCTGCACCGGTTCGCGTACACGCAGCCCGCCCTGTTCGCCTTCGAGGTCGCCCTCCACCGGCTCGTCGAATCGTGGGGCATCCGCCCCGACTTCGTGGCGGGGCACTCCCTCGGCGAGCTCTCCGCCGCGTACGTCGCCGGCGTCTGGTCGCTCGCCGACGCCGCGAAGCTCGTCGCCGCCCGCGCCACCCTCATGGCGGCCCTGCCGCTGGGCGGCGTGATGGTCGCGGTGCAGGCCACCGAGGAGCAGGTCACCGGGTACCTGAGCGACCGGGTCGGCATCGCCGCCATCAACACCCCCACCGACCTGGTCATCTCCGGCGACGAGGACGCCACCCTCGCCGCCGCCGAACAGCTCGCCGCGCTGGGCCACAAGACCAAGCGGCTACCCATCCCCCTGGGCGCGCACTCCCACCTGATGGACCCGATGCTCGACGACTACCGCGCCGTCGCCGCGTCCATCACCCACCACGAACCCCGCATCGGGCTGATCTCCACCGTCGACGGGCAGCCGCTGCGCTCCACGCCCGAGCACTGGGTCACCCAGGTCCGCCGGGCCGTACGCTTCCACGACGCCGTCAACGCCCTCACCACCGCCGGCCGCGTCGAGACCTTCCTCGAGATCGGCCCCGACACCGTCCTCGCCACCACCACCGGCGACGCCACCGGCATCGCCACCATGCGCCGGGGACAGCCCGAGACGCACAGCCTCGCCCGGGCCGTCGGCCACCTCTTCACCGTCGGGACCGGCCTCGACGCCGACGCCTACTTCCCCGGCGCCCGCGAGGTGCCGCTGCCGACGTACCCGTTCCAGCGGCGGTCGTACTGGCTGCGGCCGACGGCCGGGGGCGACGTGGGCGCGGCCGGCCTCACCGCGGCGCGCCACCCGCTGCTCGGCGCGGTGCTGGGCGTCGTCGACACCGACCGGCTCGTGCTCACCGGGCGGCTCTCCCTGCGCGAGCAGCCCTGGCTGGTCGACCACGCCGTCCTCGACACGGTGCTGCTGCCCGGCACTGCATTCCTCGAGCTGGCCGCGCACGCCGCCGAGCACACCGGCAGCGGCACGATCGAGGAACTCACCCTCCAGGCCCCGCTGACGTTGACCGAACAGCAGCGGGTCAACCTCCAGGTGTGGGTCGGCCGACCCGACGAGCAGGGCCGCCGCGAGTTCGGCGTGTACTCCCAGCAGGCCGGGCACACGCCGGGCGCGGAGTGGAAGTGCCACGCCTCGGGCACGCTGGCCGACGCACCCGCGCCGGCTCCGGTGGCCCACGAGTGGCCGCCGCCCGGCGCGGAGCCCGTCGACGTCGGCGACTTCTACGGCTGGCTGCTGGCGCGTGGCTTCTGCTACGGCCCCGCCTTCCAGGGCGTACAGGAGGTGTGGCGGCGCGGCGACGAACTGTTCGCCCGGGCCACCCTGCGCGCCGAGGACGAGCCGGCCGCCGTGCGCTACGGCGTACACCCGGCGCTGCTCGACGCCGCCATGCACCCGCTCGTGCTGCACGTCGACGGCGGCGGGGACCCGGCGGGCCGGGCCTGGCTGCCCTTCTCCTGGCGCGGGGTGCGGGTGCACCGCCGGGGGGCCTCGACGCTGCGGGTCCGGCTGACCCCGGCCGGCGAGAACACCCTGCGGGTGAGCACCACCGACGACGACGGCAACCCGGTGCTGAGCGCCGACGCGGTCGCGGTCCGGCCGGTCACCACGGATGGCCTGGCCGGCGCGAGCGGCCCCACCGCCGCGCTGTACCGCCAGGAGTGGGTGCCCGTGGGCGCCCCGGCCGGCGCCGGCACGCCCGACGTCGAGGTGTTCCGCGTCGAAGCGGGCGACACCGCCGACGCCGTACGGCAGTCCCTGCACGACACCCTGGCGGCGGTCCAGCGGGCCGCGGCCGGCACCGCGCGGCTGGCCGTGGTCACCCGCGGCGGAGATCTCGCGGGCGCGGCGGCGTGGGGCCTGGTCCGCTCCGCGCAGACCGAGCACCCGGAACGCTTCGTCCTCGTCGAGACCGACGGCACCGACAAGTCGGAGCGCGCCCTCGCCGCCGCGCTCGCCACCGGGGAGCCGCAGCTCGCCGTCCGCGACGGGGCGCTGACCGTGCCGCGGCTCGCGCGGCACGCCTCCGCCGCCGCCGAGCGCCGGCTGTTCGACCCGGCCGGCACGGTCCTGATCACCGGCGGCACGGGCACGCTCGGCGCCGCGCTCGCCCGCCACCTGGTCACCCGGCACGGCGCGGAACACCTGGTCCTCGCCTCCCGCCGCGGCTCGGCCGCACCGGGCGCCGCCGCGTTGGCCGAGGAGCTGGCCGACCTGGGCGCCGGCTCGGTCGCGGTCGTCGCGTGTGACACCGCCGACCGCGAGGCGCTGGCGGCGCTGCTCGCCGGGCTCTCCCGGCCGCTGGCGGGGGTGGTGCACACCGCGGGCGTACTCGACGACGGCGTCCTGGAGTCGCTCACGCCCGAGCGTCTGGACGCCGTACTGCGGCCGAAGGTCGACGCCGCGCTCAACCTGCACGAGCTGGCGGGCGACGTGGAGCTGTTCGTGCTCTACTCCTCGGTCGCGAGCGTCTTCGGCACCGCCGGGCAGGCGAACTACGCGGCGGCGAACGCGTTCCTCGACGGCCTGGCCGCACTCCGGCGGGCCGGGGGCCGGGCCGCGACCTCCCTGTCCTGGGGTCTCTGGGCGGAGAGCAGCGCGATGACCAGCCAGCTCGGCGAGACCGACCTGGCCCGCATCGCGCGCGGCGGCATCCTCCCGCACAGCGTCGAGGAGGGGCTCGCGTTGTTCGACGCCGCGTGCCGCTCCGACGAGGCGCACCTGGTGCCCGTCACCATCGACGTCGCCGCGGTACGCGCCGCGCCGGACGCCGCGCCGACCCTGCACGGCCTGGCCAGGAGGCCGCGCCGGCGGCAGGCCGCGACCCGGCCGGGCGCCTCCGCGCTGGCCCGCGAGCTGGCCGGGCGCAGCGAACAGGAGCAGCGCGCGCTGCTGCTCGACATCGTGCGTACGCAGGTCGCGACCGTGCTCGCCCAGCCGGACGTGGACGCCGTCTCCGTGGCCGAACCGTTCCGCCAGCTCGGCTTCGACTCGCTGATGGCCGTCGAGTTGCGCAACCGGCTCAACACCGCGACGGGGCTGCGCCTGCCCGCGACGCTGACCTTCGACTACCCCACCCCGGAGGCCCTCGTCGAGTACCTGCGGGGCGAACTGGGCGGCCGCGAGGACGAGCGGACGCCCGTCGCGGCGGCGGTCGTCGCCCGGCCGACCGACGAGCCCATCGCGATCGTCGGCATGGCCTGCCGCTACCCCGGTGGCGTCAGCTCGCCGGACGAGCTGTGGCAGCTGCTGCTCGACGGTCGCGAGGGCATCACCGGCTTCCCGACCGACCGTGGCTGGCAGCTGGACACGTTGTTCGATTCCGATCCGGACACCCCCGGCACCAGCTACGTCGACCAGGGCGGATTCCTGCTCGACGCGGCCGGGTTCGACGCGGAGTTCTTCGGCATCAGCCCCCGCGAGGCGCTGGCGATGGACCCGCAGCAGCGGGTGTTCCTGGAGACCTGCTCGGCGGCGCTGGAGAACGCCGGCCTGCGGCCGGACGCGCTGCGCGGCTCACCCACCGGCGTGTTCACCGGCCTCATGACGCACGACTACGCCGCCGGGGCGAGCGCCGTGCCCGGCGGTGTCGAAGGGTTCCTGGGCACCGGCACCGCGGGCAGTGTCGCCTCCGGCCGGGTGGCGTACACGTTCGGGCTGGAGGGGCCGGCGGTCACCGTCGACACCGCCTGCTCGTCGTCGCTGGTCGCGCTGCACCTCGCCGTACAGGCGCTGCGCTCCGGCGAGTGCTCTCTCGCGCTGACCGGCGGCGTGACCGTCATGTCCACGCCCAGCCTGTACGTCGAGTTCTCCAAGCAGCGGGGCCTCGCCCGCGACGGCCGGTGCAAGTCGTTCGCCGCCGCCGCCGACGGCACCGGCTGGGCGGAGGGCGTCGGCGTACTGGTGGTGGAGCGGTTGTCCGACGCCCGGCGCAACGGTCACCGGGTCCTCGCCCTCGTCCGCGGCTCGGCCGTCAACCAGGACGGCGCCTCCAACGGCCTCACCGCCCCCAACGGGCCCTCTCAGCAGCGGGTCATCCGGTCGGCGCTGGCCAACGCCGGGCTGTCGGCGAACCAGGTGGACGCCATCGAGGCACACGGCACCGGCACCTCCCTCGGCGACCCCATCGAGGCCCAGGCCATCCTCGCCACCTACGGCCAGGACCGCGAACAGCCCCTCCGGCTCGGCTCACTCAAGTCCAACATCGGCCACGCCCAGGCCGCCGCCGGTGTCGGCGGGGTCATCAAGATGGTCCTCGCCCTGCGGCACGGGCTGCTGCCGCGCACCCTGCACGTCGACGAGCCGTCGCCGAAGGTGGACTGGTCGGCGGGCTCGGTCGCGCTGCTGACCGAGCCGGCCGAGTGGCAGCGGAACGGCCACCCGCGCCGCGCGGGGGTGTCGTCGTTCGGCGTCAGCGGCACGAACGCGCACGTGATCATCGAGGAGCCCCCCGCCGAACCGGACGGCGCCGCCGCCGGCACGTCGACGCCGGCCCTGCCGTGGCTGCTGTCCGCCCGCTCGGAGCAGGCCCTGCGGGAGCAGGCCCGGCGCCTGCACGACCACCTCGCGACCCGGCCCGAACTGCCGGACGCCGACGTCGCCCGTTCCCTGGCCGCCCGAGTCCGGTTCACGAACCGGGCCGCCGTCGTCGGGACCGACCGGCGGGAACTCCTCGACGGCCTCGCCGCGCTGGCCGCCGGCCGGGACGCCGCCAACCTGGTCACCGGCACCCCCGGGGCCGGCAGGTTGGCGTTCCTGTTCACGGGGCAGGGCGCGCAACGCCTGGGCATGGGCGCCGAACTCGCCGCCACCCACCCCGTCTTCGCCACCGCCTACGACGAGGTCTGCACCGCCCTCGACGCGCACCTCGACCGGCC
>NZ_JBEZMR010000051.1:0-36505 GCF_040652795.1 Micromonospora sp. NPDC048170
GGCCGGTCGAGGTGCGCGTCGAGGGCGGTGCAGACCTCGTCGTAGGCGGTGGCGAAGACGGGGTGGGTGGCGGCGAGTTCGGCGCCCATGCCCAGCCGCTGCGCGCCCTGCCCCGTGAACAGGAAGGCCAGCCGCCCGCCGGGGGCGGCCGCGGTCGGCTGCACGCCCGACTTCAGCGCGCGTACCAGCTCCGCGGTGTCGCGGCCCACCACCGCGGCGCGGTGCTCGAACGCGGTGCGCCCGACAGCCAGCGTGAACCCGACCGCGAGCGTGAACCCGACGTCCTCGGGGTCACGGCCCGCCACCGCGTCGGCCAGGCGCGCGGCCTGTGCCCGTACCGCCTCCGGCGTCCGCCCGGAGAGGACCCACGGAATCACCGGCGGCTCGGCCGCGGGCGCCGACTCGGCGGGCTCCGTCGGCTCGGGCTCCTCCAGCACCACGTGGGCGTTGGTGCCGCTGATGCCGAACGACGACACGGCAGCCCGGCGCGGACGGTCGCCGGCCGGCCACGGCACCGGCTCGGTCAGCAGCGACACCGCCCCCGCCGACCAGTCCACCTTCGGCGACGGCTCGTCGACGTGCAGGGTGCGTGGCAGCAGCCCGTGCCGTAGCGCGCCCACCATCTTGATCAGGCCGGCGACGCCTGCGGCGGCCTGGGTGTGGCCGATGTTCGACTTGATCGAGCCGAGCCAGAGCGGCCGCTCGCGGTCCTGCCCGTAGGTGGCCAGGATGGCCTGCGCCTCGATCGGGTCACCCAGGGTGGTGCCGGTGCCGTGTGCCTCGACCACGTCGACCTGGCTCGCGGAGAGCCGCGCGTTGGCCAGCGCGGCCCGGATCACCCGCTGCTGCGCCGGCCCGTTCGGCGCGGTCAGCCCGTTCGAGGCGCCGTCGGAGTTCACCGCCGTGCCCCGGACCACCGCCAACACCCGGTGACCGTTGCGCCGCGCGTCCGACAGCCGCTCCACCACGAGCACGCCGACGCCCTCGGACCAGCCGGTGCCGTCGGCGGCGGCGGCGAAGGACTTGCACCGGCCGTCCGGCGACAGCCCGCGCTGCCGGGAGAACTCGACGAACGTCTCCGGGGTCGCCATCACGGTCACCCCGCCGGCCAGCGCCAGCGTGCACTCGCCGTTGCGCAGCGCCTGCCCGGCGAGGTGCAGGGCGACCAGCGACGACGAGCACGCGGTGTCGACGGTGACCGCCGGCCCTTCCAACCCGAAGGTGTACGCCACCCGCCCCGAGGCGATCGAGCCTGTGGCGCTGCTGCCCGCGTAGTCGTGGTACATCATCCCGGCGAACACGCCGGTGGCACTGCCCCGCAGCCCGGCCGGGTCGATGCCCGCGTTCTCCAGCGCCTCCCACGAGGTCTCCAGCAGCAGCCGCTGCTGCGGGTCCGTCGTCAACGCCTCGCGCGGGCTGATCCCGAAGAACTCGGCGTCGAAGTCCGCGGCGCCGGGCAGGAAGCCGCCCTCCCGGGTGTACGACCGGCCGGGCGTGCCGGGGGTCGGGTCGTACAGCTCCCCCACGTTCCAGCCCCGGTCGGTCGGGAAGCCCCCGATCCCGTCGCGTCCGGTGGCGACCAGGTCCCACAGGTCCTCCGCCGTACGCACGCCACCCGGATACCGGCATGCCATGCCGACGATCGCGATGGGCTCGTGTGCGGCCTCCTCCGCGTCACGCAGCTTCCGCCGCGTCTCGCGCAGCTCCGCTGTCGTCCGCCTGAGGTAGTCGAGCAGCTTTTCCTCGTTGTCGGGCATCGACGTCACTCCAAGAGCGGACCGGTGGGGGATCGGGTGCCAGAGCGGAACGTCCCCCCGTGCGCGCCGCGCCGCCGGACGGGGCCGGCGTCGCGGGCACGGAGACGGGACGGGTACGGGTGCCCTCCGGGCGGACCACTGTCGCGCCGGAAGGACACGGGTTCATCGCGGTCAGCTCACCTGGCGCTCGTGGCCCTGCCAGAATCGCTCCCGCAGCTCGCGGCGCAGGATCTTGCCGCTGGGGTTGCGGGGCACCCGGTCGATGAACTCGTAGTGCAGCGGCTGCTTGAAGGCGGCGAGCTTGCCGCGCAGGTGCAGGGCCAGGTCGCGCTCGGTGAGCTGCTGGCCCTCCACCGGCACCACGAACGCGTGCACGGCCTCGCCCCAACGCTCGTCCGGCACGCCCACCACCGCCGACTCGGCGACCAGCGGATGGCGGCCGATGACGTGCTCGACCTCGGCCGGGTAGACGTTCTCCCCCGCCACGATGATCATGTCCTTGATCCGGTCACGGATGAACAGGTAGCCGTCCTCGTCCAGCACACCCGCGTCACCGGTCACGACCCAGCCGTCGACCAGCGTCTTCGCCGTGGCCTCCGGCAGGTTCCAGTACTCCACCATCGCCGCCGGGGTCCGCAGCCAGACCTCGCCGATCTCGCCGGGCGGCAGCGGATCGCCCTGGCTGTCGGCGACCTTGACCTCGAAGCCCGGGTAGGGGCGTCCCGCCGCCTGCATCCTGCCGCTGTCCGGCGTGTGGTCGGCCGGGGGCAGGCAGACGGCCGTGTTGCCGGTCTCGGTCAGGCCGTAGATCTGGGCGAACTCGCAGCCGAAGCCCTCGACGCAGCGGGCGAGCAGCGCGGCCGAGATGGGCGCACCGCCGTAGACCACCTTGCGGAGCGAGCTGAAGTCCTCGCGGGAGACGCCGGGCTCCGCCAGCAGCAACCGCAGCATCGCGGGCACCAGGCAGGCGGTGGTGACACGCAGCGTCCTGATCAGCTCGACCGCGCCCGCCGTGGTGAACTCGCGCATCACCACGTTCGTGACGCCCGACACGAAGCCCTGCGTCGCCCACCACAGGCCGCCGATGTGGAAACCGGCCATGCCCACGAGGCTGACGTCGCCCTCGCGCCAGTCGATCCAGTCCAGTTCCGCCGAGGCGAGCGCCGCGCGTACCGCGAAGAAGCTGCGGTGCGCGAGGACGACGCCCTTGGGCAGCCCCGTCGTCCCGCTGGTGTACATCTGCACCAGCGGGGTGTCGGGCGTGACCCTGGCCAGCACGTTCGCGTCCGGCTGGGCCGACGCCCAGGCGGTGAAGCCGGCCCCGGCGGCGCCCGGCTCGTCGAGCCCGATCACCCGCGTCAGGGTCGGCAGTTCGGGCGCCAGCTTCTCGGCGGTGGCGGCCGAGTCGGCGTCGGCGAACAACAGGACGGCGCCGGAGTCGCGCAGGATGTGCTCGACCTCGCCGGCGGCCAGCCGCCAGTTGATCGGTACGAGGACCACGCCGGTCTTCGCCGCGCCGAAGAGCAGCTCGTAGTAGTGCTCGGTCTCCTTGCCGAGGTAGGCGATGCGGTCGCCGGGGCGCAGCCCGGCCGCCTGGAGGCCGCGTGCCACCTGGTTGCTGACGCGGTGCAGGGTGGCGTAGTCGACGCGCCGGCCCTCGCAGACCATGGCGACGGCGTCCGGCTGCTGGGCCGCGTGCCTGCGCGCCACGTCGACGAGGGTGCGCAACTGAACAGTCACCGGGGTCCTCCTCAGGAGACGTACGGGTGGGGGCGGCTCAGGCCGCGTCGGCCTGGAAACGCATGCCGGGCGGGTTGACGAGCGCCATCCGCACCTCGCCCTCGGCGACGCCACCCTGGAGGTCCCAGAAGCGCCACGGCATGTCGATGATCTGGACCGGCTTGCTGCGGTTGCGCTCGCTGAACTCGGCGAAGGACACCTCGCCGTGGAACGACGACGAGTCGATCGGCCGCCGGAACTTGCTCGTGAAGTTCGCGATGAGCATGTCCGGGAGCTGCTTGGCCCAGTAGTCGTCCATCGTCCACGCGGCCAGGGCGGGCACCGCCCGCTCCTGGACGCACTTGGCGATCAGGTAGTACATGAGCTGGTTGAAGCAGATGTTCACCTCGACCGAGTTGAGGTGACCCGTGTCGTCGATGTAGCACGGGTACGGGATGGCGAACTCGCCCTCGGCGCTCGCCAGTCCGTTGGCGACGGTGACCGTCGCGGACTTCAGATACTGGGTCCTCGGCCTCGCGTACGGGCGCAGCACGTCCGAAAGCAGTACCGGGTCGTTGGCAAAAGTCGCACGCCCGATCGACACGCTGTTCTTCACCGGCGATGTGGTCATTGCTATTCCTCCTATGCGCACGAGTGCGAAATTGAAGGTAATCGCGGCCGGTCCATCACCCGGTAACAGCGGAAGAACTGAGCCGACGCCCCTGCCGGACCCGACCGACGAGCCGGTCCAGCAGCATGTCGGAGGTGAGCGACAGATCGGTGAGGAGCGGATCGGTCGACAGCAGCGCCAGGTGCAGCGCCTGGATCCGCTCGGAGGGCTCGATGCCGAGCTCGCCCAGCATCCGCCGGCGGAACCGCAGGTAGACCTCCAGCGCGGCCGGCGTACGACCGGAGCGGTGCAGCGCGAGCATCAGCATCGTGTGCGCCGACTCGTGCAGCGGGTGCTCCACGACCAGCGACGCCAGCTCGGAGGTCGCCTCCCGGTGCCGCCCCAGGCACAGGTCCGCGTCGATCCTGGTGGTGTGCGCGTAGAACCGGCGCTCCTCCAGCCGAGCCGCCTGGGCGCGCAGTTGCGGGCCCCACTGGCCCTGGTGCACGACGTTGCCGCGCCACAGCGCCAGCGACCGGCGCAGGTGCGCGCCGGCCTGCTCGTAGTCGCCCGCGTGCATCGCCGCGGTGCCCGCCGTGACCAGCTCGTCGAACTCGACGATGTCGAGCTGCTTCGGGTCCACCCGCAGCGTGTAGCCCCCGGAGCAGGTGAGCAGGACGTCGCGCGCGATGTCCTCGACGGATCCGCCGAGCACGCCGCGGAAGAGCTTGCGCACCTTGAACATGTACGTCTGGAGGGTGGCGTGGGCGGTGCGTGGCGCCCCCGAGCTCCACAGCTCCCGTACGAGCACCGACGCGCCGACGGGCTGGTTCGCGTTGAACAGCAACGTGGACAGGACCAGCCGCAGCTTCGGCGCGCTGGGTGCGATGTCGACCCCGCCGTGCCGGATGACCAGCGGGCCGAGCAGTTCGAAACGTAGCCCGGTGAGCGTGCTTCCCGCCGGGTGCCGGGGCGGCACGGCCGGTGGCGGCTCGGGACGCCGTGCCTCCGTCACGGGATCGGCCGCCGACTCCAGCAACGCGGCGAGGAGCGTCAGTTTCTCCTCGTGCGACATCGATCCCAGTTCCGCAAACTTGGTAATCATTTCGCCGACCTCGCTATCAGTCGGATCCACCGCACTTTCCACCGCCGACGAGTGGTGTCGGCGTACTGGTTCCGTGACGGGAGCGACGATTCCGACCAGGGGGAGTCAGGACAGGGTTCCACGCTATTCCAAGCGAAGGTCGAGCCGATAGTGACCGCGTCATGCACCGGGGTGACCAAACGAGGGGACAGCACGTGACGGCGGCACTTGCCCGCACCGTGTGCTGCCGGGAGGCTGGGCTGGAGGCACGCTGGAGCGCCGCTGGAGCGGCACTGGTCGAGCAGGGAGCAGCCATGTCGGGTGGGGATGCACAGCTGCGCGTCGGGTTCAAGCGGCACCTGCGGGCCCACGTGGTACGCGGTGACGCGGTCTACCTGCTGTCCGAGCGCGGGGCCACCTCGGTCAGCGGGACGCACGTCGAGGCCCTGGCGCCGCTGCTCGACGGCACCCGTGACCTCGCGGCACTCGTGCGGGACAGTCCTGCCGGGATGTCGCCGGCCGAGATCGGCACGGTCGTCAGGCGGCTCGTCGACGCCGGCCTGGTGACGCTGCGGCCCGCGCCCGAGGCGGGGTCCGACGACGCCGCGCTCGCGTACTGGGAGTCGGCGGGCCTGGACCCGGCCGCCGCCGTACGGGCCACCACCGCCGCCCGGGTCGACCTCGTCTCCGTCGGCCGTGCGGAGGGTGCCGTGGCGGCGGCGGGTGACGCGCTACGCGCGGCCGGCCTGACCGTCCGGCGGGTCTCCGGGAACTTTTCCGCCCCGCCCTCCGACTTATCGATTGTGATCTGTGACGACTACCTCGACGAGGAGTTGGCTGCCGTCGACGCCGCGCAGCGCGCCGCACGCCGGCCCTGGCTCCTCGCGAAGCCCGGTGGCGCACAGATGTGGGTGGGGCCGGTGTTCGACCCGGCCGACTCGACGGGGTGCTGGCACTGCCTGGCGCACCGGCTGCGCGGCCACCGCCAGGCCGAGACACGCCTGCGCGCCGTCGTCGGCTCCGCCACGGAGATCGCCACTCCCCCGGTGTCGCTGCCGCCGCTCGGCGCCGCCGCCCTGCACCTGGTGGCCCTGGAGGCCGCCAAGTGGACGGCCGGGCTCCGGCACGGCGGGCAGCGGGCGGTGTGGACGTTGGACAGCGTCACGCTGCGCGGCGTCCACCACGAGGTGCGGGCGCGGCCGCAGTGCCCGGAGTGCGGCGATCCCGGCGTCGAGCGCGAACGGGCGTTCCGCCCGGTGCCGCTGCGCAGCCGGCCGAAGGCGTCCCGCAGCGGCGGCAGTCACCGCGCCCTGCCGCCCGAGCGGGTGCTGCACGACTACGGGCACCTGGTGAGCCCGGTCAGCGGCGTGGTCAAGGAGATCACCCGCGACGGGCGCGGCCCAGCCTTCTTCAACTCGTTCCGTTCCGGCCCCAACCTGGCGATGACCACGCGCAGGAACGCCGAGCAGATGCGTTTCGCGCTGCGTGCCGAGAACGGCGGCAAGGGCGTCACTCCCGTGCACGCCGAGGTGAGCGCGCTCTGCGAGGCCATCGAGCGGCACAGCGCCTACTTCCACGGCGACGAGGCGCGCGTGACCGGCAGCTACACCGAGCTGGCCGACACCGCCGTCCACCCCGACGAGTGCCTGCTGTTCGACGAGCGGCAGTACGCCGACCGCGCCCGGTGGAACGCCACCTGCTCACCGTTCCAGTACGTGTGCGCGCCGTTCGACGACGCGGCCGTGACGAGCTGGACCCCGGTGTGGTCGCTCACCGGCCAGCGGCACCGCCTGCTGCCCACCTCGATGCTCTACTTCAACGTGCCGGATCAGCACGGCGGCATGTCGCTGTGCGCGGACTCCAACGGCAACGCCGCCGGCAGCAGCCTGGAGGACGCGCTGCTCCAGGGCCTGCTGGAGGTGGTGGAACGCGACGCGGTGGCCCTCTGGTGGTACAACCGCACCCGGGCCCCCGCGGTCGACCTGGACAGCTTCGGCGACCGCTGGGTCGACGAGCTGCGGGAGGTCTACGCGGGCCTGCACCGCGAGGTCTGGGTGCTGGACGTGTCGTCGGACGTCGGGACACCCACCATGGCCGCGCTGTCCCGGCGCACCGACAAGCGGTGCGAGGACATCATGTTCGGCTTCGGCACCCACCCGGACCCGCGGGCGGCGCTGGTCCGGGCGCTCACCGAGATGAACCAGTTGATGCCGACCGTGGCGGAGGTCGGTGGCGACGACGACGACCGGTACGGCTGGTCCGATCCCGACGCCGTGCGGTGGTGGCGCACCGCCACCTGGGCCGGGGACGCCTACCTGCGACCCGATCCGGCGGTGCCGGCCCGCCGGCTCGCCGACTACCGCCACACCCCGACGGACGACCTGCTCCAGGACGTCCGCTCGGTGCAGCACAGGCTGGAGGCGCTGGGGCTCGACGTGCTCGTGCTCGACCAGACCCGTCCGGATGTCGGGCTTCCCGTGGTGAAGGCCATCGTGCCGGGGATGCGCGGCTTCTGGGCGAGGTTCGCGCCGGGCAGGCTGTTCGACGTCCCGGTCAGGCTCGGCCGGCTCGACCGCCCCACCGAGTACGAGAACCTCAACCCGATACCACTTTTCGTGTAGAGCGGGCGCATGTGGCACCGCCACGCCCGTCGAGGAGCCAGGTTGCCATCCGACGCCCACACGTCCCACCCCGGACCGAGCCTGTCGCTGTGGTCCTTCCGGGACGACGTGACCATCGAGACGGCTGAGGACGGCAGTCTGACCGTCCTCAGCCGCTGGGGCGACGTCCCGGTGGGCCGGCCCGCGCCCTCGGTCGAGGAGGTCCTGCACCGCATGACCTACGGGCCGGTCGCGCTCGGCAACGTCGCCGGGCTGGACCGGCGCGTACTCCGGGCGGTCTTCGAGCAGTTGCCCGGCCGGATCGTCCGCTCGCTCGGCTCGCGGGACTCGCCGATGCCGCTGCTCTCCGTCCAGCCGGTGTCCCCGCTGGGGGTGCTCGAACTGCCGGAGGTGGCCGAGGACCGGCCGGTCAGGCTGTCCCGTTTCGCGTTCGCCCACCAGCGGGACGGCGAACTGGTGATCGAGTCCCCGCTGTCGCACCACCGGGTGGTGCTGCACCGGCCGCAGGCGGCACTGGTGCTCGGCGCGCTCCCCCGCGCGACCACGAGCGTCGAGGTCGGACGGAAGGCCGGCCTGGCGCTCCCGGTGGTGGCGGACGTCGTCGCCTACCTGACCGGCGCGGGCATGGTCGTCGTCGGTGAGGCCGGCGCGTCGCGGTTCCACGAGGACTCGGATCCCACGCTGCTGATGTGGTCGCCGTACGACCTGCTGTTCCACTCGCGCAGCAGGCTCGGCACGCACGACGATCCGGCCGGCGCCACGTTCCGCCACGTCGCGACCCTGCCGCCGCCGGCGGCGGCCAAGCCCGCGCCCCCGGGGCCACGGATCCCGATGTACCGGCCGCCCGTCTCGGTGCCGCACGGGATGCCCCTGACCGAGGCCGTGGACCGGCGCCGGTCCACCCGCGCGTTCGCCGACGCGGCGCCGTCGACCCGGGAGCTCGGGGAGTTGCTCTTCCACGCGGCGCGGGTCCGGATGCAGACGGTGGCCACGGCTCCCGACAACGTGCGGTACACGGTGACGCGGCGTCCGTATCCGAGCGCGGGTTCGCTGTACGAGCTGGAGCTGTACCTGACGGTGGACCGCTGCCCGGACCTGCGGCGCGGGATCTACCACTACAGCCCGATCGAACACGCGCTGACCCTCGTCAACGCCAGCCCGGCCGACGTCGACGAGTTGCTCGACAACGCCCGCGTCTCCGTCGGTGGCCGGCGGCCCCCGCCCGTGCTGGTCACCATGACCGCGCGGGCGGACCGACTGTCCTGGGTGTACGACAGCATCTCCTACGCCACCACTTTGAAGCACGTCGGCATGCTCCAGCAGACGCTCAGCCTCGTCGCCACGATGCTCGGGCTCGCCACGTGCGCCCTCACCATGGGCGACGCCAGGGTTTGCGCATCGGCATTCGGTCTCGACTGGCCGGCGGAGGTCGGTGTCGGCGAATTCGCCATCGGACTACCCGAAAACGACATTTCCGGTGACGAGGAGTACCTGGGCGTACACGGAATGTGAATGGGTCGGCCGGAAGCCCGCAAAAGGCTTTATGCTCCCCTGCGCACGGCCCACAAAATGAGCATTCATGATGCGTGCGGGTGCGTGATAGAACGGGGTTAATCGCGCCGGCCCAACGGGGGATGCCAAGTTGATCAAGGTGTTGTTGGCCGAGGACATGCACATGGTCCGAGATGCGCTGGTCGCATTGCTCAACCTGGAACCGGACATCGAGGTGGTCGCCGCGGTCGCCTCGGGCACGGAGATCCTGCCCATGGCGCAGCGGTTCCGACCCGACGTCGCCGTGATCGACATCGACCTGCCGGGCAAGGACGGGCTCTCCGCGATCGCCGACATCCAGGCCCACCTGCCGGAGATCCGCACTCTGGTCCTGACCGCGCTCGGCCGGCCGGGCACCCTGCGCCGGGCGCTGTCCGCGAAGGCTACCGGATTCCTGTTGAAGGACGCCCCGACCGAGCAGCTGGTCGCGGCCATCCGCAGCGTCGCCGCCGGCCGTCGGGTCGTCGACAGCCAGCTCGCGATGTCCGCCTGGGACAGCGCCGAGTGTCCGCTCACGGCGCGCGAGACCGAGGTCCTCCGCCTCACGGCGGAGGGGCTCCAGGCCGTCGACATCGCGGCCCAGATGTTCCTGTCAGTCGGTACCGTCCGCAACTACCTGACCACGATCGTCAACAAACTCGCCGCGCGTAACCGCGTCGACGCCATCCGGGTCGCCCGGGAGGCCGGCTGGCTGTGACCGGGAGGCCGGGTGGCGCTCCAGGCGCAGCGGCACCTTGGCGCGTAGCCGGAACAGATCCGGCTGCTGCTCGACGGACAACGCCCCGCCGATCTCCCGGGCGCGTACGGACAGGTTGCGCAACCCGTTGCGACCGCTGCCGGGATCCCTGGGCGGCCCGACGGCCAGGTCGTCGTTCACGATCTCGATCCAGGCGTCGTCGTGCGTCTGCCGGATGGTGATGTCGCAGTGCTTGGCCTTGCTGTGCCGCAGGATGTTCGTCACCCCCTCCCGCAGCACCGTGGCGAGCACCGTGCTGACCTGGACCGGCAGGTCCAGGTGGTCGCTGTCCAGCCGGACCTGGATGTCCGCGGCGGACAGCACGGACACGGCGGAGCGGCACTCCTCCTCCAGCGACAGCTCGCGGTAGCCGCTGGCCACGGTCCGCGCGTCGGAGAGGGCGACCCGCGATATCTCCAGGATCTCCAGCAACTGGTCGCTCGCCTCCTGCGGCGACTTCTCCATCAGCCGGTGCACGAGCTCGATCTTGAGCGAGATCGCGGACAGGCTGTAGCCGAGCAGGTCGTGCAGGTCCCGGGCGAACCGCAGCCGCTCCCGCAGCACCGCCATGCGCGCGATCTCCGCGCGGCTCTCCTGCACCTCGACGACGAGCGCGGTCAGCCGGGACAGCCCGTACACCACGAGTCCGGTCGTGATGGTGGAGATCGAGGTGTAGAGCATGTCGATCGGCGCGCGGGTGAAGAGCCACTGGGCAACGGCCATCGAGACGACGATGAGGGAGAAGGTCACCCACGCCGTGACCGCCCGCAGCACGAGCAGCACGCTGCCGGCCAGGAAGCCCGGCATGCCGACCCACGCCTGGCCGAAGATCAGGATCGGCAGGTAGACCAGCGCCGCCTGGGTGGCGAGGACGCCGTACCCCAGCGGCGTCTGCAGGCGCCCGTTGTCCCGGCCGTACCACAACAGCTGCATCGCCATCAGGGCGGCGATGCACGTGAACGACAGCGCGATGGCGATCGGGCCGACCGGCAGGAACATCACATGGAGGAAGCCGATGAGGCTGATGCTCGCGAAGACGGCGGTGACGACACCCATCGCGAGACGGGGCGCCGGTAGCGGCGCCGTCTCCCGCGATGGTGAGCGCCCTGGTGTGACGGAGAGGTTCACGGCAGCAGCGCTCCCGGCTCCTCTATCGCAACCGGCGTACGCCCAGCGGCCGACTCGCCCCGCACCCGGTCCGGCCGATCCCCCGTCGGCCGCGATGCCCGGTCACGGGCGTCGATCCAACAACCACGACACACTCCCCAGTGATCGACCCGCCGGCGGGAATGGTCCTCGTCAGCTCGTAAGACCCGGTGCCGTCGACGGACACCGACAGGGCGCCGAAGCTCACAGAGTGGTTACGCGACAAACGTCTTTGAACGGATTCCGGCCGCGAATTGCGATGTGTCCCTTATGGACACCCTCCCCCTTGAGGGTCGACCTTTCCATATAAAAATGACGGCCGTCAAGCCGCTTTCCCCTGACCACCGCGGCGCGAAAGGGTCCTAATCAGCGCTAGGGAACATTTGCCACCGTCACGTCATATCCTCTAGTAGGGACATTTGACACGGGGATCGCCGCCCGACGTCGGGTCCTACCGGGAGACCGCCGGACGCCGTGGCGGGGCCAGCGCCAGCAGCGACACGAGGTCGCGACGGGCCCGCGCGACGCGGGAGCGGATCGTGCCGACGGGGCAGCCGCAGAGCTCGGCCGCCTCCGCGTACCCGAGGCCGACCACCTGCGTCAGCACGAACGCGTGGCGGCGGGCCGTGGGCAGGGTGCGCACCGCGAGGTTGAGCGCGACCGTGTCCTCCAGACCGGGCAGGTGGTGCGCCCCGGAGCGGTCCGCGGTGGCCTGCCAGTCCTGGTCGGACACGATCCGGGGCCGACCCGCGGCGGCGCGGAAGTGGTCGGCGGCCACGTGCCGCGCGATGGTCAACAGCCAGGCCCGCGCGTGGTGGCGCCCGGTGAACAGGTGGGCGTTGCCCAGCGCCCGGACGAACGTCTCCTGCGTCAGGTCCTCCGCGTCGGCGTGCCCCACCAGATAGACCAGGAAGCGCCAGACGTCGCGCTGCGTGCTGCGGACGAAGGGATCCGCCGCGGAGCGGTCGCCCCGACCGACGGCCAGGGCCAGAGCCGTGACCGCGCTTTCTCCCAGTGACTGCGACATGCATCCACGGTAACCGTGCGGACTGCGGGGAAGAACGCGTTCCAGCGCCGGTCCAGCCAGCCTCATCGCGGGAGACCAGAATCCACTGGAACCCGCTGACCACCTCCCCGGACACGCGCGCGCCCGCCGCCCGGTGTCCGGGGCGGCGGGCGCGTCCGATCCACCCCGGGCTCAGCCCACCCCGGCCAGCGGCCGGGCGCCGTACGTGACACGGACGACCCCGTCGTCGTGCCGCTCCGTCTCGGCGGTGACCCCGAAGACCCCGGACAACACCTGGGGCGTGAGCGAGTCCAGCACCGGGCCCGTCGCGACCACCTTCCCGCGGTCCAGCACGGCGAGGCGGTCGCAGCTGCGCACCGCGAGGTCCAGGTCGTGCAGCACCGCCAGCGTGGTGACCCCCAGCGTGTGCACCAGTTCCAGCAGCTCGAACCGGGCCCGGATGTCCAGGTGGTTGGTCGGCTCGTCCAGCACCAGGAGCTGCGGCTGCTGGGCCAGCGCCCTGGCGAGCAGCACCCGCTGCTTCTCGCCACCGGACAGCGAGCCGTAGATCCGGTCCGCGTGCCCCAGCACCCCGGTCCGCGTCAGCGCGTCCTCGACGATGTCGTGGTCCTCGGCGCTCTCGCGGTCGAACACCCCCTTGTGCGGCGTCCGCCCCAGCGCGACGACCTCCCGCACGGTCAGCCCCGGCGGCGTGGGGCTGTTCTGCAACACGGCGGCGGTCCGCCGCGCCGCCGCCCGCGCCGACAGCGACCAGACGTCCTCGCCGCCGAGCAGCACGTGGCCGCTGCTGGGGCGGACCGACCGGTAGATCGTCCGCAGGAGCGTGGACTTGCCGCTGCCGTTGGGGCCGATCAGGCCGACGACCTCGCCGGGAGCGACGTCCAGGTCGACGTCGCGGAGGATCGGCGTACTGCCGATGGATACGCACACCCGCTGCACCTGAAGCTTCATGAGTGGGACAGGCTCCTATCCCGGCGCATCAGCCAGATGAAGAACGGTGCGCCGAAGAGGGCGGTCAGGATGTTGAGGGGCAGTTCGTTCGGCGGGTCGACCGTCCGGCACAGCAGGTCGACGACCACGAGGTAGAGCGCGCCGACGAGCGCTGCCAGGGGCAGGACCCGGCGGTGGTCCACGCCGAACGCGAGCCGTACCAGGTGCGGGACCATCAACCCGACGAAGCCGATGCCGCCGGCCACGGCGATGAGCACGCCCGCGAGCAGCGACGTCAGGACGATCGCCACGACCCGCAGCCGCTTGACGTCGATCCCGAGGGCGGTCGCCGACTCGTCGCCGGTGACGAGCGCGTTGAACTGCCGGGCGTACAGGGTCAGCAGCACGGTCACCGCCAGGACGACCACGCCCGCGACCTGGAGTTGCTCCCAGCGGGCGCCGGCGACGCTGCCGAGCAGCCAGAACATGATCTGGCGCATGTTGTTGGGCGTCGTCTGCAACTGGAGCAGGCTCGTGATCGACGTGAACACGTAGCTGATCGCGACTCCCGCGAGCACGAGTCGGACCGGGTTGAGCCGGCCGCGCTGCTGGCCGAGGCTGAACACCAGCGCCACCGCCAGCATCGCACCGACGAACGCCGCGCCCGACACGCCGAGTCCGCCGACGGTGCCCGCGCCCAGCGCCATCACGGTGACGGCGCCGACCGAGCCGCCCGCCGACACCCCGAGGATGAAGGGGTCGGCGAGGGGGTTGGCCACGAGGGCCTGCAACACGACGCCCGCGACCGCGAGCCCGGCGCCGCACAGCGCCGCCAGCAGCACCCGTGGGATCCGGAAGGTCCAGACGATCTGGTCGTGCGCCGGGTCCACCGCGGGCGTCGACCCGGTCAGGTGTGCCCAGACGATCCGGCCGGTGTCGCCGACGGACACCTGTACCGACCCAACGGCCGCCGCGACGAGGATCATGACGACCAGCAGCAGGCCGAGCACGAGCAGGCACAGCGGAAGCGGTGCGCCGTGCAGCGGGGCCGGGCGGGCGACGGTGCGCTTCGACACGGCCGGCACCCGGCCGTTCATGGAACGTGACAAGGTGGCCATGGCGGTCAGAACACCTCGGGGTGCACGGCCCGCGCGATCTTCTCGACCGCCAGGTGGTTGCTGGGGCCGAGGTAGATCGAGTCGGACAACACGACGTAGCGGTTGTTCTTCGCCGCGTCCCACTGCGGGAACTGGGCGAGCAGCTTCCGCGCGTCCCCCTCCGGATCCTTCGACATGTAGTTCACGACGAGCAGGGCGTCCACGTCCGCCTTGGCGACCTGCTCCCGGGAGAGGCTGGCGAACATCTGGTCGGTCGCGCCCTCGAAGGCGTTCATCGCACCCGACTTGGCCATGATGTCGTTCCAGATCCCGTTGCCGCCGACGGAGCTGAACTCCCCGCCCATCGCCATGCCGGGGATGATCAGCATGACCTTCTGCTTCGGCAGGTTCGCGGTCTTCGCCCCGACGCCGGCGATGTGCGCCCGGGAGTCGGCGATGATCTTCTCGGCGCGCTCGGACACCCCGAAGATGGTGCCGAGGTCGCGCAGCAGGGTGTAGCTGTCCTCGATGGTCGGCGTGCCCTTCACCGTGCCGACCTCGCCGCACGAGCTCTCCGGGGCGTACGTGTTGGCCCCGACGGCTGCGAGGTCGTCGCGGGTGGCGAAGCCCGCCTCCGCGCGGAAGCCCCCGTCGTAGGTGGAGATCACGAGGTCGGGGGTCAGCCCGATCATGGCCTCGCGCGGGATGTCCGACATGTCGTTGAGCTTGATGTTCCCCGTCGGCAGCTGCCTGATCGCGTCGACCCGGCCGTCGACCTCGGAGGCCCCGTAGGACTGCGCGTTGGCGACGACGCGGTCGCCGACGCCGAGTTCCAGCAGCGCGGAGGCCTCCGCGACGGAGCCGCCGTTCATCACCACCACGCGGCTCGGCGGGCGCTCGTAGGTGTACTTCTTGCCGCAGTTGCTGACCGTCACCGGGTAGCCCGCCTGCGGCGGATCGTTCGACAGCTCGGCCTCGCTCCTGGCCGCCGTGCAGGCCGTCGAGAGAAGAAGGGCGGCGACGGCCGCCGCCGCGAGGGGCAAACGCTTGCGATTCATCCGGTCCTCCGAACGGTTGACATGGCGACGGGCGTGGGCGCCGCCGCCCCTTCCGGTTCCGCTGCCGCAGGTGTGGGCGCGGGCGCTGCCACGGGCGCGGGCAGGTGGTGCAGACGGGCACTGAGCAGGCCGGCGCAGATCGCGGAAGCCGTGAGCAGGAGCGCGGTGGCCGCGAAGGCCGCCGTGTGGTCGGCGAAGGGCACGCCGGGGTCGCCGGGCGTCGCGCCGAGCACGGTGCGGTACCAGACCCCCGCGACGGCGACCCCGAGCGCGAGGCCGAACTGGGTCACCGTGGTCGCCATGCCGGACGCCGCGCCCGCCTCGGCGGGCCGGACCCGGCCGAGGATCCCGGCCACCAGCGGCGAGACGACCAGGCCCTGCCCGAAGCCGGCCAGCGTGACCACCGCGACGAGCATGGGTGCCTGCGTGGACTCCGGTGCCTGGACGACCGCCGCGCCCGCCAGCAGGACGGCAGCGAGCAGGCCGCAGCCCAGGACCGGGGTCGGCGTCGAGACGAGGCGTCCCACCCGCCGGTTCGCCGCCGAACCCAGCGAGAAGCCGATCCCGAGCGGTACGAACATCAGCGCCGCGGTGAGCGGCGTGAACCGCAGCCCGGTCTGCAGGTAGTAGGTGAACACGAGGAACAGCCCCGAGTTCGTGGCGAACAGGGCCAGCACGGTCAGCAGGGACAGCCGCATCCCGGGGGCGGTGACGACCCGCGGCGGGAACAACGGGTCGCCGCCGTCGCGGTGCAGGCGCCGCTGCTGGCGGACGAGTACGACGGACACGGCGAACGCGACCGGCACGCCGAGCCACAGCCACGCCGGGCCGCCCGGCCCGAAGACCAGGGGCACGAGCAGGGCGGGTGCGGCCACGATGGTGAGTGCCGCGCCCGCGAGGTCGAGCCGGTGCGGCGCCTTCGGCACGGTGCGCGGCAGGATGCCGCCCAACGCCAGGATCACGATCCCGACGGGCACGTTGACGAGCAGCGCCGGCCGCCAGCCGAGGCCTGCGATGTCGGCCTCGACGATGAGACCGCCGCCCGCGATGCCGCTGATCACGCCGAGGCCGATCACGATGCCGTAGACGCTGATGGCCCTCGCGAGCCGATCCGGGTCCCGCATGGTGGCCCGGATTATCGCGAGCACCTGGGGGGCCATGAACGCCGCCGTGGCGCCCTGCAGGAACCGGGCCACGATGAGCAGGTCGGCGTCCGGTGCGATGCCGCACAGGAGCGAGGTGAGCGTGAAGCCCGCGACGCCCCAGAGGAACACCGTGCGGTGCCCGACGCGGTCACCGAGTCGCGCGCCGGTGACCATCAGGGCCCCGAACGCGATCACGTACGCCGCGCCGACGAACTGAATCTGGTCGAAGCCCGCGCGCAGGTCGCTCTGGATGGACGGGCTGGCCACGTTGACGACGAACCCGTCCACCTGGGTCATGAACGTCGCGGCGAGCACCGCGCCGAGTCCGAGCCATTCACGTCGTTCGCTCATACTGCCCTCCGAAGGTCGCCGACAGGGGAGATCACGGCGCCGACCCGCGCCAGGGGAACGGCGGCGAGCATGCCGTCGTGGGTGCAGTCCAGCCGGTGCACGTCGATCCGCCCGTCGACGTGTGGCGCCCAGCTCTCCGGCCCGGGCCAGTCCGGTGTCTTGCCGGCGGTCGCCTCGACCAGCAGCACGTCGCCCGTGAGGCGCCGGGGCGTCCAGCCGGCGGCGAGCCGCGAGTTGCGCGCGAAGGCGTCGTACGCGAGGCGACGTTGCGCCTCGTCGAGGCCGCCCAGCACGGCCTGGCCGAGTACGGCGGCTGCCGCGTCGTGCTCGTCGGGCGGCGGCAGGTCCCGCCAGGCGGCCGGGACGGGGAACGAGTCGAGCAGCGCGAGCAGGGCCACCGACTCGCCGGACTCCGCGAGCTGCGTGGCCGCCTCGTGGGCCACCAGGCCGCCGAACGAGGCGCCGAGCAGGTGGTAGGGCCCGACGGGCTGGATCGCGCGGATACGGCGCACGTGGTCGGCGGCCAGGTCGGCGATGCTCGCGTACTCCGCGGCGGCGATCGACTGGAGCCCGTACACCGGGCGGTCGGGAAGGCTCGCCAGCAGTGCGGCGAACGACCACGCCAGCCCGGTGGCCGGCGCGACGCAGAACAGCGGCGGCCCGCTCCCCCGCGTACGCAACGGGAGCAGCGCCTCGGTCGAGCCGCCGCCGGTGTCCGTGGCGAGCGCCGGGGCGAGCTTCGCGACGGTCGGTGCCTCGAACACGGTCCGGATGCTGATCTCCACGCCGAACTCCGCGCGCACCCGGCCCATGAGCCGGGCGACGAGCAGGGAGTGCCCGCCGAGCGAGAAGAAGTCGTCGTCGATGCCGACCTCGGGCAGGCCGAGCAGGTCGGCGAAGAGCCCGCACAGGACCGCCTCGCGGTGGTCGCGCGGCGCGCGGCCACCGACCGTCGCGGTCAGGTCCGGCGCGGGCAGCGCCGCCCGGTCGAGCTTGCCGTTCGTGGTACGCGGGATCGCCTCCAGCGCGACGAACGCGGGCGGCACCATGTAGTCGGGCAGCCGCTCCGCCACGAACTGCCGCAGCGCGGCGGGCTCCGGCGCGGCGTCGCCGGTGGGCACGACGTAGCCGACGAGCCGCACCTGGCCCGGCGTGTCCTCGCGCGGCACCACCGCCGCCTGGGCGACCCCGGGGTGCGCGAGGAGGACCGCCTCGATCTCTCCCGGCTCGATGCGGAAGCCACGGATCTTGACCTGGTCGTCCGCGCGCCCGAGGAACTCCAGCGTGCCGTCGCGCCGCCAGCGGGCGAGGTCACCGGTGCGGTACATCCGGCTGCCCGGGGGGCCGAACGGGTCCTCGACGAACCGCTGCGCGGTCTGCTCCGGCCGGTCGTGGTACCCGCGGGCGACCGGCGCCCCGGCGAAGTAGAGCTCGCCCACCGTGCCGGGCGGCACGAGCCGCCGCCCCGGGTCCAGCACGTACGCCCTGGTGTTGGTGAGCGGCCTGCCCACGATCGGGTCGGCGCTCTCCGCGAGCCGGCACCACAGGGTGTCGACCGTGCACTCGGTGGGGCCGTACAGGTTGTAGACGGTCATGCCGGTGTCGCGCAGCGCCGCCCAGAGCGCGGGGCCGGTGGCCTCGCCGCCGAGCGCGAGCACGGCGGGCCGGTGCCGGCCGGCGTCGAGGAACCCGTTCGCCACCAGCTCCTCGGCGTACGTGGGCGTGATGTCCATGAAGTCGATCTCGTGGCGGGCGACGTAGTCGAGCATCGCGGCGGGGTCACGGCGTCGGTCGTCGTCGACGAAGTGCAGCTCGTGGCCGTCGAGCAGCCACAGCAGCCCCTCCCACGACGTGTCGAACGACAGCGACGCGGACAGCACGGCCCGGCACACCCGGGCGCCGGCCGCCGGCCGGATCATCGTGTCCCGGTGGTGCTGGAAGAGGTTGACCAGGCCGCGGTGCTCGACCACGACGCCCTTCGGCACGCCGGTGGAGCCGGACGTGTAGATGAGGCAGGCCGCGTGCTCGGGTGCGAGGCCGGTGTCCGGCACGGGCGTGTCGGCCGCCGCGGCCAACTCGGCGGCGGTCGCGGGGGCGTCCACGAGCAGGACCGGGACCTCCGCCTGTTGGTGGCCGGCCCACAGCGCCTCGGTGGCGAGCACCACGACGGGCGCGCTGTCGGCGAGCATCGCCGCGACCCGCCGGGCGGGCAGGTCCGGGTCGACGGGCACGTACGCGGCGCCGGCCCTGAGCACGGCGAGCAGCGCCACGATCGCCTCGGAGGTGCGGGGCAGCAGGAGCCCCACGTGCCGGTCGGGGCCCGCCCCCCGGGCGACGAGCAGGCTGGCGAGGCGGTCGACGCGGCGGTCGAGTTCGGTGAAGGTCAGCGTGGCGTCGCCGGCCACCAGGGCCGTACGGTGCGGTGTCGCGGCGGCCTGGGCCGCGAACAGCGCGGGTACGGTGACCGCCGGCAGGGGTTTCGCCGTGTCGTTCCACTCCCCCAGCAGCAGCCCGCGCTCGCCGGCCAGGAGCAGGTCGACGTCGGCGACCGGTGTGTCGGCGGCGTCCGTCACGCGGCGGAGGAAGGTCAGGAACCGGGTCAGGTGACCGGTGAGTTCCTCGTCGTCGTAGCAGTTGGGATTCGCGTCGAGGACGACCCGCAGGCCGCTGCCGTCCGCCCGGTCGTACACGTGGACGACCAGGTCCTCGACGAGCCCGGCACTGACGTTGTGCACGACGCCCCGTAGGCCGGCGAAGCGCAGGCCGTAGTCGAACGGCATGATGTTGACCGACGGCCCGAACAGCTTTCGCTCGCTGGCGACCATCCTGAGGTCGCGGCGCAGCTGCTCGTAGCGGTAGCGCAGGTGCGGACGCGCGGCCCGCAGCTCGGCCGCCACCTGCCCGGCGAGCCCCGCCAGCGTGGCGGTGGGCTCGACGCGGACCCACAGCGGCACGACGTTGGTCACCATGCACGGCACCCGCAGCGACACCGAACCGAGGCGGGACATGACGGGCAGCGCGAGCGTGAGCTCGTCCGCGCCGGTCGTCCGGTGCAGGTAGGCCGCGAAGGCCGCGATGACGGTCTCGCTCCACGTGGTACCGGTGGCCCTGGCGACCGTCTTCAACGCGTCGACGTCGGCGGCACCGAGGTCCGCGCCGGCGCGGAGCACCGTGCGCGCCAGTTTCCCGGTGCGTCGGGCGAGCACCACCGGCGCCGGCCTGCCCTCCGCCCGGGACGTCCAGTGCTCCCGCGCGGCGGCGTACCTGTCCGAGTCGGCGTAGGCCCGGTCCTCGTCGACGACGGCGGACAGCGACCCGAACGAGCGGGGCGGTGGTTCACGCCCCTCCACGAGCGCGGTGTAGAGCTCGGCCACCCGGCGGGCGACGAGGGACAGCCCGTACCCGTCCAGGGCGATGTGGTGCACGCGCTGGTACCACAGCAGGTGGTCCGGTCCGAGGCGCAGGAACGCCTGGGCGAACAGCAGGTCCTTACGCAGGTCCACGGGGGTGTCGAGGTCCGCGCGCATCCAGGCCAGCGCGGCGGCGAGCGGGTCCGCCTCGGCGCTGGTGTCGACCAGGTGCACCGGCCACGACCCGTCGCCGCGGGGGCGTTGCCACGGACGCCCGTCGGCGTCCTCCTCGAAGACGACGTTCAGCGCCTCGGCCTCGCCGACCGCCCCGCGCACCGCCGTCTCCAGCAGGCGTACGTCGACCGGGCCGTGGATCTCCACGTACTCGGCCGTGTTGAAGGCGGGGCTGTCCGGGTCGAACTGCTGGCCGGTCCAGATGCCCTCCTGTGCCGCGCCCAACGGCAGCGGCTCAGTCATCACGGCCCACCAGCAGCTTCACCCAGTGCTCCACCGTCGGCCGCTCGGCCAGCTCGACGAAGCTGACCTCGGCGCCGGCGTCGCGCCACCGTTCCATGAGGGTCATCAACCGCACCGAGTCCAGGCCACAGTCGAACAGGTCCTCCGCGTCGAAGTTCTCGTCCGGGCGACGGTGGAGCAACTCGGCGACGTCCGCCCTGATCGTCGCCGCCGTCAACTGGTCTGCCACGTCATGTCTCCCGACCTCGTGCGATGTGGACACCGGTGGGATCCGACGGTCGACGCCGCCGGATCCCACCGCAGATGGACGTCCGCGCGGGACTAGGCCGCCGCGTCCACGTCGTCGTAGACGGTGACGCGGTAGGACACGGCCGGCTCCGGCGTCGCGGTGTGCAGCGCACGGTGGATCAGGCTGCGGTTGTCCCAGAGGAGCATGTCGCCCTTCTCGAACGTCTGGAGATGGATGTTCTCGTGCTCGTAGGTGCGGTCGAGCTGACCGGTGGCCGTGAGCAGTTCCGCCAGCAGCTCCGACCTGTCGTTGCCGTCCGCGTCCTGCAACGACAGGGTGAAGCCCTCGCTGACGTACAGCACGGTCTCGTCGGTGTGCGGGTGCGCGAACGCGAGCGGGCTCGTCACCGGCGGGGTCTTCGCGTTGACCTCGTCGATGATCTCCGAGATGGGCCGGTAGACGTCGGTCGGCCGGATCTTGAAGTACCGCAGCACGCTGTGCGTCGCCGTGGTGTCCTTGACGGCGAGCTTCAGCTCCTCGGAGAGCTTCTCGTAGGCCGTCGCCATGTTGATGAAGTACGTGCCACGGTTCTTCGACGGCACGACCTGCGGGTAGATCATGGTGATGTCGAACGGGCGCGGCATGAACTGGTAGTCCGAGTGCCAGAACTTGCCGGTCTTCGGCACCCCAATCTGGCGGCCGTCCTCCTCCTTGACGTTGGAGGAGACGAACACCTCCTTCACCTCGGGGTGGTGGTAGACCGGCTCGTAGTACTCCGCGACCCGGCCCAGCCGCTCGCCGAGCGCCAGGAACTGCCGCGGCGACAGGTCCTGGTTCTTCAGTACGGCGATCTTGTTCGTGTAGATGGCCTTCTTCAGCTCGACGATCTCCTGCGGCGAAGCGGTTTCCGCGTCGAAACCCTCCACGATCACGCCGAACTTCCGGCCAGCCTGCGGTGTGATTTTCATTCGCACTCCTCTGAGCGGTGGTCCCGGGGTCCGAATACCTCAGTAGTCGCGTCCGGTCGGTCAACAGTTCCCGCCCCGACAGGTGCGCGGGGCCAAATTGCCAGCTCAATTACCGCGCTGTGGGTTCACATTTCCGAGGGCTCCTCTGCGATTCTCGGCCTGCCTTTCCCGCAGCACCTGGGCGTGACAGGCGTGGATGACGGCAGCGGCACCGTGCGGGTCGTCGCGTACGACGAAGTGACCGCTGCCGGGAATGACGAAGTGCTGCGCCCTCGGCAGCACCTGCCGGGCCCGCAGCGCGTCACGCAGCGGGACCACGCGGTCCTGGGCGGCCCACACGAGGTTCACCGGCGTCACGTCGGCGGCGTCGGCGCGGAACGAGTAGAGCCCCGCGTACCGGCTCAGGGCGGACAGGTCGCTGGTGATCATCGACGTCACGTCGGCGGCGGCCACCTCCGCCCGGAGGGCGACGGGCCGCGCCGACACGCTGCCCATGACGAACCTGCGGACGAGCCCCTTCCCGAGCAGCCGCCCGCGCGTCTTCGGCCCCACCGCGGAGGTCATCCGCAGGATGGCGTGGGTCCGTACCACGCAGATCGAGGCGTGGCAGACCGCCCGGAACCCGATGCTGCACAGGGCGGTCACCGCCGCGACGGGCACGCGGCGGGCCAGTTCGAGCGCGATCACCCCGCCGAGCGAGTGCCCGACCACGTGCGGCCGGCGCAGGCCCAGCGCGCCGATCCGCTCCGCCACGTACTCGGCGAGCCTCGGCACGACGTCACGGTCGTACCGGAGCCCCGGCACGTTCCCGTGGCCGGGCAGGTCGATCGCGACGGTCCGGGCGAACCCCGGGATGCGTTCGACGACGGCGTCCCAGCTCGCCCGGCCGAGACCGGCCGCGTGCAGCAGCAGGAGCTGAGGATCCTCCGCGAACCGGCTGGGCTCGGCCATGGTGCGGCTCCGTTCTTTCCGTGCGGGCGCGCGCCCGGCACGTGGACGCGTCAGGAGGCGGTGACCATCGCCTTGCGGGGCGCCTCGGCGGTGTCGGCCCGGTCCGGGAGTTCGTTGCCCGCGAGCGCCTTGAACCGCCGCAGCCGCAGGCTGTTCGACACCACGAAGACCGAACTGCCGGCCATGATCAGACCCGCCAGCATGGGATTGAGCAGCCCGCTCGCCGCGAGCGGGATGGCCGCGACGTTGTACGCGAAGGCCCAGAACAGGTTGCCCTTGATCGTGGCGAGGGTGCGCCGGGACAACCGGATGGCGTCCGCGACCACCCGCAGGTCACCGCGTACCACCGTCAGGTCGCCCGACTCGATCGCCACGTCGCTGCCGGTGCCCATCGCGATACCCAGGTCGGCCTGGGCGAGCGCGGCGGCGTCGTTGACGCCGTCGCCGACCATCGCGACCACCTTGCCGTCGGCCTGGAGCCGCTTGACCAGCTCGACCTTTCCGGCGGGGAGCACCTCGGCGACCACGTCCTCGATCCCCACCTCCGCCGCGATCGCCGCCGCCACCGCGGCGTTGTCACCGGTCAGCAGGATCGGGTGCAGGCCCAGCCGCCTGAACTGCGCGACCGCCGCCCGGCTGGTGGGTTTCACCCGGTCGGACACGACGAGCAGCCCCCGCAGGGCGCCGTCCCACCCGACCATGACCGACGTGCGGCCCGCCGCGTCGGCCGTCGCCTTGGCGGCGGCCAGCTCCGGGGGCAGTTCGGCCGCCCACGAGCCGAGCAACGACGCCCGGCCGACGATCACCTCGTGCCCGTCGACCGTGCCGCGCACGCCGACCCCGGTCTCGCTGGCGAAGTCCGCGACCGCGGGCAGTTCGCCGCACCGCTCCCGCGCGCCCGCGACGACGGCCCGGGCGATGGGGTGCTCCGACGCGTTCTCCAGGGCACCCGCGAGCCGCAGCAGCTGGACGTCGCTCTCCCCGTCGACGGGCACGACCTCCACGACGGACATCTCGCCGGTGGTCACCGTGCCGGTCTTGTCGAGCACGACGGTGTCGACGGTCCGGGTGGACTCCAGCACCTGCGGGCCCTTGATGAGGATGCCGAGCTGCGCGCCCCGCCCGGTGCCGACGAGCAGCGCGGTCGGCGTCGCCAGTCCCAGCGCGCACGGACAGGCGATGATCAGGACGGCCACGGCCGCGGTGAAGGCGGCGGCCGCCGGCTGGCCGGAGCCGAGCCAGTAGCCCAGCGTGGCGAGCGACAGCGCGATCACGCCGGGCACGAACACCGCCGACACCTGGTCCGCGAGCCGCTGGACCGCGGCCTTGCCGGTCTGCGCCTCCTCGACGAGCCTGGCCATCTGGGCGAGCTGCGTCTCGCCGCCCACCCGCGTGGCGCGGACGACGAGCCGCCCGCCGGCGTTCACCGTGGCGCCGACGACCTCGTCGCCGGGCCCCACCTCGACGGGCACGGACTCGCCGGTCAACATGCTCGCGTCGACCGCGGAGGAACCCTCCTCCACGACACCGTCGGTCGCCACCTTCTCGCCCGGCCGCACGAGGAACCGGTCGCCGACCGCGAGCGCCGAGATCGGCACGATCACCTCGGCGCCGTCGCGCAGCACCGTCACGTCCTTGGCGCCCAGCGACAGCAGCGCGCGCAGCGCGGCGCCGGAGCGACGCTTCGCCCGGGCCTCGAAGTAGCGCCCACAGAGGATGAAGAGGGTCACGCCCGCGGCGACCTCCAGGTACATGTTGCCCTCGCCGGGCGTGCGCTCCAGGGTGATCCGGAACGGGTGCCGCATGCCGGGCACGCCGGCGGTGCCGAGGAACAGCGTGTACAGCGACCACGCGAACGCGGCGAGCGTGCCCACCGAGACGAGCGTGTCCATCGAGGCGGCGGCGTGCCGGAGGTTGGCGAAGGCGGCCCGGTGGAACGGCCACGCCCCCCACACCACGACCGGCGCGGTCAGCGTCAGGCAGGCCCACTGCCAGTACTCGAACTGGAACTGGGAGAACATCGACATCGCGATGACCGGCACCGCCAGCACGGCGACGACCCAGAGGCGGTGGCGGGCCGCCCGCAGCTCACGGTCGTGCTCGGCCTCCTCCGTGGCCGCCGGGTCCGGAGCGTCCACCGTCGGCGTCGCGGGCGGCAGCACCGGCCGGGCCGTGAAGCCGATCTCCTCGACGGCGGCGATCACCTCCGCCTGCGTGACCCGGTCGGTGACCAGCACCTTCGCCTTCTCGGTGGCGTAGTTGACGGTCGCCTCCACCCCGTCGATCCCGTTGAGGCGCTTCTCGATGCGCGCCGCGCAGGCCGCGCACGTCATGCCGCCGATCAGCAGTTCCAGTTGGTTCTCAGCCGTGGCCATGCGTGCCCTCCTCCGTGCTGCCGCCGGTGGTGCCACCGGTGGTGGTGCCGCCCGGGGCGACGCCACCGTTCTTCGCGGCCTCCTCGTTGCGTGCCTTGGCCGCCGCGAAGGCCTCCTCGCTCAGGCCGTGCGGCGGCGGGTTCGGGCCGTTCACGCGCAGGGTGAACGCCGCCGTGCGCACCGTGCCCTGGTGCTGGAAGTCCAGGAACAGCCGGTAGTCGCCGAAGGTGGGGGCGGTGGCGTGGAAGACGATGTCCGGACCGGGGGCGGTCTTCCCGTCGCCCGGCGTGCCGTCGGGGTGGACGTGCAGGTACGCCATGTCGCCGTCGCGGAGCGCGACCAGGTGGCCGAACGCGCCCAGGTACGGCTCCAGGTCGGTGACCGGCTTGCCGTTCCTCGCGACGCTGAGCGTCAGCTTGCCGTCCTTGCCGGGCGTGAGCTCGCCGCCGAGGGTCACCGTGTAGCCGTCGACCGTCGCGGTGGTCGAGGGCGCGGGCAGCGCCTCCGGCCGGTAGTCGCCCGAGACCGACACGTCCGCCCCGAGGGTCTCGCCGTGGATGCCCCACAGCGGCATGTAGTCGGCGAAGACCCGGTACTCGCCCGCCGCCGCGAAGGCCAGCGGCACCCGCCACACGCCGTCCGGGCCGAGGTTCGGGTGGACGTGCTGGAAGTTCGTCAGGTCGCGCCGCGCCACGATGAGGTGCATCAGCTTCTCGTGTTGCGGCTTGTACTTCACCAGGGGCGTACCGTCGTGTTGCAGGATCTGGAAGGCGAAGGTCTGTTTCGTCCCCGCCCGGACGTTGTCCGTGATCACCTTCAGGAACATGCTCTCGTGGGAGATGGCCAGGCCACCCGGGCCTTCCTCCTCCTCGGCCGCGGCCGGCTTGACGGCGGGTGCGGCGGGTGCGGCGGTTGGTGGGGGCCCGACCACGCGGCCGACGGCGTAGGCGCTCCCGAGCACCAACACCAGGGCGAGCGCGAACGCGCCGAGCTTCGTCAGGGTCTTCATGAGTAACCGTCCTGTGTCGACACGGTTGACGTGGAAGCGGACAGGGATCGGGAGGTCACGCCGGACGCCCTCCCGGGTCCGGGCCGGGCGCCCGGCCCCACCGCAGCAGGCATCCTCCGAACGACATCCCTCCGCCGAACGCCAGCAGGAGGACGAGGTCGCCGTCGCGGAGCAGTCCGGCCCGGTTGGCGTGGTCGAGGGTGAGCGGCACGGAGGCGCTGCCGACGTTCGCGTACTCCTCCACCGTGCGGTGCGTGTGCGCGGCGGTCAGCCCGCACGCGCGCACCAGCTCGTCGAGGAGCAGGCCGTTGGGCTGGTGCGGCACGACGTGGGCGACGTCGCCCGTGCCGACGCCCGCCCTGGCCAGCAGCTTGTCCACGAACGGCGGGACGTCCTGGAGGACCAGCTCGGTGACGTCGCGCCCGCGCATCCGGAAGAAGTGGCCACCGTCGGCCACGGTCGCCGCGGACGCCGGCAGCCTGCTGCCACCGGCCTCCACCCGGATCAGGTCGCCGGCGTCTCCCCTGCTGGCCAGCTCGTACCCGACGACACCGCGCCCCGGTGGCGCCGCCCCCACGACGGCCGCGCCCGCACCGTCGCCGAACAGCACGGCGGTGCGCCGGTCGTCGAAGTCCAGGATGCGCGAGTACACGTCGGCGCCGACCACCAGCGCGTGTGCGCCCGGCCGGTCCGCCACCAGCGACTGCGCCAGCACCAGGGCGTGCACGAATCCCGCGCACACGGCGTTGACGTCGAAGCACGCCGCCCCGTACGCACCGAGACGTTCCTGCACCAGGCAGGCCGTCGGCGGCTGCGGGTGGTCCGGGGTCGACGTCGACACGACGAGGTAGTCGACGCGGTCGACGCCGAGGCCCGCGTCCCGCAGCGCGCGGGCCGCGGCCCGTACCGCGAGGTCCGACGTGGCCTCCTCCGCCGCCGCGAAACGGCGCGAACGAATGGCGGTCTTACGCACGATCCATTCCGGGCTCGCACCCGGTACGCGACGCGCGATTTCCTCGTTCGGCAATGCTCGCGCGGGCACCCAGGATCCGGTGCCCAGAATTCCGACGGATGAGGACACAGCAGCCTCCAAAGAGGAGAGGCATTTCGTGCCTGCAAATTAGCCGAGCCGAACCATCGACCGCAATCACGTAATGCATCCGTCGGCGCGACTCGCGGCGCAAATTACCACCCGATGGCGGAAACAGTTTCGAGGCGATGGAACGTGCAATTTCCGGAACCGCCCGACGGGCTGTCCGACGACAGGGCGGACCGTCGAGACGACCCGTCACACGGGCGAGCCCGGCGGGTGGCGCGGCGGTACGGACGGCTCCACATCGGCGCGAACGCATCGTGACGGATACCATGCATTCCGTGGCGATCGGAATCTTGGCGGCGACAGATCCGTCCGCCCCGCCGTCCCGATCGGCGCGGCCGGCCCCGCCGATCGGGCCGACGCCGCTCGGCGCGCGCCGCGTCCGCCGGGGGCGGTGGCGCTGATGGCCACCGGGGCCCGTCCCGCCGGCCTGGCGCGGCACCCCGTCGCGCCGGCTCGCACCCTGTCGACACCGGCCATGCGCCGGGCGAGACTGTGTGTCCTGGCGGGCGCCACGAGCGGGGTCGCGGCATGCGTGCTGCTCGCGGCCCTTCAGCTGCGCCGCGAGCCCGATCCGCGATGGATCGTGTCCGGCGCGGTCGGGTCACTGGTGCTGGTCACGGCGTTGGCCGGGGCCCTGTACCAGGCGGTCGTGCCGGGGCCGGTCGGGACCACCGGCCGGTCGCTGCTGGTCGGCTGCGCCACCGCCGTGCTGTCCGTCCCGCTCGTCGGGCCGGTCGGCGGCACCCCGGGACGGAGTTGGGCGTTCCTGGGCGCCGCGCTCGTCGGGGCCGCGCCGCTGCTGCTGCCGCTCCGGTACGCGGTGACCCTGATGGCCGCGACGGTGCTGGTGTCCGCGGCGACCACCTGGTGGCTCGGCGGCCCCGTGCGCGACGCGGTGACCGCCACGTTGGTGCTCGGGCTGTCGTTGGCGGTGTGGAACGTGCTGCACCTGTGGTTCTGGACGTTCCGCGCGCAGGCCCGGGAGGGGCGCGACGCCCTGGCCCGGCTGGCGGCGGCCGACGAACGACTACGGTGCGCCGGGGACGTGTACGCCCTGCTCGCCAACGAGCTGTCGGCGATCGTCCTCAAGGCCGAGCTGGCCTCGCGGCTGGCACTGGTCGACGGGGAGCGGACCAGGCAGGAGACCACCGAGATGCGGGCGCTCGCGGCGTCCGCGCTGGCCCGGATGCGCGAGGCCGTGCACGGCTACCGCAGCGTCGGCCTGCGTGAGCAGGCGGACACGGTGGCACGGGTGCTGGGCGCCTCGGGGGTGCGGTGCACCGTGGCGCTGCCGGAACCGGACCTGCCGCCTGCGCTCGCCGAGCCGCTGGCGTACGTGCTGCGGGAGGCGGGCACCCACGTGCTGCGGCACGGCGAGGCGCGGTGGTGCACCGTCGAGATCGTCCGCGAGGCGTCCACGGCACGGCTGACGGTGGTCAACGACGGCGCCGGCCACGAGGCTCCGGGCATCGACAGCAGTGGGCTGCCGCAGCTCGCCGACCGCCTGCGGGACGCGGGCGGCACGCTGCGTACCTGGCGGGAGGGCGACACGTTCACCGTGGAGGCCACCGTGCGCACGGGGTAGGTGCGGCGGTCGCCGCACGCGGACGGGCGTTCCGTGCCCGACCCCGCCGGTGGACACGGAACGCCGCACGCCGCTCAGCCGATGGCCGTCAGCGCCCCTCCGGGCAGGAGGCACTCGTCGGCCGTCGGCCAACGGGTCGGATCGTCGCCCAGGGTGATGAGCTCGGCGACCTGGAGACGGCACCACGGCGACACCGAGATGTCGCCCGTGCCCACCGCGTACACGAAGTCCGCCCAGTCGACCCACTCGAAGTCGCCGATGGCGGCCGGGTCCGGGGTCGGACGGTCGTCGGTCACCACCCGGAACACCGGGGACACGGCGTTCTCCGCGACGCCGTTGTCCATCACCGCGCGATACCGGAACGCGGGCAGGACCAGGTCCGGCGCGGGCGCCGCCAGACCGAGTTCGGCACGCACCGTACGGGTCACCGCCGCGGGGACCGGCTCGCCCGGGGCGGGATGCCCGTAGCACGAGTTCGTCCAGATCCCCGGCCAGGTGCGCGTCCGGTCGCTGCGCATGGTGAGCAGCAGCTTCGCGTCGCTGGTGAAGACGTAACAGGAGAACGCCAGGTGCAACGGCGTACGCAAATGGTGCACCGTCGCGCCCTCGGTGGCGCCCACGGGCCGTCCCTCCTCGTCCAGCAGCACGACCTGCGCCATGGTGTCCCTCCCCACCGGGATTCAGCTCGCCTGTGCGAAGGCGGCGGCGATCACGGTTCCCCAGCCGGTGCTCGCCACCTGCAACGGCACCAGCTTCGCCCGGGGCCGCAGGAACGCCAGCGCGTCCGCGAGGGGCTTGCCGCGCACGCCGCGCCAGGTTCCCGAGACGTGCGCCAGCGCGAACGCGATGGCCGCGATCATCGGGACGGCGCCCCAGGTGAACCCGCCGATGGCGAGCACCGACACGCACACCGTGGAGCCGCCGACCGCGATCAGGCCGCTCGCCACCGCCATCGCGCGGGACAGGCCCAGGGCGCGTACGCACGTGCGGATGTCGAAGGCGGCGTCCTCCGGCCAGTCCTCGGCGGTGTTGACCATGACGATGCCGACCTGGTTCAGGCCGAAGCCGATGATCACGGCCAGCAGCGGCCACGACAGCTCACCGGGCACGGACCGCACGACGACGAGCATCGGCAGCCAGATCAGCACGGCGGCGAGGCCGGGGATCTGGCCCACGCCGGAACTCTTCAGGTGCACCGGCGGAATGGAGTACTGGGCGCCGATCCAGAGGGTGAACGCGACCAGGGGCAGGATGTCCCAGTGCCCGGTGCGGAAGGTGAAGTAGGTCGCGAGGGCGAGCACGCCCGCGCCGGTGGCGGCGATCTGCCACCGCACGTTGCGCAGCCCCAGCCCGTACACCGCCTCGGAGAGCCACGTCTTGTACACGGCGTCGACGTCGCGGTCGGCGTACGCGTTGGTCATGTCGATGAAGTGCATGATGGACAGCGCCATCACGATCACGAGTGCGAAGTGGACCGAGGCCAGGGTGCCCACGTCGTCGACCGACAGCAACGACGGGATCGCGTAGATGGCCAACATGACGGGCAGGAACTCGACCCGGCGGATGCGGACGGAGTGGTAGATCGGGCGCCGCGCGACGGGCGCGGCCGGTGTGGGCGCGCCCGCGCGCGCCTCGTCGACGGTCATGGTGTCTTCCTTCGGGGGTTGAGGACCGTGAGCGCCCCGGACCGTGGTCAGAGGATCTGGATCCGCTGGAGGTGCCGGGAGGAGTTGCCGCGGAAGGCGTTGCGGCCGTGCAGCAGCGCCTGGTTGTCGACGGCGACGATGTCGCCCTCGACCCACTCGTGGTGGTAGCAGACGTCCGGGTGGTGCAGCCGGTCGCGCAGGTCGGCCATGAACGGCTCGGCCTCCTCGGCCGACCTGCCGCCGATGGAGACCCACACCGGGTTGCGGTAGCGCTCCGGATCGAGCGGCTCGCCGTACCGCATGATCGTCTCGCCCGTCTCCGAATGCGTGGTGAGCAGCGGCGACACGGTCTCGCCGCCGTAGTAGCCGAGCTTCTCCGTGCGGTAGCTGACCTCCGTCCCCGCCCACTCGCGCACCAGCTCCGGCGAGGCGCGCCGGATCACGTCGGTGCTGTCGGAGAACACCGTCTCGCCACCGCCGCCGGGCACCGGCGCCTCGACGCACTGGAAGAGGAAGTACCGCGGTGCGGCCCGGGCGAACGCGCCGTCCCAGTGGAACGGCACGTCGGTGCGGCTGAACAGGTAGTTCTTGGGGTCCTCCTGCACCACCAGATCCAGGACGGCGCCGAAGTCCCAGGTCAGCACCTCGCCCCAGGTCTCGCAGTAGGCGAGAAGGTCCTCCCTGCTCAGCAGCGGAAAGCCGCGCAGCACGACCACCTTGGACTCGACGGTCCAGCGCTCCAGCGTCGCGGGCGCGATGTCCCGCAGGTCGGCGCCGTCGTACCGCGCCGTCAGCAGCGTGCCGAACGGCGCCAGCGGCGTCCGGTCGACGCGCAGCTCGTCTGTGGTGGTCATGACGCGATGTCCTCCTGCCGGAAGTGGGGGTTGACGTAGTGGCTCGGCCGGCCGTTGCGCCAGACGAGCGAGGCCCGGTCGCTCTCGGCCTGGCTGCGCTTGACCAGCGTCAGGGTGACGCCGTCGTCGAGGACGACGCCGTGCCACGGCGTCAGCCAGCTGTCCCTGGTGCGGATGAGGTGGAGTCCGATCTTCTCGGCGTGCCGGGGCTGCGGGTGGATGGACAGCCGCAGCGAGTCGGGGAACTTCGTGCCGACCAGGTCTCCCCAGGCCCTGCTGCGCCGGATCATCTGGTACGCGAACTCCTTGCAGTGCTCGCGCAGCTTGGTCCGGCTCAGGCCGGGGTGCAGCGGGGCCTGGTCCTCGAGCATGAACCGGTGCATGCCGTTGAACAGCGACCGGGCGCCCAGGTCGGTCAGCACCTCGGCCCGGATGTCCTCCAGGGGCGTGGCGTACTTGTCGAGGAGCAGCTGGCGCATGTCGTCGTAGGGCATCGCGCCGAACGCGTCGTCGAGCGAGTACATCGACACCGCGGACGCGCCGGTCTGGTCGATGATGCGTTGCAGCTCGGTGCGGTACGCGGTCACGTCCTCGTCGGGGATGCCGAGCAGGTCCGAGAAGACGTGGCCGTCGGAGCAGATGAGGATGCGCGCGCCCGTCGGGTGGTAGTGGCTGACCTGCTCGCAGAAGGACTGGAGGAACTCGACGGAGATCCGTTCACCGAGGTCGGGCAGCGCACCGACCACCTTCTCCGGGTTGCGGGACTTCGCGGGGAACGCCGGCAGCACGAAGTGCAGCGGTTCGCCGCTGCGCAGGTAGCGGCCCACCCGCTCCTCGTGGGTGGCGAAGCAGTCGTCGCACGGCTGCCCTCCGCACGGGTCGTCGGCGTGCTCGAGACGGCGGAAGCGGAAGACCAGTTCGAGTATCTGCCGGGCGAGCGTGCGCTCGCGGCTACCGACCTGTTCGTCCTCGGCAACGGTCATGTCGTGTCCGATCGCATCGTGGTTTCCTTGTCGCCGGAGGGCCGGCCGACCGGGGCGACGCGCCGACGCCTCGTCCCTCGCGCGCCCTTCGGCGGGTCGATGTGCAGCAGCTCCGTACGCGTGCTGATCTTCAATTTCCGGTAGGCCCGCGTCAGGTGCTGCTCGACCGTGCTGACGGTGATGAACAACCTGTCGCCGATCTCCCGGTTGGTGTGCCCGCGGGCGGCCAGGTTCACGACGCGGCGTTCGGCGTCGGTCAGGGTGGCGAGGCCCTCCTTCGCGCCGGCCACGGCGGGATCGAGGGTGTCGTCGGGCGGCCTGAGCTTGCGCCGCAGCAGTTCGGCGTGGCAGCCCTCGGCGAGCTGGAGGGCGTGGGCGCCCATCATCTTGGCGCGCCCGAACTCGCCGAGCGCGTGCCCGGTCTGGCTCAGGTCCGCGAAGACGTGGGCCAGCTCGTGCCGGTCCCCGCTGGCGTGCAGCAGGTCCATCGCCTCGCGCAGCATCACCTGGCGCTGCTTGGGCGCGTACGCCGCCGCCAGCGCGCGCAGCCCCATGCCCTTGGCGCGCGGCGTGTCGCCGCCCGGCAGCGCCAGGTGTTCGGCGACCAGCTTCCGGGCCCGGTCCGGCTGGCCCATCCGCACGTACAGCCGGGCGAGGTCGACCCGCCACGGCAGCGCGCAGGGATCGTCGGCGCCCCAGCCCACGGCGAGCTGGCCGGTGGTCTGGAAGTCCGCGAGGGCGGCGTGCCGCCGGTCCACGGCGTCGTAGTAGACGCCCCGGGCCCGCAGGTACTGCGGCCAGAACAGGCTCTGGCGCATCGCGGCCGGCGTGGGCTCCCGCAGGGCCGCCTCGGCCCGGGCGAGCTGCCCGGTCATCGTGCAGGCGAGGACCAGGTGCGCGAGCGGCGAGCCGACGGCGATCCCCCAGGCGGCGGGCGGCATCGTGGCCAGCGCGTCGCGCGCGTGCCGCTCGGCGGCGGCGAGGTCGCCGCGGCACAGGGCGACGGCGGCCCGCACGTCGGTCAGGACGGCCCGCCAGCTCGTGATCTCCTGCGCCGCGGCCTCCTCGGCCAGCTTCTCGCACCAGTCGGCGGCACGGTCGAGGTGGTCGGCGTGGATCAGGACCCGCAGCGCGTGCCACACCGACACCAGGAGGGAGTCACCGGGGCGGGCGCGTTGCAGCACCTCCTCGGCGCGGTCGAGGGCCGCGCCCGGCCCGGGGTCGCCGGGCTCGCCGCCGCCGTGCGGACGGCAGTGGCGCAGCCACTCGCGGGTGGCGAGGTGGTCGGCGCCGAGGTCCGGATCCGGGTGCGTGGTGAGGTCACCCACCCCGCCGAGCGCCTCCGCCGCCTCGTCGTGCCGGCCCTGCCAGGCGAGCGAGCGGGCGAGCAGGAGCGTGTCGGTCTCGTCGAGGAGGCCGGCACGGGCGGCCCGTGCCAGCGACGAGAGGTGACGCGGAACGGCCTCGGGGTCGCCGCGCCAGTGCACCCGGACGAGGGCCGCCTCCACGGCGGCCCGCTCCCGGCCGTCCTCGGTGGAGCCCAACGCCAGTTCCAGGCAGTCCACCGCATGGCGTACGGCGCCGCCGGCGACGGCCTCCCCGGCCGCCGCGACCAGCACGGGTGTGGCCCAGGACCCGGCCGGCTCGCCGACGTCCACCAGGTGCGCGGCCACCTCGGCGGCGGACGCGCCCTCCTCGTGGAGCAGGCGGGCGGCCCGCGAGCGCAGTGCCGACTGCGTTTCCGGCGGGCAGTCGTCGAGCACCGCGGCGCGCACCGCCGGATGGTGGTAGGCGTGTCCCTGGGTGAGGCCCGCCTCGGCGAGCGCGCCGAGCACCTGCCGGGTGGTCGCCGCGCACAGGCCCGCCAGCCCGGTGACGAGCCCGGCGGACGCGGACGGGCCGACGATCGCGAGAGCGCGGGCGACGTCGAGCAGGCGGGGGTCGCTGCGGTGCAGGCAGGCGAGCGCCGCCTGGACGAACGACTCGCCCACCGTCGGCGCCACGTCCCCGTCGCCGCCGCTGAGGGCGTCGTCGAGCAGCGCGTGTACGAGCATCGGGTTGCCGCCGCTGACGGCGTGTGCCGACGCGGCGAACCGCCGGGCGTCCTCCGGCCGGATCCGCTCGGCGAGCAGCCGCCCGACGCCGTCGGGTGACAGCGGGAGCAGCCGCAGGTGACGGCAGTGCGGCTGCCGCGTGAGTTCGGCACGGAACGCCGCCGCCTCGGGCCGCGCGCCGACGCATCCGCTGAGCACCAGCAGCACCCGCGCGAAGCGGATGCGCCGTTGCAGGTACAGCAGCGCCTGCAACGACAGGGGGTCCGCGAACTGGACGTCGTCGACGACCACCAGCAGGGCCTGGTCGGCGGCGACGTCGAGGAGGACCTGGCAGACGTCCTCCAGCAGTTGCGCGTCGCCGTGCCGCAGGGCCGGGGCGTCCGGGTCCCCCGCCGGACCGGTGTCGCGCCGCAGCAGCGGCAGGTGGTCGGTCGCGGTGGTCTGGGCCCGGAGGCTGTGGAACAGCTGCCCCACCACCCCCAGGGGGATCATGCTCTCCGCGACCGAACAGGCCGCGGTCAGCACGAGCGCGCCGTCGCCGGCGGCCACCTCGGCGACGGCGTTCACCAGTCGGGTCTTCCCGCTGGCGACGCCGCCGTCGACCAGCGCCACCCGGCCCTGGCCCGCGGCGGCCGTCGCGTACGTCCCGGCCAGGTCGGACAGCAGGTGTTCTCTCTCGATCAGTGCCATGTGGGTCACCTCCGGACACTCCTGAGGCTCGGGGTCGACCGGCGACTCACCCCGGTCGTTCGGCGTGGGCGAACGTGGCGCCGCCACGCGAAGCCGAGCTGAGCGACCGGGTGTGCGCCCTGATGCTGCGCAGCACCGCGGACATGTTGTCGTTGAGATAGAAGTGACCGCCCGGGTGGACGACGAACTCGAACCCCGCGTCGGTGTGTTCCTGCCACGCCCGTGCCTCGTCGACCGTCACCCGTGGGTCGCTGTCGCCGACGTGCGCGACGATCGGGCAGTCCAGGCGTGGCCCCGGCCGGTGCTCGTAGGTCTCGGCCGCGGTGTAGTCGGAGCGGATGGCGGGCAGCACCATCCGCAGCACGTCCTCGTCCTCCAGCAGCGCGCTGTCGGTGCCCGCCAGTGCGCGTACCTCGGCGACGAGGCCGGCGTCGTCCCGCAGGTGGGTCCGCTCGACCTTGCGCAGGTGCGGCGCCCGCCTGCCGGAGACGAACAGCGCGGTCGGGCCGACGCCCGCCCGCCGGAGCCGCAGCGAGACCTCGAACCCGATGGTCGCGCCGAGGCTGTGGCCGAACACGGTGATCGGCCGGTCGACCAGTGGAAGCAGCGCCGCCACCAGCCGGTCCGCGATCTCGTGGGCCGACGTGAGGCCCGGCTCCCGCAACCGGTCCTGGCGACCGGGGTACTGGACGGCGAGCACGTCGACCTCGGGTGCGAGTTCCCTGGCCACCCGGATGAAGTAGCTCGCCGAGCCGCCCGCGTGCGGCAGGCACAGCAGCCTGGTCGCCGCCTCGTCCGCCGGATGGAGCCGGCGCACCCACAGGTCGGTGTCTGTCATCTCGTTCCCCCCGCGAATCAGACTCGTGGTCGCCGGTACCGGTGGCGGTTGCGTCGGGTTCCGTCAGCGGCCCGCGTCCGCCCGGGCCTCGCTCCAGCTGATGGTGGTGGGCCGGACCGCGGCCAGGTCGCTGGTGGACCAGCTGTCCAGGACGTCAATTCGGACGTCGCCGTCCGTGGGAGCGTCGGCGCCCTCGAAGAAGAAGGCATTGAGAATCTCGGTCGCGTTGACAGACATGGGAGTCCCCTCTCGCACAGCTTGGCCGGTGGTGCGGAACGCCACTTAAACCTGCTGCACGGGTGTCTGTTTCAACAAGGTCTGCGCTCATCGCCTGAGCGAAGGTTCATCACAGCACAATCATGAATCGCTCATACCCGCCACACACGGCAGGCTCGTTGAAGACTGTCAATGCTTGATCCGGTCACGGGAACGACCTTCAGGAGCTCAGGGGCGCTGTTCCCCCCTCCGGTGTGCGGCGTTCATCCAACCCGGATGACGAACTCACCCCCCACCACCCACCCACAATGCCTGACCAGCAACTCCACACTTCCCACCCAACAACCCA
>NZ_JBEZMR010000052.1:0-30014 GCF_040652795.1 Micromonospora sp. NPDC048170
CCGCCGGTCACCAGCACCGTGCCCTCGCCCACCACAGGACCGTCCACCGGCGCCGGAACCACCGCGCGGAGAAGACGCGGCACGAACACCGCACCCGAACGAACCGCCACCTGGCCACCCGACGCCGCCGGCTCGTCCGCCACCGCGGCCAGGACACCCAACACCCCGGCGTCCACGTCGCCGTCGACATCCGCCAGCACGATCCGACCCGGATGCTCCGACTGCGCCGACCGCAGCAGACCCCACACCGCCGCACCCGCCAGGTCGGTGACGCGGTCCTCGGCGCCGACGGCCACCGCCCCCCGCGTCACCACCACCAGCCGCGACTCCGCCAGAGCGTCGGCGGCCAGCCACGCCCGTACCGTCGCCAGCACGTCCGACGTCGCCGCGCGCACCGTGTCGGGGCCGTCGTCGTGGCGGGCGTCCGCGTGCCGTACCGCGTCCGCGCGGTCCGGTCGTCGCACGCTGCCCGCCGGCACCAGCAGCAGGCGCGGCGCCGCGCCCGATCCGGCAACCGCCTCGACGTCGGAGAACACCGGCAGGTCGGCGGAGACCGGCGCGCCCACCAGCGCCCACCCGGAGACGTCCCCGGACGCGGTGACCTCCTCGGCCTGCCAGGCGACCTCGAACAACGACCGGGCCGCCTCGCCCGGGGACGACACCCCGGTCAGCTCCCGCAGCGCCAGCGAGTCCACCGACACCACGGCCGACCCGGACTCGTCACAGGCGACCAGCCGCACCGCCGAACCGGCACGCGTCAGCCGCACCCGCAGCGTCCGCGCACCCGAGGCGTGCACCTGCACACCCTCGAACGCGAACGGCACCCGCGGCCCGCCCGTGCCCTCGCCAAGCAGCAGCCCGATCGGGTGCAGGGCCGCGTCCAGCAACGCCGGATGCACCCCGAACGCCGTCGCGTCACCGGCCACCTCGTCCGGCAACGCCACCTCGGCGAAGACCTCGTCGCCGCCGGTCCACACCCGGCGCAGGCCCTGGAACACCGGCCCGTAGACCAGAGCGCGCTCCGCCAGCGCCGGATACCAGCCCGCCAGGTCCACCTCGGACGCGCCGGCCGGCGGCCACGTACCCACGCCCGGCTCGTCGGCCGACGCCGGCTCCAGCATTCCCTCGGCGTGCCGGACCCACTCCGGGTCGACGCTCTCCTCCGGCTGCGAGTGCACGGTCACCGACCGGATGCCGCCCTCGTCGGCGGCGCCGACACGCACCTGTACCCGCACCGCGCCGGCAGCCGGCAGCACCAGCGGCGCCGCGACGGTCAGCTCCCGCACCCGCGACGCACCCACCTCGTCGCCCGCCCGCACCGCCAACTCCACCAGGGCGGCACCCGGCACCACCACGGTGCCGGAGACCGAGTGGTCGGCCAGCCAGGCGTGCGTCGACGTGGAGAGGCGGCCGGTCAGCACCACCATGTCCTCGCCGGCCACCGACACCGCCGCTCCGAGCAGCGGGTGCCCGGCCGCACCGAGACCGGCGCCGGACACGTCCGTCCACCGCCCCGCCGGCTCCAGCCAGAAGCGCTGGTGCTGGAACGCGTACGTCGGCAGGTCCACGTGCCGGCCGCCGCCCCGGCTGAGGAGGTCCGCCCAACCGACGCTCACACCGTGCACGTGCAGCCGCGCGAGCGCATCGAGGAGGGCCTGCGGCTCGGGCCGGTCGTGGCGCGAGACCGGGAGCAGCAGGGGCTCGGGTTCGTCCGCCGCCCGCTCGGTGAGACAGTTCTGCGCCATGGCGGTCAGGACGCCGTTCGGCCCCACCTCCAGGTAGGTGTCGACCTCCTCGGCGCGCAGGCAGTCGACGGCGTCGGCGAAGCGCACCGTGCCGCGTACGTGCCGCACCCAGTAGCCGGGGTCGCAGAGCTGGTCGGCGTCGGCGACCCGGCCGGTCAGGTTCGACACCACCGGGATCGTCGGCGGCCGGAAGGTGAGCCCCTCGGCGACCGCCGCGAACTCGGCGAGCATCGGATCCATCCGACCGCTGTGGAACGCGTGGCTGACCCGCAACCGGCGGGTCTGCACGCCCCGCTCGGACCAGATCCGCTGCACCTGGTCGAGCGCCTCGACGTCCCCGGCCACCACGACGGCGGTGGGGCCGTTGACGGCGGCGATGTCGAGCCGGCCGGTCAGCCCCGCGAGGGACCCGGCCACCGCCGCCTCGTCCGCCGCCACGGCGAGCATCCCGCCGCCGGCAGGCAGGGCCTGCATCAGCCGGCCGCGGGCCGCGACCAGGGCGCACGCGTCGGCCAGGGACAGCACCCCGGCCACGTGTGCCGCCGCGATCTCGCCGATCGAGTGCCCGGCCACCACGTCCGGCACCACGCCGAACGACTCGACCAACCGGAACAGCGCCACCTCGACCGCGAACAACCCGGCCTGGGTGAACACCGTCTGATCCAGCAGCCCCGCCTCCCCGGTGCCCGCCTCGGCGAACATCACCTCACGCAACGGACGCGGCAACAACGGGTCGAGATGCCCACACACCTCGTCCAGCGCCGCGGCGAAAACCGGGAAGACGGCGTACAACTCGCGACCCATGCCGGCACGCTGCGCGCCCTGGCCGGAGAAGAGGAAGGCCACCCGGCCACGCGGGGCCGACAGGCCGGTGGTGACCATGCCGTCCGGCTCGCCGGCGGCGAGTGCCCGCAGCCCGGCGAGCAGGTCGTCCGTGTCACCGGCGAGGACCACCGCGCGGTGGTCGAGCCCGGAGCGGTTGATCGAGGAGAGCGCGACGTCCACCGGCCGGAGGGAGCCGACGCGGCCGAGGTGGCCGGCCCACCGGTCGGCCTGCCCGGCGAGCGCCTCGGAGGTACGGGCGGAGAGGAACACCGGTACGAGCGGGAGCACCACCGGCGCGTCGGCGACGGGCTCGGCCCCGTCCGTGGGCGGGGCGTCCTCGACGGGCGCCTCCTCCAGGATGACGTGTGCGTTCGTACCGCTGATGCCGAAGGACGACACGGCGGCCCGGCGCGGCCGGTCGACGGCCGACCACTCCCGTGCCTCGGTCAGCAGCGAGACCTGCCCGGCGGACCAGTCGATGTGCGGGGACGGCTCGTCGACGTGCAGGGTGGCGGGCATGCTCCGGTGCCGGATCGCCTCGATCATCTTGATCAGGCCGGCGGCGCCCGCGGCAGCCTGGGTGTGGCCCAGGTTCGACTTGACCGAGCCCAGCCAGAGCGGCCCGTTCTCGCCCCGGTCCTGCCCGTACGTGGCCAGCAGCGCCTGCGCCTCGATGGGGTCGCCGAGGGTGGTGCCGGTGCCGTGCGCCTCGACCACGTCGACGTCGGCCGGGGAGAGGCGGGCGTTCGCGAGGGCCTGCCGGATCACCCGCTCCTGGGACGGGCCGTTGGGCGCGGTCAGGCCGCTGCTGGCGCCGTCCTGGTTGACCGCGCTGCCCCGGACGACGGCCAGGATCCGCCGGCCGTCGCGGCGGGCGTCGGACAGCCGCTGCAACAGCAGCACCCCGACGCCTTCGGACCAGCCGGTGCCGTCGGCGGCGGCGGCGAACGACTTGCAGCGGCCGTCGGACGCCAGGCCCCGCTGCCGGGAGAAGTCGGCGAAGGTGCCCGGCGTGGACATCACCGTCACGCCGCCGGCGAGGGCGAAGTCGCAGTCCCGCTGGCGCAGCGCCTGCGTCGCGAGGTGCACGGCGACCAGCGACGACGAGCACGCCGTGTCCACGGTGACCGCCGGCCCCTCGAGCCCGAACGTGTACGCCACCCGCCCCGACACCACGCTGCCGGAGTTGCCGGTGCCGATGTAGCCCTCGACGCCGTCGGGCAGGTCCAGCACCCGGGACGCGTAGTCGTGGTACATGACCCCGGCGAACACGCCGGTCCGGCTGCCCCGCAGCCGCTGCGGGTCGATGCCGGCGTGCTCGAACGCCTCCCAGGAGGTCTCCAGCAGCAGCCGCTGGTGCGGGTCCATGGCCAGGGCCTCGCGGGGGCTGATGCCGAAGAAGCCCGGGTCGAACTGCGGCGCGTCGTAGAGGAAGCCGCCCTGATTGCTGTACGACGTACCCGGGTTGTCCGGGTCGACGTGGAAGAGCCGCTCCAGGTCCCAGCCCCGGTCGGCCGGGAAGTCGCCCACTCCCTCGCCGCCCCGGTCGACCAGGTCCCACAGCTCGGCCGGGCTGGTCACCCCGCCCGGGAACCGGCACGCCATCCCGATGACGGCCATCGGCTCGCGGTCCTTGGCCTCCACCTCACGCACCCGCCGACGCGCGTCGCGCAGGTCGGCAGTCGCACGCCGGAGGTAGTCGAGGAACTCTGCCTCAGTGGGCATCGGGCCACTCCGTATCAGGAATCGAGGTGTGCGACATGCCGGATCAGGCCGTGCCGAGCTCTTCGTCCAGCAGGCTGAAGATCTCTTCGGCCGAGGCCGACTGGAGGCTGGAACCGTCGTCGTCGGCGGAGCCGGCGTCGGACTCGGCGTAGGACCACAGGGAGAGCAGTTCGCGCAGCCGGGCGCCGACGGCGGCCCGGTCGGTGTCACCGGCGGCCACCGTGCGCATGGTGTGTTCCAGCTTGTTCAGCTCGCCGAGGACCGCGAGCGCGGACGTGCTGCGCTCCGCCAGCATGGCGCCCCGCAGGTACTCGACCAGCGCGGCCGTGGTCGGCCGGTCGTAGATCAGCGTGGACGGCAGCCGCAGCCCGGTGGCCGCGTTGAGCCGGTTACGGAACTCGACCGCGGTCAGCGAGTCGAAGCCCAGCTCGACGAAGCCGCGCTCGGCGTCGATCGACCGGATCGACGCGTAGCCGAGGACGGCGGCGGCGTGGGTGCGGACCAGGTCGGAGAGGACCTGGTCGCGGTCCGCCTCCGCGGTGGCGGCCAGGGTCTCCCGCAGCGCCTCGGCCGGGTCGCGCTCCGCGGCCCGGGCCGCGCCCGTCTCCGCCGGCCGGACCAGCGACCGCAGCACCGGGGGCACCGCCGCCGGCCCGTGCCGGCCGATCAGCGCGACGTCCAGGCTGACCGGCACGATCACCGGCTCGGCGAAGCGCAGCGCCTCGCTGAACAGTTCCATGCCCTCGTCGGCGCCGAGCGGGACGAAACCGCCCCGGCTCATCCGGGCCTCGTCGACGTGCCCCGGCTGGCCGTCGCCGGTGTCGTTGGCCCACGGGCCCCAGGCCAGCGACATCGCCGCCAGGCCCCGGTCCCGGCGGTGCTGGGCGAGGGCGTCGAGGAAGCAGTTGGCCGCGGCGTGGTTGGCCTGCCCGGGGCCGCCGAAGAGGCCGGCCGCGGAGGAGAAGATCACGAACGCGGCCAGGTCCAGCTTCTCGGTCAGCTCGTGCAGGTGCCAGGCCGCGTCGACCTTGGGGCGGAGCACGGTGTCGAAGCGGTCCGGGGTGAGCGCGGACAGGATGCCGTCGTCGAGCACGCCGGCCGCGTGCACCACGCCGGTCAGCGGCCGGTCGGCGGGAATCTGGTCGATCAGCAGGGCCAACGCGTCGCGGTCGGCGACGTCGCAGGCGAGCACCTGGGCGGTGGCGCCCAGGCCGGCGAGCTCGTCGACGAGCCCGGCGACGCCCGGGGCGTCCGCGCCGCTGCGGCTGACCAGCAGCAGGTGGCGTACGTCGTGCCCGGTCACCAGCCGCCGCGCGACGAGCCGCCCGAGCGCGCCGGTCGCCCCGGTCACCAGGACCGTGCCGGCGGCCAGGTCCGGGCCGGGCCGGTCGGCGGGGGGCGGGCCGAGCCGGGTCAGCCGGGGTACGCGCAACCGGCCGGCCCGTACCGCGAGCTGGGGTTCGCCCGTGTCGAGCGCCGCCGGCAGCAGCGCGGCGGCCGACCCGTCGTCGTCGACGTCGAGGAGCACGATCCGGTCGGGGTTCTCCGACTGGGCGGACCGCAGCAGGCCCCAGGCGGTGGCGGCCGGCACGTCGGTGATCCGGTCGTCCGGGTCGACCCGGACCGCGCCGCGGGTGACCACCACCAGCCGGGCCGGCGCGAGGGACTCCTCGGCGAGCCACTGCTGGGCCAGGGCGAGCGTGCGGTGGCTGACCCGGTGCGCCTGGCGGGCGGGGTGCGGCTCGTCGGGGGTCGGCCCGACGCAGGTCACGACCACCGCGTCGGGCACCGGGGCGCCCGCGCGCACCTCGGCGACCAGGGCGGACAGGTCGGGGTGCCGCTCGCTGCCGGGCCAGTCTTCGCCGAGGACGACCAGCCGGGACGTGGCGCCGGCGCGGCCCTGGGCGGGGGCGACCCAGTCGAGGCGGTGCAGGGACCGGTTGGCCGACCGGCGGGCCGCGCTGAGCTGCTCGCCGGAGATGGGCCGCAGGACGAGGCTCTCGACGGACGCGACCGGCGTCGCGCCGGTGTCGGTGATCGTCAGCGAGACCGACGCGGAGTCGGTGGCGCGCAGCCGGATGCGCAGTTCGCGGGCGCGGGTGGGCCGGATGGTCACGCCCGACCAGGTGAACGGCAGGCCCGGGCGGATGTCGGTGCCGCCCTGCGGGGCCTCCCCCGCCCGGTCGGCGCCGGCGGGGTCGGTGACGCTGGCGCCGATGGCGTGCAGCGCCGCGTCCATCAGGGCCGGGTGCACGGAGAAGGCCGTGGTGTCGGTGGACGCGTCGGCGTCCAGGGCGACCTCGGCGAGGATGTCCGGCCCCGACCGCCACGCGGCGCGCAGCGCCCGGAAGGCCGGGCCGTAGTGGTAGCCCTGGGTGGCGAGCCGGGCGTAGAGGCCGTCGAGGGCGATCGGCTCGGCGTCGGCGGGCGGCCACACGGCCGCCGGGGCGGCTTCCGGGTCGACGGTGCCGGCGAGCTGGCCGGAGGCGTGCCGCTGCCAGGACCGGGATCCGTGGTGGTCGGTGTCGTCGTCGCGGCGGGAGTGGATGGCGACCGGACGGTGGCCGCTGTCGTCCCGCGGGCCGACGCGGACCCGCAGGTCGACTCCCCCCTCGGTGGGGATCGCCAGCGGCGCCTCCAGGTTCAGCTCGGCGACGGACGCCGCGTCGGCGTGCCGCCCGGTCCAGGACGCGAGTTCGACCAGCGCCGTCCCGGGCAGCAGGACCGTGCCCAGCACGGCGTGGTCGGCCAGCCAGGGGTGGGTGGCGAGGGTGATCCGGCCGGTGAACAACAGACCTTCGTCGCCCGGCAGGTCGGCGACGGCGCTGAGCAGCGGGTGGTCGACGACGTCGAGGCCGACGGAGGGCAGGACGGAACGGTGGGCGCCGGTGCGCTCCAGCCAGTAGCGGTGCCGGTCGAAGGCGTACGTCGGCAGGTCGACGGGTTCGCTCGTGGGCAGCATCCGGCGCTGGTCCACCGGCAGGCCGACGGCGTACGCGGTGGCGAGGCTGGTCAGCAGCCGGGTCACGGCGTCGTCCGGCCCGCCGAGGGTGTCCAGGACCTGGCCGGTGGTGCCGGTTCCGTCGAGGATCTCGGCGACGCGGGCGGTCAGCACCGGCTCCGGCGAGACCTCCACGAAGATCGTGTGTCCGGCGGAGACTACGGTACGGACGGCGTCGTCGAACAGCCCCGGCCGTCCCGTCCCGTCGGCCCAGTGGCCGGCGACGAGGGTGGCCCGGTCGGCCCAGTCGCCGGTGACGGTGGAGGCCAGTCGGGCGGTTCCGGGCAGGGGGGCGAGCCCTTCCAGGTCGGCGCGAAGGCCGGCGGGGTCCACCTCGCCTGCGGCTGCCCGGGCCCGCAGCGCCACCGTCCGTGCCGCGTCGGGCAGGGACAGCACGCCCGCCACACAGGCGGCCACGATCTCGCCGTCCGCGTCCCCGATGACCGCCGCCGGGGTCACCCCGGCGTGCCGCCAGACGGCGGCGAGCGCCACCCCGACGGCGAACAGGACGGGCTGCGCCAGCTCCGGGCGGTCGGTCCAGGAGGCGTCCGCGCCGGTCAGCAGGGCGGCGGGGTCGACGTCGAGCCAGGGCGCCAGGGCCTGCCGGCACTCGGCGAGCGTGTCGTCGAAGACCGGGCAGCGGCCGACCAGTCCGGCCGCCGCACCCGCCGAACGGGCCCCCGGGAACAGGAGGACCGCGCCCGCGCCGTGGGCGGTGACGGTGCCGGTCACCACGTTGCCGGCCGGGGTTCCGGCGGCGAGCGCGTCCAGGCCGGCCAGCAGCTCACCCGGGGTCGCGCCGATCACCACGGCCCGCCGGTCGAACGCCGACCGGGTGGCCGCGAGGGACCAGCCGACCGCCGCCGGGGCGAGACCGGGGTGCTGCCGTACGTGCCGGGCCAGCCGGGACGCCTGCGCGGTCAGGGCGGAGGCGGAACGGGCCGACACCGGCCACCCGACCACGTCCGAGGCGACCAGCCCGGCCGCCGGGGCGGAGGCGGGCTCCGTGTCACCGGCCGGGTCGGCGTCGGTGGGCTGCTCGATGACCACGTGGGCGTTCGTGCCGGAGATCCCGAACGAGGAGACCGCCGCGCGGCGCGGCCGGTCCACCGCCGGCCACGGCCGGGACCGGGTCACCAGTTCCACGGCGCCGGCGGACCAGTCGATGTGCGGCGAGGGCGTGTCGACGTGCAGCGACGCCGGGACGGTGCCCTCCCGCATCGCCAGCACCATCTTGATCACACCGGCCACGCCGGCGGCGGCCTGCGAGTGGCCGATGTTCGACTTCACCGATCCCAGCAGCAGCGGGCCGCTGTCGCCCCGGTCCTGGCCGTAGGTCGCCAGCAGGGCCTGCGCCTCGATCGGGTCGCCGAGGGTGGTGCCGGTGCCGTGCGCCTCGACGACGTCCACGTCCGTGGACGCCAGCCGGGCGCTGGCGAGGGCCTGCCGGATCACCCGCTGCTGGGAGGGACCGTTGGGCGCGGTCAGGCCGTTGGACGCGCCGTCGGAGTTCACGGCCGAGCCGCGTACCACGGCCAGGATCCGCCGGCCCTGCCGGCGGGCGTCCGAAAGCCGCTGGACCAGCAGCATGCCGACACCCTCGGACCAGCCGGTGCCGTCCGCCGAGGCGGCGAAGGACTTGCAGCGCCCGTCGGAGGCCAGCCCGCCCTGCCGCGAGAACTCCTGGAACGCCGTCGGGGTGGCCATCACCGCCACGCCGCCGGCCAGCGCCAGGTCGCACTCGCCCCGGCGCAGCGCCGCGCCGGCGAGGTGCAGCGCCACCAGCGACGAGGAACAGGCGGTGTCGACCGTGACGGCCGGACCCTCCAGCCCCAGGGTGTACGCCACCCGGCCGGAGATCACGCTGTGCGCGGCGCCGGTCATCAGGTAGCCCTCGACCCCCTCGGGGACCTCGGTCAGACCGGTGCCGTACCCGGAGGTCGAGGCGCCCACGAAGACACCGGTGCGGGTGCCGCGCAGCGACGCCGGGTCCACCCCGGCCCGTTCGAGCGCCTCCCACGACGCCTCGAGGGTGAGCCGCTGCTGCGGGTCCATCGCCACCGCCTCGCGGGGCGAGATCTCGAAGAAGGCGGGGTCGAAGTCGGGCACGTCGTAGAGGAAGCCGCCGGCCGGGGCGTACGCGCCCTCCACCGGCTCCGGGATCTCCCAGCCCCGGTCGGTCGGGAACGCCGAGATGGCGTCCACGCCGTCGGCGACCAGCCGCCAGAAGGCCTCCGGCCCGTCGACGCCGCCCGGGTAGCGGCAGGCCATGCCGACGATCGCGACGGGCTCGTCGGCGTCGACGACGAGCGTCTCCGGCGCGTCGGCCGGGTTGGCGCCGGACACCAGTTCGCGCAGGTGCGCGGCCAACTCGGCCGGGGTGGGGTAGTCGAAGACCAGCGTGGTGGGCAGCCGCAGGCCGGTGGCCGTGTTCAGCCGCCCCCGGAAGTCCACCGCGGTCAGCGAGTCGAAGCCGAGGTCCTTGAACGGACGCCCGCGCAACTCGTCCGGGGTGGCGTGGCCGAGGACAGCCGCGGTCTGCTCGTTGACCAGCCGCAGCAGCTCCCGCTCCTGGTCCGCCGCCGGGAGCGACGCCAGGTGCCGCAGCGGTGCGGCGACGGCGCCGCCGACCGGGCCGGTGGCCTCCTCCGCCGCGACGATCGCCCGCACCTGCGGGAGGTCGCCGAGCAGCGGGCTGGGCCGGGCCACCGTGAACGCGGGATGGAACCGGGTCCAGTCGACGTCGGCGACGGTGACGCAGGAGGCCGGACGCCGCATCGCCCGGTCCAGCGCGACGAGCGCCTTCTGCGGGTCGATCGGCGGCAGGCCCATCCGGTTCAGCTGCCCGGTGGCAACGTTCTCGGCGGCCATGCCGTCGGCGCCGCCCCAGGCCGTCCAGGAGACGGCGGTGGCGGGCAGACCCCGGCCGCGCCGGTTGACGGCCAGGGCGTCGAGCAGCGAGTTGCCGGCGCCGTAGGCGCACTGGCCGGCGCTGCCCCACACGCCGGAGATGGAGGAGAAGAGCACGAACGCGTCGAGCTCGCGGTCGGCGAGGCAGGCATCGAGGTGCAGGGCGCCGAGCACCTTCCCGGCGACGACGTGGGAGAACTCGTCGAGGGTGGTGTCGGTCAGCGGGGTGAGCTGGTCGGTGCCGGCGGCGTGCACGACGGCGGTCAGGCCGGGCAGCGAGTCCACCAGGTCCGCCACGGAACGCCGGTCGGTGACGTCGCAGGCGGCGACGGTGACCCGCCCGTCCGCGCCGTACCGGTCGAGCAGGTCCGCCACGGCGGGAGCGGCGGCGCCCCGCCGGCTGGCCAGGACCACCTGCCCGACGCCCCGGTCCAGCAGCCAGCGGGTGACGTGGCCGCCGAGGGCGCCGGTGCCACCGGTGACCAGGACGGTGCCGGAGCACCAGTCGCCGGCCGGCGACTGGTCCGCCGCCGGCGGGGCCGGGCTGAGCCGGCGGGCCCAGATCCCGCCGGGCCGGACGGCGACCTGGTCCTCGCCGCCGTCGCCGGCCAGCACGGCGGCGAGCCGCCGGGCGGTGGCGTCCTCGACGGTGGGCGGCAGGTCGACCAGCCCGCCCCAGCGGTGCGGTTGTTCGACCGCCGCCGCGCGGCCGAGGCCCCAGACCTCGGTCTGCAGCGGGTGCTCGACCCGGTCGCCCGGGGCCGCCGCCACCGCGCCGCTGGTGACGCACCACAGCGGGGCCACCAGGTCCAGGTCGGTCATGGCCTGGACCAGGGCGAGGGTGGCGGCCGCGCCGACGGTCACGCCGGGGTGCTCGGGCAACAGCCGGTCCTGGCCGGCGACCAGGGCGAGCACGCCGTCGACCGGCCGTCCGTCGATCAGTTCCCGCAGCCGGCCGGTGAGCGTCGCGCGGTCGAGGTCCGCCGCGCCCACGCGCAGCACCAGCGGCTCGGCGTCGGGGAAGACGCCGACCAGGCGGTCGGCCCAGGCCGGGGCGTCGTCGGCCGGCAGCACGACCAGCCAGCGGCCCGCCGGCCCGTCCCGGTCGTCGACCGCGACGGGCTTCCAGGTCACCTGGTACGACCAGCCGTCCACCACGGAGCGTTCGCGCCGGGACCGGCGCCACGACGTGAGCACCGGCAGGGCCGGCAGCAGCGCCCGTACCTGCTCGTCGTCGTCCTCGCCGACGCCCAGTTCGCCGCGCAGCGTGTCGACGTCCGCCTGTTCCAGGGCGGTCCAGAACTCGTCGTCGTCGCCGGGCGTGGTGGGGTCGGGGGCGGCGGGCGGCGGCTCGGGCCAGAACCGCTGCCGCCGGAAGGCGTACGCGGGCAGGGGCACCCGCGTGGTGTCCGTGCCGGCGAACAGCTCGGCCCAGCCCACCTCGACCCCGGCGACGTGCAGCTCGGCGAGGGCGGTGAACACGGACGCGGGCTCGCCGCGGTCCCGGCGCAGCAGCGCCACCGCGGCCCGGTCGTCGTCCGCGCCGGCCGCGGTCAGGATGTCGTGGGTCAGCGCGGTGAGCACCCCGCTGGGGCCGACCTCCAGGAACGTGCGCACCCCCAGGGCGCGCAGCTGTTCCACGCCGTCGGCGAACCGGACGGCCTCCCGCACGTGCCGGACCCAGTAGTCGGCGGTGCGGATCTCGTCGGGATCGGCGACCGCGCCGGTCAGGTTCGACACGATCGGCAGGGTCGGCGGGTGCAGTTCCAGCCCGCGCACCACGGCGGCGAACTCGTCGAGCATGGGTTCCATCAGCGGGCTGTGGAAGGCGTGGCTGACCCGCAGCGGCCTGGTCCGTACGCCCTGGTCGGCCCAGCGGCGTTCGAGTTCCTCGACCGCGTCGGCCGCGCCGGAGACCACCACGGCGGTGGGCCCGTTGACGGCTGCCACGGCGACCCGGTCGGTCAGGCCGTCGAGGGCGGCGCGGACCGCGTCGGCGGGGAGCTGGACGGCCAGCATCGCGCCGCCGGCCGGCAGGGCCTGCATCAGCCGGCCCCGGGCCGCGACGAGCGTGGCGGCGTCCGGCAGCGACAGCACGCCGGCCACGTGGGCGGCGGACAGCTCGCCGATCGAGTGGCCGAGCAGGACGTCCGGGGCGATCCCCCAGCTCTCCAGGAGCCGGAACAGCGCCACCTCGACGGCGAACAGGCCGGCCTGGGTGAAGATCGTCTGGTTGAGCAGCCCGGCGGCCTCGGCACCCTCCGGCGCGAAGATCACCGGGGTGAGCGGGCGGGGCAGGTGGCGGTCCAGTTCGGCGCAGACCTCGGCCAGCGCCCGGGCGAAGACGGGAAACGCGGCGGCCAGGTCGCGGCCCATGCCGCTGCGCTGCGCGCCCTGACCGGAGAAGAGGAACGCCAGCTTGCCGCCGCGCGGCCCGGCACCGGTGACCAGGCCCGGGACGTCCGAGCCGTCGGCGAGCGCGCGCAGGCCGCCCAACAGGGCGGCGCGGTCCTCGACGAGCAGCACGGCCCGGTGTTCCAGGCTCGCCCGGCTGCTGGCCGACGACCAGCCGATGTCGGGCAGGCGCAGGTCGGGGCGGCCGTCGAGCCAGTCGGCCCAGCGGGTCGCCTGGGCGGCGAGGGAGTCCGCCTCCCGGGCGGAGACCAGCACCGGCACGAGGCCCGCCCCGGTGACCGGGGCGGGGGTGGTGTCCGCGTCGGTCGCGGCGGCGGGCCCGTCCGGGGCGTCCGGCGCGGCCGGGGCCGGGTCGGCGGCGGGCGCCTCCTCGATGATCACGTGGGCGTTGGTGCCGCTCATGCCGAAGGAGGAGATCCCGGCCCGGCGGGGCTCCTCGCCGGTCGGCCACGGCTGGGGGCTGGTCACCACCGACACCGCGCCGGCCGTCCAGTCGACGTTGGGGGTGGGCTCGTCGACGTGCAGCGTCGCGGGCACCCGCTCGTGCCGCAACGCCATCACCATCTTGATCACCCCGGCGACCCCGGCGGCGGCCTGGGTGTGCCCGATGTTCGACTTGACGGAGCCGAGCCAGAGCGGCTGGTCCGCCGGCCGGCCCTGCCCGTACGTCGACAGCAGGGCCTGGGCCTCGATCGGGTCGCCGAGGGTGGTGCCGGTGCCGTGCGCCTCCACCACGTCGACCTGCTCGGGGGCGAGCCGGGCGCTGGCCAGCGCCTGGAGGACGACCCGCTGCTGGGACGGGCCGTTGGGGGCGGTCAGCCCGTTGCTGGCGCCGTCCTGGTTGACCGCGCTGCCACGGACCACGGCCAGGACAGGGTGGCCGTTGCGCCGCGCGTCGGAGAGCCGCTCGACGAGGAGCAGGCCGACGCCCTCGCCCCAGGCGGTGCCGTCGGCGGCGGCGGCGAACGACTTGCACCGGCCGTCGAGGGCCAGGCCGCGCTGCCGGCTGAAGCCGATGAAGGCGGCGGGGGTGGACATGATGGTGGCGCCGCCGGCCAGCGCCAGGGTGCACTCCCCGTGCCGCAGCGCCTGCACCGCCAGGTGCAGCGCGACCAGCGACGAGGAGCAGGCGGTGTCGACGGTGACCGCGGGACCCTCGATGCCGAGGGCGTACGAGATCCGGCCGGACACGACGCTCGCCGCCGTCCCGGTGAGGATGTAGCCCTCGGTGCCGGGCGGCGGCTGCTGGAGCAGCGACACGTAGTCCTGGCCGGTGGTGCTGGCGAACACCCCGACCTGGTGGCCGCGCAACGTCGACGGGTCGATCCCGGCGTGCTCGAACGCCTCCCAGGAGGTCTCCAGCAGCAGTCGCTGCTGCGGATCCATGCTGAGCGCCTCGCGGGGCGAGATGCCGAAGAACGCGGCGTCGAAGTCGGTGGCCGAGTCGACGAAGCCCCCCTCGGCGACGTACGAGGTGCCGGGGTGGTCGGGGTCCGGGTGGAACAGTTGCGCCACGTCCCAGCCCCGCTCGGCGGGGAAGCCGGAGATGGCGTCGCGACCCGAGTCGACGAGTTCCCACAGCTCTTCCGGCGAGCGCACCCCGCCCGGGAACCGGCAGGCCATGCCGACGATGGCGATCGGCTCGCGGCTGGCCGCCTCAAGCTCGCCGAGTTTTCTCCTGGTCTGGTGAAGGTCCGCCGTCACCCATTTCAGGTACTCGCGTAGCGTATCTTCAGTCGCCATTAGTGCCACCTTTTCGGGCCGGAGAGAACCAGGCGACCCAATACCGTCCACAGACGCCACAAGCCGCGAAGACCAATGCCCATTCAGCCGACCACGAATTGCCCAGACAAAAAGCGTTTTAGCGCAGACCAGGTCTTACTTACCGGAGGAAGGTAATTGTCGCCGGACGGCGGTCACAACCCCTAGCCTGCCCCTACCCGGTGCCCCTACACGGCGGGGCCGCAGGCTGGGCCGAGCAGCCCTGCTGAACGGCCCGGGGCTGCCGCCTCGCGGGGTACGGCCGGGCGGGTGCGACACCCCGCCCGGCCGGCTTCGCCACGACCGTCGACAACGGCCGGGAACCACCATTTCTAGATGTTCGGCAAATTGCCGCCGGGCCCGCCCAACTCGCGGTGGATGAAATCGAAGATCTCGGCATCCGTCGCGTCGTCGAGGGCGTGCGCGGCCGGTTCCTCCTCGACGGGCCCGCGTTCGTCACCCCACCGGGCGACGAACGCCTGCAACTGCACCAGCAGCTTCTGTCGCGTCAGCCGGTCCGGTGCGCTGGCCGTGAAGACGCCGTCCAGCCGGTCCAGTTCGGCCAGCAGCGGGCCGGCCGCGGCGGCGCCGTCCTCGACCAACCGGTCGCGCAGGTGCCGGGCCAGCGCCGCCGGCGTCGGGTAGTCGAACACCACGCCGGCGGGCATCTGCACCCCCGTGGCGGCGCGGAGCCGGTTGCGCAGCTCCACGGCCGTCATCGAGTCGAACCCGACCTCCCGGAACGCGCGTTCCGGCTCCAGTCCCCCGCCCTCGGTGTGGCCGAGCACGGTCGCCGCCAGCGCGCCCACCAGCTCGACGAGGACCGCGTCCCGCTCGCCGGGGTTGAGCGGGCGCAGCCGCTCCCGCAGCGCGGTCGCCGCCTCGTCGTCCGCCGGCTGGCGGACGTCGTCGGTGGGCAGCGCCGCGGACGCCTCGGGGATCCCGGTCAGCAGCGGGCACGGCCGCATCGACGCGAACGCCGGCACGAACCGGTCCCAGCGCACGTCCGCGACCACCAGCGTCGCCTCCTCGCGCAGAGCCTGCCCGAACGCCTCGACGGCCTGCTCCGGCGGCAGGCCCGGCAGGCCCCGACGGCGCAGCTGCGCCAGCTCGGCCGACTCGGGTTCGTCCTGCCACGGCCCCCACGCCACGACCGTGGCCGCCAGGCCGCCGTGCCGCCGGGTCGCCGCGAGCGCGTGCAGCAGCGCGTCACCCGCGGACTGGCCGGCCCGGCCACCCGCGCCCCACACCCCCGACGTGGAGGTGCAGAGCACGAACGCGTCGAGCGGCCGGTGGGCCAGCTCGTCGGCGTACCTCGGGAGGTCGCCGACGGTGGCGACCAGGTCCGCGGCCAGGCCCGCGACCGTCAGCTCGGCCAACGGCACCGATCCCGTCTCCGCCGGTACGTGGACCAGCGCGGAGACCGGCCGGCTCTCGGCGGCCAACTGCTCCATCAGGTCGCCGAGCTTGCCCGCCGCCGGCTCGTCCAGCGGGAGCACCTCCGCGCCCTGCCGGCCGAGCCAGTCGGTGGTGTGCCGGGCGAGGGCGCCGGTTCCGCCGGTGAGCACGACGGTGCCGTGCGGGCGGTACCCACCATTCGCCGCCGGCGCTCCGGTGTGCCGGACCAGGCGGCGGGCGTGCACGACGGCTCCCCGGATCGCCAACTGGTCCTCCCCGTCGACGTTGGTGAGCGCGGTCGCCAGGGCCCCGTACGACTCGTCGCTCCCGTCCGCCGGCAGGTCGACGACTCCGCCGACGTGCCGGGGGTGCTCCAGGGCGGCGACGAGACCGAGGCCCCACGTGGTGGCCTGCACGGGGTGCACGACCGGTTCGTCGTCGACGGCGACGGCACCGGTGGTGGCGAGCCACAGCGGCACGGGCGGGCCGGACCGGAGGGTGTGTGCCTGCACCAGCAGCAGGTTCGCCGCCAGGCCGGTCGGCAGCGCGGTCTGCTCCGGGTGTGGCGCCTCGTCGAGCGCCAGCAGGGAGAGCAGGCCCGTCGGCTGGTGCGCCGCGGTGAGCCGGTCGAGGTCGGCGACGAGGCCGTCCCGGGTGGCCGTGGCCGGGTCGACGGTCAGCACGTGCACGGTCGCGGCGCCGGCCGTGAGCGCGGCCACCACCCGGTCGGTGACCCGCTGCGGCGGGGCGATGACCAGCCAGGTGCCCGCGACCCCGCCGGTCGACGGCCGCTGCTGCCAGGTGACCCGGTACCGCCAGCCGGCGAGGGTCCCGTCGAGGTGCTGGCGACGACGCCACGAGTCCAGTTCCGGCAACAGTTCGCGCAGCGGCTGTTCGGGGTCGATGCCGAGCCGGTCCAGGTCGCGGTCGGCGACCGCCCGCCAGAACGCGTCGTCCACGGGGTCGGCGGCCCCGGCCGGGGTCATGCTCACCGTCGGCCAGTAGCGCTGCGGCCGGAACGCGTACGTCGGCAGGTCGGGCAGCCCGCGGGCGTCGGGGCGGGTGCCGGCCAGCACGCCGAGCACCGCCGCCCAGTCGACGTCCCGCCCGGTGACGTGCAGGGCAGCCAGCGCGGACAGCAGGGCGCCCGGCTCGTCGGAGCCGGCACGCAGCGCCGCCACGGCCGTCCCGTCGTCGTCGGTGGGCAGCAGACCGGCGGTCATCGCGGTCAGCACGCCCTGCGGGCCCAGCTCCAGGAAGGTGTCCACTCCCGCGTCACGCAGCGCGTGGATGCCGTCGGCGTACCGGACGGCCTCCCGGACGTGCCGCACCCAGTACTCCGGCGTGCGGATCTCGGCCGGGTCGGCGACCGTGCCGGTCAGGTTCGACACCACCGGCAGCAGCGGCGCGGCGAAGTTCAGCTGGTCCAGCACCGCCCGGAACTCGGCCAGCATGGGCTCCATCAGCGGGCTGTGGAACGCGTGGCTGACTCGCAGTCGGCGGGTCCGCACCCCCCGGTCCTGCCAGAGCCGCTCCAGCCCGTCGAGGGCGTCGACCGCCCCGGCGACCACCACGGCGGTGGGGCCGTTGACGGCCGCGACACCGACCCGTCCGGTCAGCCCGGCCAGCGACTCGACCACCGCGGCCTCGTCGGCGGCGACGGCGAGCATCCCGCCGCCGGCCGGGAGGGCCTGCATCAGCCGGCCCCGGGCGGCCACCAGCGTGCAGGCGTCCGCGAGGGACAGCACCCCGGCGACATGCGCGGCGGTGATCTCGCCGATCGAGTGCCCCGCGACGTGACCGGGCACCACCCCGAACGACTCGACCAGCCGGAACAGGGCCACCTCCAGCGCGAACAGCCCGGCCTGGGTGAACACCGTCTCGTCGAGCAGCGCGGCCTCCGCGCTGCCCTCCGCCGCGAACAGCACCGGCTTCAGCGGCTGCGGCAGTTGCCGGTCCAGCAGCTCGCAGACCTCGTCCAGCACCGCCGCGAACACCGGGAACGTGGCGTGCAGCTGACGGCCGGCGCCGGGGCGCTGGGCGCCCTGGCCGGAGAAGAGGACCGCGAGACCGCCCGAGCGCCGCCGGGCGGTGACCAGCGCGGGGTGGGGCTCCCCGGCGGCCAGCGCCCGCAGCGCGGCCAGTCGGGTCGCCCGGTCGGCCGCGACCACCGTCGCCCGCTGGCCGAGCTGGGCCCGGCCGTCCGCGAGCGCCCAGGCGACCAGGTCGGCGGGGTCGTCGCCCGTACCGATCCGGTCGGCCAGCCGGTCGGCCTGGCCGCGCAGCCCGGCCGGGTCGGCGGCGGAGAGCAGCCACGGGAGGTGCCCCTGCGGGCGTTCGCCGCCCGTGGGGGCGCCCGAAGCCGGTTCCGACCTCTCCGGTGCCTGTTCCAGGATCACGTGGGCGTTGGTGCCGCTGATCCCGAACGAGGAGACGCCGGCCCGCCGGGGCCGGTCCGCCGAGGTCCACGGTTGCGCCTCGGTGAGCAGCGCCAGCGCACCGGACGTCCAGTCCACGTGCGGGGTCGGCGCGTCGACGTGCAGGGTCGCCGGCAGCACCTCGTGTTGCAGGGCCAGCACCATCTTGATCAGGCTGGCGGCACCCGCCGCGGCCTGGGTGTGGCCGATGTTCGACTTCACCGAGCCCAGCCACAGCGGCCGGTCCGCGGGTCGGCCGCGGCCGTACGTGGCCAGCAGGGCCTGCGCCTCGATCGGGTCGCCGAGGGTGGTGCCGGTGCCGTGCGCCTCGACCGCGTCCACGTCGTCCGTCGTCAGGCCCGCGTTGTCCAGCGCGTGCCGGATGACCCGCTGCTGCGCCGGCCCGTTGGGTGCGGTGAGGCCGTTGCTCGCGCCGTCCTGGTTGACCGCGCTGCCGCGCACGACGGCCAGGATCCGGTTGCCGTCCCGCTGGGCGTCGGAGAGCCGCTGGAGCAGCAGGACGCCGGCGCCCTCGCCCCAGCCGGTGCCGTCCGCGCCCGCGGCGAACGCCTTGACCCGCCCGTCGGCGGCGAGTCCGCGCTGCCGGGAGAACTCCAGGAACGCGCCCGGGGTCGACATGACGGTCACGCCGCCGGCCAGGGCGAGGTCGCACTCGCCGCTGCGCAGCGCCTGCGCGGCCAGGTGCAACGCCACCAGCGACGACGAGCAGGCCGTGTCGACGGTGACCGCCGGGCCGTGCAGCCCGAATGAGTACGCCAGGCGGCCGGAGACCACCGACGCGCTGTTGCCGGTGGCCTGGTAGCCCTCCACCTGGGATCGGGCGCCCAGCAGCAGGGTGGCGTAGTCCTGGCCGTTGGTGCCCATGAAGACGCCGGTGGCGGAGCCGCGTACCCGCTGCGGATCGATGCCGGCGCGTTCGAACACCTCCCAGGTGGTGTGCAGCAGCAGCCGCTGCTGCGGGTCCATCGCCAGGGCCTCGCGCGGGTTGATCCCGAAGAACGCGGCGTCGAAGCCGGCCACGTCGTGCAGGAATCCGCCGCTGCGGGTGTAGCTGGTGCCGACCTGGTCCGGGTCGGTGTCGAACAGGGCGTCGAGGTCCCAGCCCCGGTCGGTGGGCATCGGCGTCACCGCGTCCACCCCGTCGGCCAGCAGCCGCCACAGTTCCTGCGGGGACGACACCCCGCCCGGGAAGCGGCAGGCCATCGAGACGATCGCGATCGGCTCGTCGGCCGGCGGCCGGGCCGTCGTCACGCCGTCGGAGGCCGGGCCGCCGTCCGCGCCGGCGACCAGTTCGGTACGCAGGAAGCGGGCCAGTTCCGCCGCCGACGGGTGGTCGAAGACCACGGTCGACGGCAGGGTCAGGCCGGTCACCCGGCCCAGCCGGTCCCGCAGCTGGACGGCGGCGAGGGAGTCGAAGCCCAGCTCGCGGAACGCCCGCCCGGCCGGCACCTGGTCGGTGGTGGGGTGGCCGAGGACCGCCGCCGCCTCCGCGCGGACGAGGTCGACCAGCAGCGCCTCCTGGCCGGTCGCCGGCAGCGCCACGAGTCGGGCCCGCAGCCCGTCGGTGGCGGCCACGTCCGCCGGGCGCTCCGGCTCCTCGGCGACGGCCGGGGCGACCCGGTCGAAGAGGTGGCTCGGCCGCCCGGCGGTGAACGCCGTGACGAACCGGGACCAGTCGACGTCGACGATCACCGGCGCCGCCTCCGGGGCGTTCACCCAGCGGCCCAGCGCCGCGACGGCGGCGTCGGGCGCGAGCGGGCTGAAACCGCGACGGCGCAGGCCGGTCTCGGTCTCCCCGGCGGCCATGCCGTCCTCCGCCCAAGGCCCGTATGCCAGGGCGGTGGCGGGTAGGCCCTCCGCCCGGCGGGCGGCGACGAGCGCGTCGAGCAGGGCGTTGCCGGCCGAGTAGCCGGCCTGGCCGCCGCCGCCCCAGACGCCGGCCACCGAGGAGAAGACCACGAACGCGTCGAGCTCTCGGCCCCGGCAGGCGCTGTCCAGGTGTACGGCGCCGAGCACCTTGCCGGCCAGGGTGTCCGACAGGTCGCCGTCGGTCACCTCGTACGCCGGGGTGGTGCCGCCGGACGCGCCTGCGGTGTGCACGACGGCGGTCAGCCCGGGCAGTTCGGCGACCAGGCCGGTGACCGCCTCCCGGTCGGTGACGTCACAGGCCACCACCCGCACCGCACCCAACTCGTCCACCAGCTCCGCCGCACCCGGCGCATCGGGGCCCCGCCGCGAAGCCAACACCACCTGCTCCGCCCCGTTGCCCAACAACCACCGAGCCACGTGCCGACCCAACGCACCCGTACCGCCGGTCACCAGCACCGTGCCGGACGGCCGCCAACCCGAACCGGCGGGCGGCGCGGCCGGCACGAGCCGCCGGCCGAAGATGCCGTTGCGCCGTACGGCCACCTGGTCCAGGGTGCCGTCGGCGAGCACCGCGACGAGTCCGGCGCGGGTGCTCCGGTCGGCGCGGGCGGGCAGGTCGACCAGACCGCCCCAGCGGTCCGGCTGTTCGAGGGCGACGACCCGGCCCAGTCCCCAGGCCAGGGCGGGCCAGATGTCGCCGACCCGCTCGCCCGACGTGACCGGCATCGCGGTGCGGCTGAGCGCCCACACCCGTCCCGGCAGGCCGGTGTCCGTCAGCGCCCGGGTGAGGGTGAGCAGTGCCGCCGTGCCGGCGGGCACCGCCGGCGCGTGCAACAGGGGCTGGTCCTGCCGGGGCAGGACGCAGAGCACCCCGGCCCAGCCTTCCCCGCTGATCCGGCGCAGCCGCTCGCCGAGGTCGGCGCGGGCGAGAGTGGCCGACACGGTCAGCGTGTCCACCTGCGCACCCGCCTCGGTGAGCGTCTTCGCGACGCCCGCGTCGGTGCCGCTGTCGACGGTGACGACGAGCCACCGCCCGGCCAGCCCGGTCGCGGGGGCCGGCCGCACCGGCTCCCAGCCGATCCGGTACGACCACCCGTCGAGCGTGGTGCCCCGGGACCGCAGCTGACGCCAGCGGGTGAGCACCGGCAGCGCGGGACTGAGGGCGTCCAGCGCCGTGACGTCGTCGCCGAGTTCGGCGGCGAGGGCGGTGAGGTCGCCTCGTTCGACGGCGGCCCAGAACTCGGCGTCACCGCCGTCCGGGGCGGCCTGCCGCGCGGGCGTGCCCTCGGGCCAGTAACGCTGGTGCTGGAAGGCGTACGTAGGCAGGTCGACCCGACGCGCCCCGGTGTCGACGAACCACTCCTGCCAGGTGACCGGCATGCCGTGCACATGCAACTCGGCCAACGCGGCCAGCAGGCCGTGTGCCTCCGGCCGATCCCGGCGCTGCACAGCCACCGCCAGCACGCCATCGTCGTCGGGCAGGATGTCGGCGGCCATCGCCGTCAGCACGCTCTGCGGTCCGACCTCCAGGAACGTGTCCACCCCCGCCGCACGCAGCGCGGTGACCCCGTCGGCGTAGCGCACCGCCTCCCGGACGTGCCGCACCCAGTACTCCGGCGTGCGGATCTCCTCGGCGTCGGCGAGCGCCCCGGTCACGTTCGACACCAGCGGCAGCAACGGCGCCGCGAACGTCAACCCCGCCAGGACCGCCCGGAATTCGTCGAGCATCGGCTCCATCAACGGACTGTGGAACGCGTGGCTGACCGTGAGGCGGCGGGTCCGGGTGCCCCGGTCCTGCCAGGTCCGCTCCAGCTCGTCCAAGACGTCAACGGCACCGGAGACCACCACGGCGGTGGGGCCGTTGACGGCGGCGATGCCAACGCGGTCGGTCAGGTCGGCGATGGACTCCGCCACGGCAGCCTCGTCGGCGGCCACGGCAAGCATGCCGCCGCCGGCCGGCAACGCCTGCATCAACCGACCCCGCGCCGCCACCAACTGACACGCGTCGGCCAGCGACAACACCCCCGCGACGTACGCGGCGGTCACCTCACCGATCGAGTGACCGGCCACCACGTCGGGCACGACACCGAACGACTCCACCAGGCGGAACAGGGCCACCTCGACCGCGAACAGACCGGCCTGCGTGAACACCGTCTGGTCCAGCAACCCCGCATCCGGGGTGCCCGCCTCGGCGAACAGCACCTCCCGCAACGCACGCGGCAACAACGGATCGAGCTGCGCACACACCTCGCTCAGTGCGGCGGCGAAGACCGGGAACGCCTCGGACAACTCCCGGCCCATACCCGCACGCTGCGCACCCTGACCCGAGAAGAGCAGTGCGAGTTGACCGCGTTCGGCAGTGGTGCCGGTGACCACGGCGCCGGAGGGATCGCCCGCGTCGAGAGCCCGGAGTGCGGCGAGCAGGCTGTCCCGATCCGCGACCACGGCGACGGCACGCTGTTCCAGCGCCGGCCGGCTGGTGACCGAGGACCAGGCGATGTCCACCGGACGCGAGACCTCGTCCGCCGTCAGCCAACGCGCCCACCGGCCCGACTGGGCGCGGAGCGCGGCGGTATCGCGGGCCGACAGCAGGACCGGCACGACCGGAGGCACGTCCCGGGCGACGATCTCACCCTCGACCACCTCGGCCGGCGGCTGCTCGATGATCACATGAGCGTTCGTGCCGGAGATCCCGAACGACGACACCGCCGCCCGACGCGGACGACCCACCTCAGGCCACGGCATCGGCTCAGTGGCGAGGGCCACCGCACCGGCCGTCCAGTCGATGTGCGGCGACGGCTCGTCCACATGCAACGTCGACGGCACCACACCATGCCGCATCGCCATGACCATCTTGATCACACCAGCAACCCCAGCAGCAGCCTGGGTATGCCCGATGTTCGACTTGATCGACCCCAGCCACAGCGGCCGGTCAGCCGGACGGTCCTGACCGTACGTGGCCAACAACGCCTGCGCCTCGATCGGGTCACCCAACGTGGTGCCCGTGCCGTGCGCCTCCACCGCGTCCACGTCCGCCACAGTCAACCGCGCGTTCGCCAGGGCCTGCCGGATCACCCGCTGCTGAGACGGACCGTTCGGCGCCGTCAAACCGTTCGACGCACCATCCTGGTTCACCGCCGTACCACGCACCACCGCCAGGATCCGCCGGCCGTCACGCTGGGCGTCCGACAGGCGCTGCACCAGCAGCACGCCGACGCCCTCGGACCAGCCGGTGCCGTCCGCCGACGCGGCGAACGACTTGCACCGGCCGTCCTGCGACAGACCCCGCTGACGCGAGAACTCGATGAACGTGCCGGGTGTCGCCATCACCGTCACACCACCGGCCAAGGCCAGGTCACATTCGCCACTACGCAACGCCTGCGCGGCCAGGTGCAACGCCACCAGGCTCGACGAACACGCCGTGTCCACGGTGACCGCCGGCCCCTCCAGGCCGAACGTGTACGCCACCCGACCCGACAGCACACTGCCCGACGTACCCGTGCCGACGTACCCCTCGACCTCGGTCGGCAGGTCCATCAGACGGGAGGCGTAGTCGTGGTACATCACGCCTGCGAAGACACCCGTCCGGCTGCCCCGAAGGCGCTGCGGATCCAGACCCGCCGACTCGAACGTCTCCCACGACGCCTCCAACAGCAACCGCTGCTGCGGATCCATCGCCAGAGCCTCACGAGGCGAAATACCGAAGAACCCCGGATCAAACTCCGCCGCCCCGTACAGAAAACCACCATGCCGCGTATACGACGTACCACTGCGATCCGGATCCGGGTCGAACAACGACTCCAGGTCCCAACCACGATCCGCCGGGAACTCCGAAATACCGTCACCACCGGCAGCCAACAACTCCCACAACTGATCGGGCGATTCCACCCCACCCGGGTAACGGCACGCCATGCCCACGATCGCGATCGGCTCGTCGGTGTTGGCGGTCCGCACCGCCGTCAGGCGGGCGGTGATCTGTCCGGAGACCTGCTCGTAGAGGTGGTCGACGAGCACGGCCGGGGTCGGGTAGTCGAAGACCAGCGTCGAGGCCAGCCTCAGCCCGGTGGCCGCGTTCAGCCGGTTACGCAGGTCGACCGCGGTCAGCGAGTCGAAGCCCAACTCCCGGAACGCCCGGTCCGCCGGCACCGCCTCCGCGCCGCCGTGCCCCAACACCTGCGCCACCAGGCCGCGCACGAGCACGTCGACCTGGGCGCGGCCCTCGTCCTCCGTCAGCCCGGCGAGCCGGTCGGCCCATCCGCCGACGCCCTGCCCCGCCTGGCGGCGGGTGCCGGTCACGCCGAGGAGGGTACGCAGCACGGCCGGCACGGGACCGCCGGCTGCCGCCGCCCGCAACGCGGGCACGTCGATCACGGCCGGCACCAGGGCTGCCCGATCGGCGCCCAGAGCCGCGTCGAACAGTTGCAACCCGGTCTCGGCACTCATCGGCGTCAAGCCGGCCCGCGTCGACCGCGCCCGATCCGCCTCGTCCAGGGTCGCGGCCATGCCTGCCGTGTCCCACATGCCCCACGCCAGGCTCACCGCGGGCAGACCCGACTGTCGGCGGTGCACCGCCAGCGCGTCCAGGAACGCGTTGCCCGCCGCGTACGCCGACTGACCCGGCGAGCCCAGCACCCCCGCCACCGACGAGAACACCACGAACAGGTCCAGATCGAGGCCCGCCGTCGCCTCGTGCAGCAGCCAGCCGGCCGACACCTTCGGCGCCAACACGGCTGCGAGCCGCTCCACGGTCAGCTTCTCGACGACCCCGTCGTCCAGCACGCCGGCGGTGTGCACCACGCCCGCCAGCCGGCCCGCCGCACCGATCTCGGCGACCAGCGCACCGACCTGCTCCCGGTCCGTCACGTCACAGGCCACCACCCGCACGGCGGCGCCCAGCGCGGTCAGTCGCTGCGCCAGTTCGGCCGCGTTCGCAGCCGACGGGCCCTGCCGCGACACGAGCACCAGCGACCGCACGCCCCACGACGACACCAGGTGCTCCGCCACCAGCGCGCCGAGCGCGCCCGTGCCGCCGGTCACCAGCATCGCGCCGTCACCCAGGTTCGGCGCCCCCGCTGCCACCGGGAGGGCCGACCGGACCAGGCGGGCCGAGTACGTCCCGCCGCTGCGGACGGCCACCTGACCGCCGGTCGTGGCCGGTTCCCGCAGGACACCGTCGAGCGTGGTCACCAGTGCGGCGTCCGGGTCGCCGTCGACATCCGCGAGGACGATGCGGCCCGGGTGTTCCGACTGCGCCGACCGCAGCAGACCCCACACCGCCGCGCCGGCCAGGTCGGTGACCCGGTCGTCGTCGGAGACGGAGACCGCACCCCGGGTCAGGACCACCAGCCGCACGTCCGCAAGGGCGTCCGCAGCCAGCCAGGCCTGCACCGTCGCCAGCACGTCCGAGGTCACCGCCCGGACCGACTCCGGCGTCTCCAGCGCCGGACCGCTCGGGGGGAACACCGGAAGAAGCAGCGTCCGAGGGACGGACTCCGCCGCCGCGACCGCCGCCACATCGGCGTACGCGACCAACCCGACCCGTGCCGACAGGTCGGCCGGCATCTCCCGGCCGCACGCCAGCAGCGCCCAGCCGGACGCCTGCCCGCCGGCAGCAGCCTCCACGGCCGGCCACCGCAGCTCGAACAACGACCGCGATGCCACGCCCGGCGCGGCCACGCCGGTCAGCTCCCGCAGGACCAGGGAGTCCACCGACACCACCGGCGTGCCCGCCTCGTCGTACGCCGACAGCCGCACCCCGGAACCGTCGCGGGTCAGGCGTACCCGCAGCACCTCCGCGCCCGAGGCGTGCACCTGCACACCCTCGAACGCGAACGGCACCCGCGGCCCGCCCGACTGCTCGGAACCGGTCAGCAGCCCGATCGGGTGCAGGGCGGCGTCCAGCAGCGCCGGGTGCACCCCGAAGCGGGCGGCCTCCGTGGCGGCGTCGTCCGGCAGGGCCACTTCGGCGAAGACCTCGCCACCGCTGGTCCAGGCCCGCCGGAGCCCCTGGAAGACCGGCCCGTACGCCAGGCCGTGCTCCGCCAGCGCCGGATACCAGTCCGCGAGGTCGACCTCGGCCGCCCCCGCGGGGGGCCAGGCGATCGGGACCGGTTCCCCGGCGGTGGAGGGCTCCAGCACACCCTCCGCGTGCCGGGTCCAGCCCGACTCGGCGTCGTCGTCGGGACGGGAGTAGACGGTGACGGCACGGTGCGCGGAGTCGGCGGCCCCGTCCACCCGCACCTGGATCCGCACGCCTGCGGTGCCGGAGACGACCAGCGGGGCGGCCACGGTCAGCTCCCGCAGCCGGGAGAGGCCCACCTCGTCGCCGGCGCGTACGGCCAGCTCGACCAGCGCCGTACCCGGGAGCAGCGTCACGCCGGAGACCGCGTGGTCGGCCAGCCAGGGGTGCGTGGCCAGGGAGATCCGGCCGGTCAGCACCATCTCGTCGTCGCCGGCCAGGTCCACTGCCGCGCCGAGCAGCGGGTGCTCGGCCCGGCCGAGTCCCGCTCCGGACACGTCACCCAGCCGTGCCCGGTTGGCGGCGGGCCAGTAGCGCTCGTGCTGGAAGGCGTACGTGGGCAGGTCCACCCGCCGCGCGCCGCTGTCGGTGAACCACTGCTGCCAGGTGACCGGCACGCCGTGGACGTGCAGTTCGGCGAGGGCGTGCAGCAGGGCGGGTGCCGCCGGCCGGTCCTTACGCTGGGCGGCGACGGCCAGGACGGCGTCGTCGTCGGGCAGGCTGTCGGCGACCATCGCGGTCAGGACGCTCTGCGGGCCGACCTCCAGGAACGTGTCCACGCCCGCCGCGCGCAGCGCGGTGATCCCGTCGGCGTAGCGGACCGCCTCCCGCACGTGCCGCACCCAGTAGTCGGCGGTGCGGATCTCGTCGGCGTCTGCCAAGGCACCGGTCACGTTCGACACGACCGGCAGCAGCGGCGCCGAGAACGTCAACCCGTCGAGGACCGCGCGGAACTCGTCGAGCATCGGCTCCATGAGCGGGCTGTGGAACGCGTGGCTGACCGTCAGGCGGCGGGTACGCGTGCCCCGGTCCTGCCAGGTCCGCTCCAGCTCGTCGAGGGCCTGGACGGCACCGGACACCACCACGGCGGTGGGCCCGTTGACGGCCGCGATGCCCACCCGGTCGGTCAGGTTGGCGATGGACTCCGCCACGGCAGCCTCGTCGGCGGCCACGGCGAGCATGCCGCCACCGGCCGGCAACGCCTGCATCAACCGACCCCGCGCCGCCACCAACTGGCACGCATCCGCCAGAGACAACACCCCCGCGACGTACGCGGCAGTCACCTCACCGATCGAATGACCAGCCACCACGTCCGGAACGACACCAAACGACTCCACCAGACGGAACAGGGCCACCTCGACCGCGAACAACCCCGCCTGCGTGAACACCGTCTGATCCAACAGCGCAGCCTCAGCCGTACCCGCCTCGGCGAACAACACCTCCCGCAACGCACCCGGCAACAACGGATCCAGCTGCGCACACACCTCGCTCAGTGCGGCGGCGAACACCGGGAACGCCTCCGACAACTCCCGGCCCATGCCGGCACGCTGCGCACCCTGACCCGAGAAGAGCAGCGCCAGTTGGCCTCGCTGGGCGGCCGCACCGGAGACGACCGTACCGACAGGGTCGCCACCGGCGAGGGCGGTCAGCGCCGCGACCAGATCGTCCCGGTCGGCGGCGGTCAGGACGGCCCGGCGCTCGAGCGCCGGCCGGGTGCTGACGGAGGACCAGGCGACGTCCACCGGACGTAGCTGCTCCTCGGCGGCGAGCCAGCGGGCCCACCGGCTGGCCTGTGCGGCCAGCGCCGCGTCGGACCGGGCCGACAGCAGGACCGGCACGACCGGAGGCACGTCCCGGGCGACGATCTCACCATCGACCACCGAGGTCGGCGGCTGCTCGATGATCACGTGCGCGTTGGTGCCGGAGATCCCGAACGACGACACCGCCGCCCGACGCGGCCGACCCACCTCGGGCCACGGCATCGGCTCAGTGGCGAGGGCCACCGCACCGGCCGTCCAGTCGATGTGCGGCGACGGCTCGTCCACATGCAACGTCGACGGCACCACACCATGCCGCATCGCCATGACCATCTTGATCACACCGGCAACCCCGGCAGCAGCCTGGGTATGCCCGATGTTCGACTTCACCGACCCCAGCCACAACGGCCGGTCAGCCGGACGGTCCTGACCGTACGTGGCCAACAACGCCTGCGCCTCGATCGGATCACCCAACGTCGTGCCCGTGCCGTGCGCCTCCACCGCGTCCACGTCCGCCACGGTCAACCGCGCGTTCGCCAGGGCCTGACGGATCACCCGCTGCTGCGACGGACCGTTCGGCGCCGTCAAACCGTTCGACGCACCATCCTGGTTCACCGCCGTACCACGCACCACCGCCAGGATCCGCCGGCCGTCACGCTGCGCGTCCGAGAGCCGCTGTACCAACAGCACCCCGACGCCCTCGGACCAACCCGTGCCGTCCGCCGACGCGGCGAACGACTTGCATCGACCGTCCTGCGACAGACCACGCTGACGCGAGAACTCGATGAACGTCCCCGGCGTCGCCATCACCGTCACACCACCGGCCAGAGCGAGATCACACTCGCCCGACCGCAGCGCCTGCGCGGCCAGATGCAACGCCACCAGCGACGACGAACACGCCGTGTCGACAGTGACCGCCGGCCCTTCCAGGCCGAACGTGTACGCCACCCGACCCGACAGCACGCTGCCCGACGTACCCGTGCCGACGAAACCTTCGGCGTCCGGTGGCAGGTCCATCAGGCGGGAGGCGTAGTCGTGGTACATCACCCCGGCGAAGACACCCGTCCGGCTGCCCCGAAGGCGCTGCGGATCCAGACCCGCCGACTCGAACGTCTCCCACGACGCCTCCAACAGCAACCGCTGCTGCGGATCCATCGCCAGAGCCTCACGAGGCGAAATACCGAAGAACCCCGGATCGAACTCCGCAGCGCCATACAGGAACCCACCGTGCCGCGTGTACGACGTGCCACTGCGGTCCGGGTCCGGATCAAACAACGACTCCAGGTCCCAACCACGATCCGCCGGGAACTCCGAAATACCGTCACCACCGGCAGCCAACAACTCCCACAACTGGTCAGGCGATTCCACCCCACCCGGGTAACGACACGCCATTCCCACGATCGCGATCGGCTCGTCGGTGTTGGCGGTCCGCACCGCCGTCCGGCGGGCGGTGATCTGTCCGGAGACCTGCTCGTAGAGGTGTTCGGCGAGCACGGCCGGGGTCGGGTAGTCGAAGACCAGCGTCGAGGCCAGCCGCAGCCCGGTGGCCGCGTTCAGCCGGTTACGCAGGTCGACCGCGGTCAGCGAGTCGAAGCCCAACTCCCGGAACGCCCGGTCCGCCGGCACCGCCTCGGCGCCGCCGTGCCCCAACACCTGCGCGACGAGGCCCCGGACCAGCACGTCGATCTGCGCCCGCGCCTCGTCGGGCGCCAGGCCCGCCAGTTGGTTGGCCCAGTCGCCGCCCCGCGCGGCCCGTCGCCGGGCCGCCGTCGACCCGATCAGGGTACGCAGCACGGCCGGCACCGGGCCGCCGGTGCCGAGGGTCGCGCGCATCGCCGGTACGTCGATCACGGCCGGTACCAGGGCCGCCCGGTCCGCCACCAGGGCGGCGTCGAGCAGTTCCAACCCGACCTCGGCGCTCATCGGCGTCAGGCCCGCCCGCGCGGACCGCGCCCGATCCGCCTCGTCGATCGACGCGGCCATCCCGGGGGTGTCCCACATGCCCCACGCCAGGCTCACCGCCGGCAGTCCCGACTGTCGCCGCCACACCGCCAACCCGTCCAGGAACGCGTTGCCCGCCGCGTACGCCGACTGACCCGGCGAACCCAACACCCCCGCCACCGACGAGAACACCACGAACAGGTCCAGGTC
>NZ_JBEZMR010000053.1:0-28240 GCF_040652795.1 Micromonospora sp. NPDC048170
CCGTCGAGAACGGCATCAACCGACTCAAACGCCATCGCGGCGTCGCCACCCGATACGACAAACTCGCCGTCCGCTTCCAAGCCGTCCTGACCATCGCGATCATCACCGAATGGCTCTGACCGACTTATGAAACACGCCTTAGGGGGTACCTGAGGTGCTGAGCACGTTCGACCACACGCCTTTGGCCTGCAGCCCCCATGGGGGCTGCAGGCCAAAGGCGTGTTCTGACTACGGCCTCGAACCCGCCGTTCTCGGCAGGTGCGGGCTGGCCGGCGAGGTCACCGGTAGAGCAGGTGGGGCTTGCGCCGGTCGTTGAACTCCGCCAGCTCGCCGGACCAGGCGGCGACCACGTCGTCCACGTCGGCGCCCGCGTCGATCATCGTGCGCAGCCGCGGCGACCCGGTCAGCTTGTCGATCCAGTACGGGCGCACGGTGTCCCACGAGTCGCGCCGCCACGCGAACGCCTCGTACTTGTGTGCCTCCACCAGCATCGCGACCCCCGTACGGATCGGGTCGTACTTCGCCCGGTCGACGACCTTCACCTCGACCCCGGCGCAGAGCTTGTTGAGCAGGGCCGGCTTCTGCCCGGCGGACGTCGGCGTGAAGTATGCCTCGCGGAACTCGACGCCGGGCAGCTCGCGGGCGTTGAGCCGGTCGGACCAGTGGTAGTCGAAGTCGTCGGCCAGGCCGCCGATCAGCTCGAACGGCTTGCAGGTGCCCCGGCCCTCGGTGATCGAGGCGACGCCCTCGAACAGGCCGGTGCCGGGGTAGACCAGCGCGGTGTCCATGGTGGGCATGTTCGGGCTGGGCATCACCCAGGGCAGGTCGGTGTCGGCGGCGAGCCTGTCGCGCTTCCAGTGCCGGCACCGCACGACGTCCAGGTCGACCGGACGCCCGGCGGCGGCGGGCAGGAACTCGGCGTTGAAGAACCGGGCCAACTCACCCACGGTCATGCCGTGTTGCTGGACGATCTCCTTCAGCCCCACCCCGGAGGTGTACGCGGTGGTCATCATCGGCCCGTAGGCCCGGCCGCCGACCGGGTTCGGCCGGTCCAGCACCACGTACCGCTTGCCGACGCGGGCGGCGGCCACCATGGAGGTGTACATGGTCCAGATGTACGTGTAGAAGCGGACGCCGACGTCCTGGATGTCGAAGACGACGGTGTCGACGCCGGCCTCGGTGAACATGGTTTCCCACTTGGCCTGCGAGGCGCCGTACGCGTCGTAGACGGTGATCCCGGTGCGGGCGTCGATGCCGGTGCCCTCGCTGCCCCCGGCCTGCGCCGAGCCGCGGAAGCCGTGCTCGGGGCCGAAGGCGGCGGCCAACCGCACCGCGCCGGAGGCGTGCATCAGGTCGACGAGGTGCCGGTAGGCCGAGTCCACGCCGGTGGGGTTCGAGATGACGCCGACCCGCTGGCCGGCGAGCTCGGCGAAGTCGGATCGGACGAGCGCGTCGAGGCCGGTCTCCACGTGGCGGATGCCGGGCGCGGCATGGCCGGCCGCACCGGGGGCCGTCGCCGCCACCGCTCCCGCGGTCACCGCACCCGCTCCGGCCAGGAACTTCCTACGCTCCATGTCGCCCCTCCCGTCGGTTTGGTCGAAACTTAGCTACACGTTGATGGCACGTCAAGGAAGGTTAGCTACAAACCCGGGGGGCGGGCGGACTTCCTACGCCGGGCGGACCTCCTACGCCGACCGGTTCGTCCGGCGACCGCGCGGCCGGACAGCCGCGTGTTCCATACTGGCCCGGTGTTCACCCTCGCCCAGGCCCGCCACCTGATCGCCACCCTGCGCCCGCGCGTCGACGAGTTGATCCGGCTGCGGGCCGACCTGGCCGAGCTGCGGGTCGACCTGGCCGACCACGGCGCCAGCCCGCTCGGCGGGCTGGCCGAGGTCAAGGGACTGGAGGCGCGGCTGCACGCCCTCGTCGAGGAACTGCACTCCCACGACATTCAGGTCAAGGGCATCGCGCCGGTCTTGCTCGACTTCCCCGGCGAGCGGGACGGCCGGCCGGTGCTCTGGTGCTGGCTGGAGGGAGACACAGACGTGCGCTGGTACCACCGGGTGGAGTGCGGCTTCGCCGGCCGCCGCCCCGTCTGACCCGACGCGGATTCGACCAATCGTCGTCCCAGGCCGGCGGCGGGGGAGCGGGCCGGCAATGACGTCCGCCGGATCAGCAACGACGATGAGCCTGTCCATCGTCGCGACGGCCACCACGCATCCGGGCAAGCCCGGCCGCCTGTTCACCCACTGGTGCGCGAGCGCGTGGAGTTGAGCCAGCCGTCCACGCTCCTTCCACACTCCTTCCACGCTCCTTCCACGCTCGGCGGCGATGGTCAATATATGAGCCGCACCGGGTGGCTCGATTTATGAGAAGGAGTCGACATGTACAAGAAGCTCGAGGCCATGGGGGACCGTCTCCTTGGCCTCTTCATCCCCAAGGCGGTTGCGGCTGCCGCAGCGGGCCCGATGGCCTGCGGCAGTTGGTCCCGCTGCCCGCGCTGCACGGGCGAGTGCGGATGGGCCGCACCTTGTGCCGGATGCTGCGACTCCAACGGCAACAACTGCTACTACATCTGCGACTGTCGCTGACGCTGGCCCTGCTCAGCATTTGTCAGTGACCACGGGGACGGTAGGGCCTTAACCGGCAACACCGGAATCCCGAGGTGAAAACAGTTTCCGCGCATCGCCACGGGTAGACCGTGAACGAAGCCGTCAGGTTGAGGGCACCACTTCAAATGTCAGCAAGCCGGTCCGCCGAAGGCCTCGTTGACGCGATGGGCGGTCCTCAACCTGCGGCCCGATGCGGGGAAACCCGATGGCGTCCCGTCACCATTGGGAGGGAACCCGATGCAGTACCTGGCCCTGGCGATCCGTTGCCTCATCGGAGCCGTGTTCCTGACCTCGGCGGTCAGCAAGGTGGCGGGCCCGGATCGGTTTGCCATCTTCTTGGCGTCCGTCCGGGAAATGCGCGTGCTGCCCACGGGCCTCGCGCGCCCTGCTGCCTGGGTCGTGGTGGCCGGGGAGTTCGTGATCTGCGGGCTGCTAGTGGTCCCCGCAGGGCAGGCGGCTGTCGCTGGTTTCACGATCGCGGCGGGCCTGCTGACCACGTTCGCAGCGGCCATCGTCGGCGCAGTCCGCCAGGGGAGGAGAACCTCGTGCCGTTGTTTCGGCCCTACCGTGGCGCCCCTCGGCTATCGGCATGCGGTAAGGAATGTCGCTCTCGCAGGTTTCGCGGTGGTCGGTGCCATGACGGCCACGGCCTCCCGCCCGACAGACGTGGGCGCCATGTTGCTGGCGGCTTTCGTCGGCTTGGTCCTCAGCGTGCCTGTCATCGCTCTGGACGACATCGTGCAGCTCTACCGAGCTTCGGCCTGAGAGCTGAGAACTCAGGGTTGCCGGGGCTCTCGCCCGAACTATCGACAAGGAGAAGAACGATGCCCACTCTCGTCAGCGCGGTAGTTTTTCTCGGCGCGTTCTGCGTGCTGAACCTGATTCTCCTCATTGGAGTGCTGAAGCGGCTACGCGAACACGCCCAGCAGTTGGCGAGTGTGAACGGTCCGTCATCGGCCGTGGCGCTGGGTACGGAAATCGGGGAATTCACCGTACGTACGGTGGACGATCGACCGCTGTCCCGGGAGTCACTGGACGGTGAAACCCTGGTCGGATTTTTCTCCTCGACCTGCGCGCCCTGCAAGGAGACCATGCCCAAGTTCGTGGCGCACGCCGAGCGGTATCCGGGCGGACGCGACCGGGTTCTGGCAGTGGTGACCGGCGATCCCGCACGGGTCGCCGATTTCATCGCGGAGCTGCGCGTTGTGGCGCAGGTGGTGACGAACACCGATGGCGACAAGCTGGCTGACGCTTTCCAGATCACTGCCTTCCCGGCCCTGCTCCACGTGTCGCCGGACGCCGAAAGCCGGCTCGTGGTCACCGCGAACCAGTTGGCGCTGGGCGAACCGTCAACGGTGCCGGCATGACGACGGCCGGCCCGCAGGTATCGGCCGCCGACGGTGATGCCAGCTCTGCGGCGGCGGCAGGCTCGCTCAGCCGTCAGGAACGAATGCGGAACATCACACGCCCTGCGATTGCGGCGGGCGTGCTCGCGATCAAGGCGAAGCCCGGACATCTCGTGTCCTACCTGTTGGCCACGCTCGTTACCGGCGCCATGCCGGTGGCTGCCGCCTGGCTGACCAAGCTGGTGCTCGACAGGCTGAGCGTGGGTACTGCAGTAGGGCCTCTGATCGGGCCGGCGGTCGGCCTCGCCGCCGTAGGTCTCGCTGCGGGGGCGATACCGCAGATCACCCAGTATCTGCGCGCCGAACTGCAACGAGAGGTGGGGTTGCGGGCGCAGGACCAGTTATTCGCCGCCGTGGGAGGCTTTGTCGGCCTCGGGCGATTCGAGAACCCACACTTTCTGGATCGGCTGCGCCTCGCACAGCAGGCCGGCAGCCTCACGCCGGGCCAGGCAGTTGACGGCGTCCTCGGTATCGTTCGGGCTGCCATCACGATCGGCGGCTTCCTCGGGGCGCTGTACCTGCTCAACCCACTGATGACCGTCCTTGTGCTGGTGGCCGGACTCCCGATGCTGGCCGCCGAGGTGGTGCTGTCGAGGCAGCGGGCCCGGATGTTCTGGGACATCGGGCCCGTCGAGCGGCGCGAGATCTTCTACAGCCAGTTGCTCTCCAGCGTGGAGGCCGCCAAGGAGGTCCGGCTGTTCGGCATCAGCGACCTGCTACGAGGCCGGATGTTCGTCGAGCGCCGGACCGCCAACAATGCAAAGCGCCAGGTCGACCGGCGAGAGGCCGTCGTCCAGACCTGGCTGGGCCTGCTGGGGGCGATGGTATCCGGGGTGGGCCTCATCTGGGCGGTGGGCACCGCGCAGACCGGGCGGCTTTCGGTCGGCGATGTCACGATCTTTGTTGCGGCGCTGGCCGGTGTGCAGGGCGCACTCTCCGGGCTGGCCGGCGAGGTGGCCCGGACTCATCAGGCGCTGGTGATGTTCGACCACTACGTGGCAATCATCAAGGCCGAGCCGGACCTGGCTGTACCTGCCACGCCGCGTCCGTTACCGCCGTTGACGACCGGAATTGAACTGCGGAACGTCTGGTTTCGGTACTCCCCCGAGCATCCTTGGATACTCCGCAATCTCAACCTGCGGATTCCGCACGGATCCGCAGTCGCTCTCGTGGGCCTGAACGGAGCCGGGAAGTCCACGCTGGTCAAGCTGATGTGCCGTTTCTACGACCCGACGCAGGGCTCGATCATTTGGGACGGTGTCGATATCCGCGAGGTCGATCCGGCCGTGCTGCGGCAGCGGATCGGCGCGGTATTCCAGGACTTCATGCACTATGAGATGAGCGCTGCTGAAAACATCGGGCTTGGCGATCTCTCCGCCTTTGACGATCGGGCACAGATCGAGGCCGCAGCGCGGCGAGCCCGCGTGCACGACACGCTCACCGAGCTTCCGCGCGGATACGACACGCTGCTGTCCCGGATGTTCTTCATGGAGTCGGACAAGGAGAATCCGGATACCGGCGTGGTGCTCTCCGGTGGTCAGTGGCAACGGCTTGCACTGGCTCGCGCGTTCCTGCGGGACCGGCGGGACCTGATGATCCTCGACGAGCCCTCCGCCGGCCTCGACCCCGAGGCTGAACACGAGGTCCACCGATCGCTGCGCCAGCAGCGCCAGGGGCAGACGAGCCTGCTCATCTCCCACCGACTTGGCGCGATGCGGGATGCCGACCGCATCGTGGTGCTCGCCGATGGACGAATCGTGGAAGACGGCGACCACGATGCCTTGATGGCCGCCGACGGCGAATACGCCCGGTTGTTCGCCCTGCAGGCGTCGGGCTACCAGGAGAGGTCGGAACCGGTGGCCTTGACGGGAGCCCAATGAACGGTCAACCGTCGGCCGGTACCAGCCATGTCGGCTCATCGGTGTCCGTGCGCGTTCTGCGCGGGTCTGCCGCGCTCAACCCGGCCAGACCTACCGACGCGGTCGTTCGCGTCCTCGCGAAAGGCCGCAACATGCGGCTTCTGAGCGTTCTGTCGCTCGCCCTGTCCATACCGGTCGGCTGGGCCGCGGTGGCGCTCGAGCTGGGAGCATGGCCGTGGGCGCTGGTCGTCGCCTCCACGGTCCTGATCGGTCTGTGTCTATCCGCGTCGGTTGTACTCAGTCGCAGGCTGATCGCGGTGACGGTAAGTGGCCGGAGCATGGAGCCGAGCTATCACAACGGAGATCGGGTGCTCGTCCGCCGTGGTGTGGCACCAGCCGTCGGGCAGGTGGTCGTGGTGGAACAGCAGATGGGCAATGCCTGGCCGAGCAACTCGTTCCAACCGGCTGACGGCTCAGCACCCGTGGCCGGACGCACTTGGTTGATCAAACGGGTGGCTGCCGTTCCTGGCGATCCGGTTCCATTCGGCGCCATGCCTGTCCGGGCCGAGGTGGGGCAGGAGCGCGTGCCGCCGGGCATGCTCGTGCTCCTCGGCGACAACCAGGCAGAGAGCTTCGACTCTCGCCGCGTGGGTTACTTCCCCACCGAACGCCTGCTGGGCATCGTGCTCCGGGCCCTGCCCCGCTAGGTGCGGTGCACGAACGTTTGCCCGGGTCAGATGTCGTTGAACACCTGCACCACCCGCGACTGCGGCAGGTGTCGCTGAAGCAGCTCGCTGCTGGTGGCGGAGCGCGAGTCGAGTTCGGGGAACCGGCCGTCCCGCTCCGGGTACGGGGCGATACGCGTCGCCGTCGCGGCAGGACCTATGTCGGACGTGGCGGCTAGTCTGCCTCCACTTGCGAGCACGGGACAGGGAGCGCGATGGGCACGTGGGCGGCGGGGCCGTTCGACAACGACGCAGCGGCGGACTGGTGCGCCGGCCTCGACGAGGCGTCGCCGGAGCAGCGCCCCCTGCTGCTGGAGCAGGCGCTGGGCGAGGCGGTGCGGGAGGCCGAATTCCTTGACTCGTGGCCCGGGGCCAAGGCGGTCGCGGCGGCGGCTGTGGTCGCCGCACATCTGCCCGGCGGGCCGCCGGTCGACTCGGCGTACGCGCCGGACTTCCTCACCGCCGGCGGGCGCGTGACGATCTCCGCGGAGCTGCCCGCGCTGGCCCTGCGGGCGCTGGACCGGGTGCTCGCCGAGGGGTCCGAGCTGGCCGAGCTCTGGGAGGAGGGCGGCGAACTCGACGAGTTCACCGCATCGCTCGCCCCGATCCGGGCCGCGCTGGCCGACCCGGCCGGCGTCGGCGTCGTCGGCCGTTGATCAGGCGCGGGGGTCACGACCGGCGGGCCCGGGTGCGGTGGGCCCGGTCCGGAAGACCAGCCGCCCGGACCACCTGACGTGTCGCCGACCGTAGCCCGGTCGGCATGCAGCGCGGCGGAGTTCGTGTCGGACGCCGGTCGCCCCGCGCCGGAGAACGGCGCGGGGCGGGAGCCGGCGGGCGGTCAGGCCGTCGGGGGCAGCACCTTCTCGATGGCGGCGCGCAGGTCGGCCGAGGCGGGCTCGACGGTGGGCGCGAACCGGGCCGCCACCGTGCCGTCCGGGACGACCAGGAACTTCTCGAAGTTCCACCGCACGTCGCCGGCGTGGCCCTCGTCGTCGGCGGTCCCCACCAGCGCCGTGTAGAGGGGATGACGGCCGGGGCCGTTCACGTCGACCTTCTCGGTGAGCGGGAAGGTCACCCCGTAGTTGACCTGGCAGAAGTCGCTGATCTCGGTGGCGCTGCCCGGCTCCTGGCCGGCGAACTGGTTGCAGGGCACGCCGAGCACCACCAGGCCGCGGTCGGCGTACTCGTCGTGCAGCGCCTGGAGGCCGGCGTACTGCGGGGTGAGGCCGCAGCGCGAGGCGACGTTGACCACCAGCAGCGCACGTCCGCGGTACTGCGCGAGGTCGGCCGGGCCTCCGGCCAGGGCGTCGATCCGGGTGTCGAAGACGGTCATGGGCCGAGGCTACGCGCCGCCGCCGTGCCGTTGGTGGACCGCCGCCAGCCTGCCGCCCGTCCGTTGCCGGTCCATCGCCGACCGCCGCTCCGGCTGCTCCCGGGGTCGGCGGCAGGCATGGGTGCGCTCCCAGCATAAATCGATAGATGCACATCTTGACGAAGCGATGACGGCGTGAGTAGCGTCTCACCATCAATCTGGAAAGTTTCCTAACTGTTTAGGGAGACGCCGCATGAAGAGATCGTTCCGCCGGGCCCTCTGGGTCGGAGCCGTGATGGCGGTGACCGCTGCCACGGTCCCGATGGCCAGTGCGTTCGGCGCCGGCAGCGTGACCGCCGGGTTCGCCAAGACGCAGGACTGGGGGTCCGGTCACGAAACGCGGGTGACCATCACCAACGGGACGAATGCCTCGGTGGGCACCTGGCGCATCGAGTTCGACCTGCCGTCGGGCACCAGCGTCAGCAGCTCCTGGGACGCCGACGTCACCCGCACCGGCGACCACTACGTCGCGGTCAAGAAGAGCTGGGGCGGCCCGATCGCGCCGGGCGCCTCGTTCAGCTGGGGCTACAACGGCACCGGCGCGTACAAGGCGCCGCTGAACTGCACGATCAACGGCGCACCGTGCGGCGGCGGCAACGGCACCCCGCCCCCCACCACCACGCCGCCCACCAGCACCCCGCCGACCTCGGCGCCGCCCACCACCCCGCCGCCGACCACCCCGCCGCCCACCACCACCCCGCCGGACCCGAGCGGCAAGAAGGTCGTCGGCTACTTCACGCAGTGGGGCATCTACGGCCGCAACTACCACGTCAAGAACGTCCACACCAGCGGCTCGGCCGCCAAGCTGACGCACATCCTGTACGCCTTCGGCAACACCACCGGCGGCCGGTGCACGATCGGTGACAGCTACGCCGACTACGACAAGGCGTACACCGCGGCGGACAGCGTCGACGGCGTCGCCGACACCTGGGACCAGCCGCTGCGCGGCAACTTCAACCAGCTGCGCAAGCTCAAGAAGATGTATCCGAACCTGAAGGTGCTCTGGTCCTTCGGTGGCTGGACCTGGTCCGGCGGCTTCACCCAGGCCGCGCAGAACCCGGCCGCGTTCGCCGAGAGCTGCTACAACCTGGTCGAGGACCCGCGCTGGGCGGACGTCTTCGACGGCATCGACATCGACTGGGAGTACCCGAACGCCTGCGGTCTCACCTGTGACAGCAGCGGCCCGAACGCCTTCAAGAACGTGATCAGCGCAGTGCGTACGAAGTTCGGCTCGTCCGCGCTGGTCACCGCCGCGATCACGGCGGACGGCAGCGACGGCGGCAAGATCGACGCCACCGACTACGCGGGCGCCGCGCCGAACCTCAACTGGATCATGCCGATGACCTACGACTTCTTCGGCGCGTGGGCCGCCCAGGGCCCCACCGCCCCGCACTCCCCGCTCACCTCGTACCCCGGCATCCCGCAGCAGGGCTTCTGGTCCGACGCGGCGATCCAGAAGCTCAAGAACAAGGGCATCCCGTCGGACAAGATGCTGCTCGGCATCGGCTTCTACGGCCGGGGCTGGACCGGGGTGACCCAGGCCGCGCCTGGCGGCACCGCCACCGGACCCGCCCCTGGCACCTACGAGCAGGGCATCGAGGACTACAAGGTCCTCAAGAACACCTGCCCGGCCAACGGCACCGTCGCCGGCACGGCGTACGCCAAGTGCGGCAGCAACTGGTGGAGCTACGACACCCCCTCCACGATCAACGGCAAGATGACGTACGCGAAGAACCAGGGCCTCGGTGGCGCCTTCTTCTGGGAGCTCTCCGGTGACACCAGCAACGGCGAGCTGATCGGCGCCATCAAGGGCGGTCTCGGCTGAGCCGAGCGCCGACGCACCACCCACTCGGCGGGGAGGGACCAGCAACGGTCCCTCCCCGCCGGCTGTCGCGGGCCGCCCGGTTCGGGCGCGGCGGCGTCCGGGCACGCGCGTCGATGTGACAGACTCGCCGCTCAACGGGGCTCGATGTCCACGGCGACGGAGGTGGCGATGCGCGCGACGCGCGGGAGACTGGCGGCGGGCGCCGTGCTGCTCGGAATCCTGCCCCTCGCCCTGCTCGGCTGCGGCGCCGGCGAGGACGACGATCCGGCGACCAAGCCCGGTCGGGCCCCGGCCGAGGAGGCCGCCACGAAGTCGCGGGAGCGGGTGCAGGCCTACCTCGACGCGATGACGGCCAAGGACGTCGCGGCCGGGCGCAGCCAGCTCTGCGCAGCCCTTCAGGAGAGCTTCGACGCCGCCGCGACCGGCCCCAACGGCGACTTCGCCGACCACTTCAAGGTGCCGCAGGCCGAGATCACGGACATTCGTTCCGGCCCCCGTGGCCAGGAGGTGAGCACGTCGGTCTCGGTCACCGCCGGCTCCCGCACGATCACCCGGCCGCTGCTGTTCACGGTCACCCGCGACGGCGCCGACTGGTGCATCGCCGCCGAGGCGCCGGGCGGCAACACGCCGGCCCCGGCCGCCACGCCCTGACCTGCGCCCGGGTGAGTCAGCTCTCACCTGCCGGAACCATGCCCCTCGCCGGTCGGCCGCCGGGCCGGTCGCCGTACGCTTTCTGTCATGCGCCATGAGTGGCATCAGTTGAGCCATCCCGCGGTGGGCAGCCCCGGGCTGCAGACCAGCCGTCCGACCGTCGACTCGGCCGAGGACGCGGCCCTCGGCCTCGACCGCTGGCGGGAGTTGCCGCGCACGCAGATCCCGCCCTGGCCGGACCCGGCGGAGGTCGCCGAGGTCTGCAAGGTGCTCGACACCGTGCCGTCGGTGGTGGCGCCCTACGAGGTCGACCAGTTGCGGCAGCGGCTGGCGCTGGTGTGTGAGGGCAAGGCGTTCCTGCTCCAGGGCGGCGACTGCGCGGAGACCTTCGCCGACAACACCGAGAGCCACCTGCTGGCCAACGCCCGCACCCTGCTCCAGATGGCGATCGTGCTCACCTACGGCGCCTCGCTGCCGGTGGTCAAGGTGGCCCGGGTCGCCGGGCAGTACACCAAGCCCCGGTCGCTGCCGACCGACGCGCGCGGCCTGCCCGCCTACCGCGGCGACATGATCAACTCGCTGGAGGCCACGCCGGAGGCGCGGGCCGCCGACCCGCAGCGCATGATCCGGGCGTACGCGAACTCGGCCGCCGCGATGAACATGCTTCGCGCGTACCTGGCCGGCGGGCTCGCCGACCTGCACGCCGTGCACGACTGGAACAAGGGCTTCGTCAAGAACTCCCCGGCCGGTGAGCGCTACGAGGCGATCGCCCGCGAGATCGACCGGGCGCTGGCCTTCATCCGGGCCTGCGGGATGACCGACGAAGAGGCGCTGCGCACCGTCACCCTCTACTGCTCGCACGAGGCCCTCGCCCTGGAGTACGACCGGGCGCTGACCCGGGTCTCCGACCGCCGGGCGTACGGCCTGTCCGGGCACTTCCTGTGGATCGGCGAACGCACCCGGCAGATCGACGGGGCGCACATCGACTTCATCTCCCGCATCGCCAACCCGATCGGCGTGAAGCTCGGCCCGACGACCACCCCGGACGAGGCGATCGAGCTCTGCGAGAAGCTCAACCCGGAGAACGTCCCCGGCCGGCTCACCCTGATCAGCCGGATGGGCAACCACCGGGTCCGCGACGCCCTGCCGCCGATCGTGGCGAAGGTGACCGCCTCCGGCGCCAAGGTGGTCTGGCAGTGCGACCCGATGCACGGCAACACGCACGAGTCGTCCAACGGCTACAAGACCCGACACTTCGACCGCATCGTCGACGAGGTGCTCGGCTACTTCGAGGTGCACCGTGGTCTGGAGACCCACCCCGGCGGTCTGCACGTCGAGCTGACCGGTGAGGACGTCACCGAGTGCCTCGGCGGCGCCCAGGGCATCGAGGACCTCGACCTGCCCGACCGGTACGAGACCGCCTGCGACCCGCGACTCAACACGCAGCAGTCGCTGGAGCTGGCCTTCCTGGTGGCGGAGATGCTCCGTGGCTGACGCGAGGAGTGAGCTTGCGAGCCCCGCAGTCGGCGGCCGAAGGGATCACCGTGGCTGACGAATTCGTCGATCTTCGGTCGGACACCGTCACCCGGCCGACCTCGGGGATGCGCGAGGCGATGGCCACCGCCGAGGTCGGCGACGACGTCTACGGCGAGGACCCGACCGTCAACGCGCTGGAGGCCGAGGTCGCCGCGCTGTTCGGGCACGAGGCGGCACTCTTCGCCCCGACCGGGTCGATGGCCAACCAGATCGCCCTGCAACTGGTGGTGCCGCCCGGCGACGAACTGCTCTGCGACGCCGACGCGCACGTGGTGACGTACGAGATCGGGGCCGCCGCCGCGTACGGTGGCATCTCCTCGCGGACCTGGTCACCGGTGGGCGCGGAACTCGACCCGGACGTGGTCGCCGCGATGATCCGTCCCGAGGGCTACCACGCGGTCCCCACCCGGGCGATCGCCGTCGAGCAGACCCACAACCGGGGCGGCGGCGGGGTGATCCCGCTGGCCACCCTGCGCGAGCTGCGCCGCGTCGCCGACGACGCGGGCGTGGCCCTGCACTGCGACGGGGCCCGCATCTGGCACGCGCACGTCGCCGACGGCGTGCCGCTGACCGAGTACGGCGGCCTCTTCGACACCCTGTCGGTCTGCCTCTCCAAGGGGCTCGGCGCACCGGTCGGCTCGCTGGTCGTCGGCAGCGCCGACAAGATCGCGCGGGCCCGGGTGATCCGCAAGCGGATGGGCGGCGGGATGCGGCAGGCCGGTGTCCTCGCCGCCGCCGGCCGGTACGCGCTGGCGCACCACGTCGACCGGCTCGCCGCCGACCACGTGAAGGCGGCCCGGCTCGCCGAGGCGATCGCCCCGTTCGGGGTGCTGGCCACGGCCGTCCGGACCAACCTGGTGCCGCTGGACCTGGCCAAGGCGCCGCTGGACGCGCACTCCCTGGCCGCCGCGGCCCGCGCCGAGGGCGTCCTGATCTCGGTGCTCGGCCCGCGCACCGCCCGCCTGGTCACCCACCTGGACATCGACGACGCCGGCATCGACCGGGCCGTCAACGTCCTCACCCGCGTCCTGCGGGGCGCCTGAGCCGAACGGCTCCGCCGGAGCCCTTCGGTCGCCCGGTCCCGGCCACGCGCTCACGACGTGGGTGCCAGGGCCGGCACGACCAGTTGCCGTCAGGGGTGCAGGCGCCGGAGGGTGGCGATGTCGGCGGCGTGGCCGACGTGCTTCTCCGTCGGGGTCTCCACCACGATCGGCACGCCGGCGGTGGCCGGATGCGCCATCAGCTCGGCGAACGCCGGCTCGCCGATGGTGCCCCTGCCGATGTTCTCGTGCCGGTCGCGAGTGGAGCCGCAGAGATCCTTCGAGTCGTTCGCGTGTACCAGCCGCAGCCGGCCGGCACCGACCGTCGCCACGAGCGTGTCCAGCGTCGCGGTCATGCCACCCTCGGCGGCCAGGTCGTGCCCGGCGGCCCAGGCGTGGCAGGTGTCGAAGCAGACCCCGAGCCAGGGATGCCCCTCCACCGCGTCGAGGTAGGGCCCGAGATGCTCCACCCGGGAGGCGAGCGAGCGACCGCCACCCGCGCTCGGCTCGACCAGCAGCCGTGGGCCGTCCGCTGCCGCCGCCTCGTCCAGCAGCGGCAGCAGCGTCTCGCGCACCTGCCGCATCGCGGCTTCGGCGTACCGCTCGTCGACCGCGCTGCCCGCGTGGAAGACCACGCCCTCGGCACCGATCGCCCGACCCCGGCGCAGCGCGTGGGCGAGCGTCTCCGCCGAACGCTCGACCGTGTTCGCGGTGGGGGAGCCGAGGTTGACCAGCAGCGACGCGTGGATGAAGACAGGCAGGCCACGCTCGCCGCAGCCGTCGCGGAACAGCGTGTCCTGGGCCGGGTCGCCGGCCGGCAGCGCCCAGCCCCGCGAGTTGGACACGTAGACCTGCACGGCCTGCGATCCGGCCGCGTCGGCGTACGGCAGGGCGGTCCTCGCCAGGCCGCCCGAGGTGGGCGTGTGCGAGCCGACCGGCCGGGGTTGTGCCGACATCGCTACATGCACCCGAGGGTGACCGGGGTGCCCGGCGGCACCTCCGTGTTCTCCGGATTCTGGAACCGGACGATGCCGTTCGGGTTGAACTGGATCACCACCGGGAAGTTCTGGCCCTCCAGCAGTTGCTTGGCCTGCTGGCACGGCAGGTCGATGACCCGGGGCACGAGGACCAGCGGCGGGCCCTTGCTCAGTTCGAGCTTGACCTTCGCACCCCGCTCCACCCCGGAGCCGTCCGCCGGGCTCTGCCCGAGGACCTCGTCCTTGGGCTTGTCGGAGTCCTTGTAGGTGGGCGGCTCCACCAGCACCAGGCCCAGTTGGGCGAGGATCGTCCGCGCCTCACCCAGGCTCTTGCCAACCAGGTTCGGCACCGAGATCGGGGCCTTGCCCTTGCTCAGGATGACCGTGACCTTGTCGCCCGGCTTGACCTCGGTGCCGGCCTCCGGGTCGACGGCCACCACGACGCCCGAGGGCAGGTTGTCGTCGTAGCGGGCGGTGCCCTTCGCCACCACCAGCTTCGCGGCGAGCAGGTCCGCCTCGGCGAGTTCGAACTCCTTGCCCACCACGTCGGGCACCGGGAAACGCTCCGGGCCCAGCGAGAGGGTCAACGTGATCGTGCTGCCCTTGACGATCCGGCTGGTGGAGGCCGGGTCCTGCGCCAGGACAGCGTCCTTCGGGACCTTCTCGTCGTAGCGCGGGTCGGCGTAGCTGAGGACGAACCCGGCACGGGCAGCCTGCGCCTCCGCGTCGGCCTTCGTCATGGCCACCAGCTGCGGCGCCTCCGTGTAGCGCCCGGCCCCGAACCACCAGCCGCCGCCGGCGGCCACCAGGACCAGCACCACCACGGCGGCGATGACCGCCATGCGGCCCCGCGGGTCGCCCATGACCCGGGTGCGCAGCGCCGACAGCCGCGACCACAGGCTCTCGCCCTCCTCGGGCTCGGCCCGCCGGCGGCCCGCCCGGGGGGCGCCGCCGTCCGGCAGCCGGGCCCAGGCGGGCCGCTCGGCCGGCCGGACCGCCGCGACCATCATCGTCGGCCCGGCCATCGGCTCGTCGGACACCCGGCGCAACACGGCGGTACGCGTGTTCGCCTCCGCGCCGCCCAGGTCGTCCCGGACCGCCTGCACCTCGGCAAGCAGCGCGCCGGCGTCGGTCGGCCGGGCTCCCGGATCACGTCGGGTGGCCCGGGCGACCAGCTCGTCGAGGGACTTCGGCAGGCCAGGGACCAGGGTCGACGGTGCCGGGACGTCCTTGTCGACGTGCTGCCAGGCGACGTCGACCGGGCGGTCCCCGTCGTAGGGCACCCGACCGGTGAGCATCTCGAACAGCACGATGCCGGCGGAGTAGACGTCGGTGCGGGGGTCGGCGTGGCCCTCGGTGACCAGTTCCGGGGCCACGTACGCGACCGTGGCCATCAGTTGGTTGCCGTTCTCGTCGTCGGCGCTCGCCTCGACCGCCCGGGCCAGCCCGAAGTCGGCGACCTTGACCACGCTGTCGACCAGGTTGGCCGTGCCACCGGTGGGGGCCTCGGCGACCAGGACGTTCTCCGGCTTCACGTCGCGGTGCACCAGGCCCGCCCGGTGCGCGGCGGCGATCGCGGCGAGCATCTGCTCGGCGATGGCCAGCGCCTCGTCGGGGTTGAGCCGCCGCCGCTCGGCGAGGACGTCACGCAGGGTGCGCCCGCGGACGTACTCCATCACGAGATAGGGCAGGCCGGAGTGGGTGCCCTGGTCGTAGACCGCGACGACGTTGGGGTGGGTCAGCCGGGCGATGGTCTTCGCCTCGTCGGTGAACCGATCCACGAACCCCGTCGACCGCGCCCGCGCCTCCGGGGCCTGGGACGGATGAATGATCTTGACCGCCACGGTGCGCTCGAGGCGCTCGTCGGTGGCGGTGTACACGGTCGCCATGCCGCCACGCGCCACGCGACCGCGGATGCGGTAGCGCCCGTCGATCAGCGAGCCCAGCAACGTGTCGGCGACCTGTGTGTCCATCGGCAGGCAGTCTATGTGTCCAGGAGGTGAAGGTTGAACAGGATGCTACAGCCAGGGTGCGACCACGATCGTTCCGGCGCGCTCGCATCCCCTGTCGGCCCTGCTCAGGAGCCTCGTAGGGGTGCCGCTGGCCCCGGCCCGGCGGGGCATGGCAGGGTGGTCCGGTGACCGACTCCGTACCCGCCGACCGGGCCGTGCCCGGCCCCGAATCCGCCGGCCCCGCCGATGCCGCCGACTGGCTGACCCTGCCGGACGTGGCCGAGCGCCTCGACGTGTCGATCAGCAAGGTCCACCAGATGATCCGGGACCGGGAGCTGATCGCGGTACGCCGCGACGGCGTCCGCCGGATGCCGGCCGACCTGGTGGCCAACAAGACGGTGCTCAAGCACCTGCCCGGCGTGCTCAACCTGCTGGCCGACGCGGGCTACGACGACGAGGCCGCACTGCGCTGGCTCTACGAGCCGGACGACACCCTGCCCGGCGCCACCCCCGCGAAGGCGCTCGCCGGCGACCAGGCCCGCGAGGTCAAGCGCCGGGCCCAGGCCCTGGGCTTCTGACCCACCCCCACCCGCCACCCGCCATCCCGCCCCCGCCATCCCCCCAGCCCGCCCGTCCCCGCGATCTTGCACTTAGTGCCCCGACATCTAGGTCATTTAGGACAAACTGTGGGCTAAAAGTGCAAGATCGCGGGGACGGGGCCGGGGCCGGGGCTGACTCGGGCGTCGGGCCCGGGATCGGGCGTCGGGCGGGACCGAGGGCCGGGACCGGGAGGCGGGGCGGCGGTAGGTAGGTGCGGGGTGGGTGAGGTGGTCAGTCGGCGCGGCGGGTGGCGGCGATGGCCAGGTCGACCAGGGCCTGTCGGGCCTCGGTGTCCAGGTCCACGGCGGCCAGCGCGGCCAGCGCGGTGTCGGTCAGCACGCCGATCCGCTGTTCCGTACGCGCCAGCGCCCCACTGCCGTCGATCAGCTCGCGCAGCCGGATGACCCCGGCCTCGTCCAGTCCTGGGTCGCCGAGCCCGCCGAGCAGCAGTTCCCGGCCTGCTGCGTCGGTCGTCTCCAGGGCAGCCGCCACCAGGTAGGTCCGCTTGCCCTCGCGCAGGTCGTCACCGGCCGGCTTGCCGGTCTGCGCGGGATCGCCGAAGACCCCCAGCACGTCGTCACGGAGCTGGAACGCCTCACCCAACGGCAGCCCGTACGCGGAGTACGCCGTCCGGACATCTGCCGGCGCGTCGGCCAGCGCGGCGCCGAGCAGCAGCGGCCGTTCGACCGTGTACTTCGCCGACTTGTAGCGGGCGACCTTGCTGGCCCGCTCCACCGAGGTGTCCCCGGTGACCTGGGTCAGCACGTCGAGGTACTGACCGACGGTGACCTCGGTGCGCATGGCGTCGAAGACCGGCCGGGCGCGGGCCACCGTGTGCGGGTCCAGCCCGGCGGAGTGCAGCAGCTCGTCCGACCAGACCAGGGACAGGTCGCCCAGCAGGATCGCCGCGGCGTCGCCGAAGCCGTCCGCGTCGCCGCCCCAGCCGGCAGCCCGGTGCCGGGCCGCGAACCTCCGGTGCACCGCCGGCTCGCCGCGCCGGGTGTCGGACCGGTCCATCAGGTCGTCGTGGATCAGCGCACTGGCCTGTACGAACTCCAACGCGGCGAGGGCGGTGACCACCTGGTCGGTGTCCACCCCGCCGGCTCCCCGGAACCCCCAGTAGGCGAACGCCGGCCGCAGTCGCTTGCCGCCGCCGAGGACGAACGCCTCGATCGCCTCGGCGAGTGGAGCCAGGGCGTCGTCGACCCCGGCCATCCAGGCGCGCTGGCTGGCCAGGAACTCGGTCAGTGCCTTGTCGATCCGTTGGCGCAGCCCGGCGCGGTCGACGGGGGAAACAGGAGCAGCGTGGGTCACGCCACGACGCTAGCCGGTCGGCTTGGGCCCCGTCGCGCCACCGGGGGGCTGACGTGCCGTACGTCCCGTCGGAGTCCGCCGGCCGGTCGGCCCAGGTGGTGGCCAGGAACGGGGCAGGTACGGCGTGGCCGCCGCGGCGAGCGCCCGGTACCGCCGGACGGCCGGCACGTCGTCGTGCCCGGCCAACCGTCGGCGTACCTCGGTCAGTTGGCCCATCGCGCGGGGCGACCCGGCGCGGACCGCGTCGAGCAGCGCCTCGCCGGCCACCGCGCAGGCGTGCTCCACCTCGCCGAGTTGCAGATAGCCCCGGGCCAGCCAGCCGCCGTAGATCGCGGAGGTGCGGGGACTCCGCCGCCGGACGGCGTGCAGCGGCGCCTCGGCCGGGAGCGGCCGGCCCAGCGCGACCAGCGTGCGCCCGGTCATCGCGGCCAACTCCGGCCCGTCGAGCCAGTAGAGCCACGGCGGCTCCCGGCCCGGCTCCGGTGCGACGGTCACCCGGCAGGCCGCGTCGAGTACCTGCCGGGCTGCCCTGGCCCGTCCGCCCAGCGCCGCGGCCAGGGCCACCCGGTGCAGCAGCAGGGTGCGCAGGCCGGGGCTGGCCGACCGCCGTGCCCCGGCGTACGCGGTGCGGGCCAGCACCAGCGCGCCCTCCGGGTCGCCGACGCCGGTGAGCAGGTGGCTGGCTGAGCCGAGCACGTGTCCGGCGAGCGCCGGGTCGCCGGCCGTCGCGGCGGCGCGTAGCGCCAGCCGGTAGGCGTTCAGCGCGCCGGCGGCGTCTCCGGCGTCCGCGGTGAGCCAGCCGGCGAGCTGGGCGGACTCGGCCAGCTCGGGCAGCAGCCGGCGGCGCGCGGAGGGGCCGCACCCGGACAGCGCCCGCACCGCCCGCCCCAGCCGGTACGCCCCGAGCCCGGCCAGGTCGGCCCCGCCGGCGAGGTCGTCGAGCCGGCGCAGTTCCGCCAGCCGTACCGGCCTGTCCCGCCCGCCGGTGGCCTCCTGCGGCCAGGCCGGCGCCGGCCCGGCGGGCCGTACGGCAGGGGCGTCGTGGCCGGCCGTCGGCGTGGCAGCCGGCCGGTCGCAGGGTGGAGGCGGCCCACCGTCGGGCGGTGTGGGTGTGCCGGGCAGCAGCACGGCGTGTGGGTCGGCCAGCCAGCGCTGGGCCAGGGCGAGCAGCGCGGCCCGGGGCCGGGACCCGCCGAAGGCGGGCGGTGGGCCGAGGCCGCGGGTGCGAGCCGCCGCGGTGGCCAGCAGGTCGACCGGCACCGCGAGGACGACGGCGAGCCAGCCGAGCCAGAAGTCGCCGGGGACGCGCAACTGCCGCTCCCACCGGGAGACCTCGTGCCGGCTGAGGGTCGGCACGCCGGACGCGGCGCAGAGCTCGGTGGCGACCCGTAGCTGGCTCCAGCCGCGGGCCAGCCGGAGCTGGACGAGCAGCGGCCCGAGCAGTTGCGGGCGGGGCAGTTGCGGGCCGGGCAGCGGGGGCGGCGTCATCGGTCCTCCGGGCAGGTGTCGGCGCGGCAGCGGCGCTGGCCCCGGACTGGGACCGGTGCGCCACCGGTGGATGCTGACCCCCGCGCGTGCCCCGGCGGGCCGGCCTCAGGCCGGACCACCCCGCGCAACCCCATGACTACTCCGGGGGTACGACGCTTTCGGCCCCACCGCCCTGCCGCCCTCCCGCCGCTGCGCCGTCACCCGCCGCGCTGCGTCCGGTCGACCGGCCGGCCGGCGGCAGGTCCGGGCGGTCCGGTGTCCACCAGTGTGGGAAGGTCTCGGTACTGGGGGACCGGCCGGCTAGAGTCGTGGCGTGGCGCTCGGTCTTCCATCGGTCCTCCCCAATCAGCAGCCGGCGATCGGGGAGCTGATCCGTGACCGCCAGCCGACCTTCTCCTTCGAGTTCTTCCCGCCGAAGACCGAGCAGGGCGAGCGGCTGCTGTGGCAGGCGATCCGCGAGCTTGAGTCGCTGCGCCCGTCGTTCGTCTCGATCACCTACGGCGCGGGCGGGTCGACCCGCGACACCACCGTCGCGGTCACCGAGCGGATCGCCACCGAGACGACCCTGCTGCCGATGGCCCACCTGACCGCGGTCAACCACTCCGTGGCCGAGTTGCGCCACGTCATCGGCCGGCTCGCCGGGGTCGGGGTGCGCAACGTGCTCGCCGTGCGGGGCGACCCGCCGGGCGACCCGGGCGGCGACTGGGTGCGCCACCCCGAGGGCGTGCTGTACGCCGAGGACCTGGTCCGCCTGGTGCGCGACGCCGGTGACTTCAGCGTCGGGGTGGCGGCGTTCCCCTACAAGCACCCGCGCTCGTCCGACGTGGCCAGCGACACGGAGCACTTCGTCCGCAAGTGTCGGGCCGGCGCCGATTTCGCGATCACCCAGATGTTCTTCGACGCCGACGACTACCTGCGGCTGCGTGACCGGGTCGCCGCCGCCGGCTGCGACACCCCGATCCTGGCCGGCGTGATGCCGGTGACCCAGATCGGCACCATCGAGCGTTCGGTGCAGCTCTCGGGGGCGCCCTTCCCGCCGGCCCTGGCCGAGCGGTTCGCGAAGGTCGCCGACGACGCGGAGGCGGTGCGCCGGCTCGGCGTCGAGCAGGCCAGCGAGATGTGCCGGCGGCTGCTCGACGAGGGCGTGCCGGGGATCCACTTCATCACCCTCAACCGCTCCACCGCCACCCGCGAGGTCTGGCAGAACCTCCAGGCCGGCGCGCGAGTGTGACCCCGATGCCGCGACACCTGAGCGGCGGTGCGACGGTTGTTCCGTGGTGGGCACACAGCTGAACTGGGACGAGTACGCCACGGCCTGGGCACGGCTGCACGGGGGCTTCGACCCTCGGGCGGCGGCCCCGGTCGTCCGCGCCTGGCTGCGGTTCTCGTACCACGTCGGGTTCGTGCTGGGGCGGCTGCGGGTCGGCCCGACCCCGGTCACCGTGTTCGGCGTGCTGCTCTGCGCCTGCGTGCCGCTGTTCGCCGTACGGGCGCAGAACGGCCCCTTCCTCGCGGCGCTGTTCGTGCTGCTCGCCGCGGTGGCGGACAGTGTCGACGGCGCGGTGGCGGTGGCCACGAACCGGACCACCCGGCTCGGCTACGTCTACGACTCCCTGGCCGACCGCCTCGGCGAGGTCGCCTGGCTGGCCGCGTTCTGGCTGGTCGGCGCGCCGGGGGCGCTCGTCGTGACCGCCGGTGCGCTCTCCTGGCTGCACGAGTACGTCCGCGCCCGGGCGGTCTCCGCCGGGATGCGGGAGCTCGGCGCGGTGACCGTGGGGGAGCGCCCCACCCGGGTCTCGGTGGCCCTGGTCGGGCTGCTGCTGGCCGGGCTGACCGGCCTGATCGAGCCGGACCTGGCCGCCGGCACGATCACCATGGCGACCGCCGTCTGGGTGCTGCTGGCCGGGTTCGGCCTCGGGCAACTCCTCTCCGCCGTCCGCCGCGCCCTGATCGACGCCGGCTGACCGCGCCCGGCCCGTCCGGAGGGGCTGGGCTGGCCGCCAAAGCGTCAGGAAGGGCCCCTTCCTCTACCTCAGGCGTCAACAAGGTGCCCTTCCTGACACAGCGGGCGGCCCTACCAGGCGGGGCCGATCTCGTCGGCGACGATCTGGGCGGAGAGGGTCACCATCGGCAGGCCGCCGCCCGGGTGGCTGGAGCCGCCGACCAGCCACAGCCCGGCGGCCGGGCCCCGGTTGGCCGGGCGCAGCAGGCTGCCGGCGGTGCCGTAGATCGACCCGCCGGGTGCGCCGGTCGCGGCGGCCAGGTCGGCCGGGGTGCGGACCTCCCGGAACACCACCCGCTCCCGTACGTCGACGCCGCGTTCGGCCAGCACGTCGAGGACCCGGTCGGCGTACGCCTCGGCGAGCCCGGGCCGCCGCCAGTCCACGGCGCCGGTGGCGGTGCCGTGCCGGGGCGCGTTGACCAGCACGAACCACGCCTCGTGGCCGGCCGGCCGGACCATCGGGTCGTCGGCCACGGTGACGAAGACGGTGGGGTCGGCCGCCGGCCGGGCCCGTACGCCCCGCCCCGGCCGGCCGAAGACCGCGTCGAACTCGGCGTCGTGGTCGCGGGGGAAGAACACGTTGTGGTGGGCCAGCCCCGAGTTCCCGGCGACGCCGAGCAGCACCACGAAACCGGCCAGGCTGCGGTCGGTCAGCCCGGCCAGCCGGCGCGGGCTGGGCAGCAGATCCCGGTAGAGGGTGAGCGCGTCGACGTTGGCCACCACCACGTCGGCGGGGACCGGCGTGGTGACGCCGCGCAGGCGTACGCCGTGCACCCGGCCGCCCGCGGCGTCGATCCGGGTGACCGTGGCGCCGGTCTGCACGACCACGCCGAGGTCCAGGCAGCGGGTCAGCAGCGCGTCGGCGAGCGTGCCCAGCCCGCCGCGCAGGTACCAGCCGCCGAAGGCCAGCTCGGCGTAGGGCACGGCGACCAGCGCGGCCGGAGCCCGGCGCGGGTCGGCGCCGGTGTACGTGGCGTACCGGTCCAGCAGCATCCGCAGCCGGGGGTCGGACAGGTGCCGCCGGCCCAGCCCGCGCAGCGTCCGGCCCGGGCCGATGGCGGCCAGGTCACCCAGCCGCCAGGCCAACGCGGCCAGGTCCAGCGGGGAGTCGATCGGGCGGCGCAGGATGTCCCTGTCCGACGCCTGCCACACCCGTGCGGCCCGCCGCCACAGCCGCTGCCAGTCCGCGGCGGCCCGGTCGCCGAAGGCCGCGCCGATGCGGGCGGCGAACTCGGCCGGGTCGGCGCACGAGTCGAGGGCCGGGCCGCCGCCCGGGAAGACGTGGCGCACGATCGGGTCCACCGGCGTCAGGTCCAGGTACTCGTCGAGCTTCGCGCCGGTAGCCTCGAACAGGTCGTGGAAGACGTCGGGCAGGGTGAGCAGGCTCGGCCCGGTGTCGAAGTGGAACGGGCCGGCCGGGGTGTCATGGACGTACCGGCCGAGCTTGCCGCCGACGGTGCCCGCCCGTTCGAGCACGGTGACCTCGTGCCCGGTGGCGGCCAGCCGGGCGGCGGTGGCCAGGCCTCCCACCCCGGCGCCGACGACCACGATCCGCGCCATGCCGCGCCTCCTAGGTGACGGGGCGGCCGCGCCAGGACAGGCGACGCCGCTTCCGCAGATGGTACGACCGTAGGGTCAGCCAACCGAGGACCACGACCGACACGGGGTGTGCCAGCGCGTCGGGCCACCATCGGCCGCCGGTCGCCCGGGCGCTGACCGCCCGCCCGGCCACCCCGAGCAGGTAGGCGGCGAGGGCCGCGGCGGCCACCGCCGGCGCGCCGACGGCCAGGGCAGCCACCGCCAGTAGCGGGGGAGCGGTGTAGAGCAGGAGCAGCAGGGTCACCACCGCCGCCGCGGCTCCCGGGTGGCCGAAGGTCGCCCAGAGCGACTTCGAGTAGCCGTCGCGCAGCTGCGGCCAGTCCTCGTACATCCGGCAGGCGGCCAGCCGCGAGCCGTCGGCGAGGGCGATCCGGCCGCCGGCCCGCTTGACCGCGCGGGCCAGTTCGACGTCCTCCAGGATCTTCCCGGCGACCACGGCGTGTCCGCCGGCGGCCTCGTAGCCGGCCCGGTCCACGACCAGGAACTGCCCGCCGGCGGCGGCCAGCGACGGCCGCCGCGAGCGCTCCATCGCCCGCAGCGGCAGGAACGTCAGCCACAGCCACTGCAACAGCGGCTGGACCAGCCGGTCGGCCGCCGTCGCCACCAGGATCCGGGGGTACGGCGACAGCAGCGTCACCCGCGCGGCGCGCAGCTCGGTGACGGCCGCCGCGACCGCGTCCGGGGCGAGCACCACGTCGGCGTCGACGAAGACCAGCGTGGTCGCCGCGGGGTCGGCCCGGGTGGCCAGCTGCCAGCAGGCGTGCGGCTTGCCCAGCCAGCCCGGCGGCGGGGCGACCCCGTCGAGCAGGGTGACCCGGGGGTCGTCGCCGGCCACCGCGCGGACCACGTCCGCCGTGCCGTCGGTCGACCCGTCGTCGAGCACCACCACGCGTAGCCCCGGCACGCCCCGCTGACCGAGCAGCGCGCGCAGGCACGGGGCGACCCGTCCGGCCTCGTCGCGCAGCGGCAGCAGCACCGCCACCGGCTCGGTGACCGGAGCCGGCCGGTCGGCCGGTCGGCGCAGCCAGCGGCCGGCGTTGACCAGGGTGTGCGCGGTCAACGCGGCGACGCCGAGCAGCAGCGCGAGTACGCCGGTCATGCCGTCGCGTCGACGCCGGGGCGCTGCGGCTGACGGGGCTGACGGGGCTGGGGCCGGTCGTCGCGGCGGGAGCGGACCAGCGTGACCGCCAGCGGCACGGCGGCCACCGACATGCCGGCCGCGCCCCACAGCGCCGAGGCGGGCAGGTCGAGGAAGACCGCGTGGGCCAGCACGCTGGAGAAGTACGTCCACAGCCAGAGCGCGAACATCGGGTTGTCCCGCCCGTCGGTGGTGGACACGGCGGGCCCGGCCAGCGGGCGCAGCGCGCTCATCATCAGCACGGCGAAGAGCAGCCAGCCCAGGTAGTTGCTGACCGGGATGCCGGGCAGGCCGGGCAGGGCGGGGGTGGCGTCGCGCCAGACCCAGTAACCCTCGGCCACCATCTGCGGGTCGAGGAAGAGGTCCCAGGCGGCCAGCCCGACGACGGCCAGCGCGATCCGCCGGACGGGGAACCGGCCGCCCCGGCGCCCCGGCCGCCCTCCGGCGTCGTCCCGCCCCGGCAAGCCTCCGGTGTCGCCGCCGGTCAGCCGGGTGGCGGCCAGCCAGACCGGCCAGGCCATCCAGGTCCAGGCCAGCGGGATGATCAGCGGCACCCCGGCCAGCTTCGGCCCCAGCTCGCCCGAGTAGTCGTAGCTGCCGAACGGGAAACCGGTGGCCACGCCGAGCGCCTCGATGGCGAACCCGCCGACCGTGGCCACCGCGACCAGCGCCGCCGCCGTACGGGGGCCCCGGCTGAGCAGCGCGTGGCTGACCGAGAGCAGGTAGCCGAGCAGGACGGTGGCGACGGTCAGCCGGGCCCGGGTCTCCCCGCTGGTCAGCGGGTAGCAGATCTGCGCCAGCACCAGCGCGGCCAGCAGCGTCCAGGAGAGCCGCCGGGTCATGGCACGGCTCGGCCGGGCGGGGTGGGTGTCGGGGGCTCCAGCGGCAGGTCCCGGCCGAGCACGCCGAACGGGCGCTCGTCGCCGGGGAAGTGGAAGTCGCGTAGGACGTCGACGAAGCCGAACCGGCGGTACAGCCGCCAGGCCCGGGACCGCTGCTCGTCGGCCTCCGGGGTGGAGAGCAGCGTGGTCGTGCCCTCCGCCAGGCTGAGCAGGGCCCGCAGCTGCCCCGCGCCCAGGCCGTGCCCCTGCGCGGGTGGCCGGACGTGCAGCTCGACCACCTCGAAGCAGTGGGTCAGCCAGCGCTGCCGGGCCGGGCCGTCCAGGGCCCGCCAGACCTGGTCGTGCCACCACTGCCCGGAGCCACCCAGGTAGCCGTAGCCGAAGCCGGCCAGGTGGCCCTCGCTGGTCAGGCTGGCGACGGCGCGGAAACCGGGTCGGCGTACGTGGGTGGCGATGTAGCCACGCCGGGCCTCCAGCAGCTCCGGGCGGTATCCCATCGCCTCGCCGTAGACGGCCACCACGTCGTCCAGCCGTCGGACGAGATCGTCCGGCGTCCACCGCACCAACCTCATGCCCGTGCACCCTCCGCCGCTCCCGGATCGCCGTCCGCGACCCACCCCAGCACCGCCCGGTCACCCACCACGTCGCGCACCTCGAACCGCGCGAAGAGCTCCTCCGCGTACCACCCTGCGGTGGGGGTCCGCATGATCGCCGTCCGGTGCTCCGGGTGACGGTACGCGAACGCCACGAGGTCCGTCGGGTCACGCCACACGCTCACCGTGCCCTGCCAGCCCAGCGGGGCCTCGCCGACGCCGAAGCGGGCCAGCAGGCCGGGGGCGGCGTGCAGTGCGGCGGCCACCGGGGGGATCGCCCGCCAGAAGGTGGCCGCCCGCCGTGGCCGCAGCCGGGCCCGGGTCAGCGCCAGCACCGGGCCGGTGACCCGGCCGCCGGGCGGTTCCCCGAACGGCCGGCGGCCCGACCACTCTCCCCGACTGCTCAGCGGGCGCAGGTCGACCCGGGCGGACGCGCGGGCGATCCGCGCCCAGGCGCGCCCCACCGGCGAGCCGTCGAAGCCGGCAGCGGCGGCGGGGGAGTCCCACACGGTCAGCGCCGCCCACCGGGTCAGGTCGGCGTCGCCCGGCCCGAAGCCGGTGCCGGTCCCGGTGCCGAGCAGCTTGCCGAACCGTACGCCGGGCAGCGCGCGCAGCCGGCGGGGGTCGACCGCCATCCGGGTCAGCGCCCGGGGCAGCGCGGCGCGGGAGGTACGCCACACGTGCAGCGTGACCAGCTCCGGGACGCCGGTCACGCCGTCGGTCCCGCCCCGCGCCGCTCGACGGCGGCGCGAGGCGTCACGCTGCTGGGCTTCATGGTCCGCTCGCTCACGCCACCTCGGCCGGGGCGCCGCCGGTGACCCGCAGCAGCTCCGGGTACGTGGTGGGGAAGACCGCCTGCGGCACGCCGCCGGCCGCCCAGATCTCGTCGTACGACTCCAGGGCGGTGTCGACCAGGGTGCGCAGCGGCCGGGGGTGGCCGACCGGGGCGACCCCGCCGATCACCTGCCCGGTGTGCGTGCGGACGAACTCCGGGGTGGCCCGGCGCAGCCGGGTGACCCCGAGGGACGCGGCCAGGCCGGCGGTGTCCACCCGGTGCGCGCCGGAGGTGAGCACCAGCAGCGGCACGCCGTCCGCCTCGAAGACGAGCGAGTTGGCGATCTGGCCGACCCCGACGCCGAGCGACTCGGCGGCGGCCGCGGCGGTGTGGACCGCGTCGGGCAGCAGGCGGACGGTGCTCGGCGTGCCGGACCCGTCCCGGGCGGCTGCGGCATCGAGCACGTCCTGCACCGCCCGTACGTTCGGGTGTGACTGCATGGCGGCCATTCTTCCCGGTACGCCGCCCGGCGGCTCATCCGGCCGTGCCGCGCGTCGGTTCCGGGCGTGCGGCGGAGTTTCCGGCCGGCTCAGCGCGGGACGGTGACGGTGTCCGGCGCGGGCGGCGCGGTGGCCTGGGTCGGGGCGGTGGGCCGTCTCGGGGCGACCCGGGCCGTCTCGGCCAGCGCGACGCCGACCAGCACCAGGAGCCCGCCGGCGAGCTGGGCGGTGTTGAGCGCCTCGCCGGCACCGATGACGACCCAGGCGACCGCCGAGGCGAGCACCGGCTCGGCCATGCCGAGGATCCCGACGCTGGTCGCGGGAAGGTGCCGCATCGCCCCGGCCACCAGCAGGTACGGCGCGATCGAGCCGAGCACCACCATGTACCCGCAGAGCAGCGCCACGGGAACGCCCCCGTCGGTGTCGGCGGTCAGCGGCTCCCAGCCCCCGGTGCCCACGGTGACCGCGCGGGTGAGCAGGCCTGCCACGGCGGAGGCGCCGAACGCCCAGGTGCACAGCGACAGCGTGTCCCGGCGCGCCGTGCCGTGGGCGCCCAGCACGTAGTAGACGGCGAGGAAGACCGCAGCGCCGAGGCCGGCGAGCACGCCGAGGCCGTCCAGCTTCAGTTCGCCCCACGCCTCGGCCACGCAGGCGAGGCCGACCAGGCTCAACGCCAGGCCGGCCCAGAGCTGCGGGCGTACCCGGTGGCGCTGGCCGAACCGGGCCCAGAGGGCGACCAGCAGCGGGGCGGTGTACTCGAACAGCAGCCCGATCCCGACCGGCAGCCGGGAGATGGCGACGAAGTAGAGCATCGGCACGGCGAAGAACCCGGTCAGCCCGTACCCGACCAGCAGCGGAAGCTGGCCGGGGGTGACCCGGAGCCGGCGGGCCCCCGGGCGCAGCACCAGGCTCAGGAGCAGCAGCCCGATGACGGCGCCGACGGCGCGCAGCAGGGTGAGCTGCGGGGCGTCCAGGCCGGCGCGGAGCACCAGCTTGGAGACCGTGCCGTTGACGGCGAAGAGCACGGCCGAGCCGAGCACCATGGCGACACCGAGTACGGGGCGGGGGGTTGTCACGAGCGGAGGCTACCGCCGCCCAGGTCAGGGCCGAATGGCACACCAGTCGTTACGCGCCGCGACGTCGGCCGACGTCCGCGCGCCACACGTTGCGTTTTCGTCGGAGGGAGGGTGTACTGTCAGCAGCAGTTAGAACGAGTGTTCGATTGCCTCGAACGCCCGTTCCAACAGCCCGGGCGGTGTTTCGCGGCACCGGCTCCGGGCGGTGCGGCTCCGCGGGCCGCACCTGGGTCCCGGGCAGTCGCGAGTCCGGGCCCGTCAGGCAGGAGCGTCGCCCGCCGCCCACGACCCCCGGGCGGGGGGGGGGGAAACCGCCGGGAAGACCCGCCGGGGGTGGTGGGGGGGAGCGGGCACACCC
>NZ_JBEZMR010000054.1:0-27381 GCF_040652795.1 Micromonospora sp. NPDC048170
GGTTGGCGACGCTGACACGAACCGCGTCGCCAACCACCCGACCCACCAACCACAGGCTGTTGATGTCGTGACCGACGACGACACCAGCCTGTGGCTGCTCACCGACCTGGCCACCTGCACCACCTGCGGGCAGACACTCCAGCCCTACGCCGCCACCCCACGACGCCGTTTCTACGTCTGCTTCTGCTTTTGCTTGTACGACGCCGCATACCTGGAGGCCCTCGTCGTCGGGCACGCCGCCGCCCATGACCGGCGCACCGCCATCGAACGACCTCTCATCACCTACTACCGGTGGCGCCAGGCCACCCGGGCGGACCTGCGCCAGCACCTCGTCTGCATGGTCGACCAGGTCCTCGTCCACACACCACACGCCGTCGACCTGCGCTGGCAGTCCCACGTACCCACCGCCACCGCGGCCTATCAACCATGACCGGACCGAGCCCCACCCTCGCTGCCGTGCGAAACCGGCACGTCCCCGCGAGGACCACCTGAGCACCTGATGCCGCCGGCATCACCCACCACACCAACACTGAAGGAACGCCATGACGACCACACTGCCGGCCCACCCCGCGCCGATACACCAGCTACTCAACCCGAGCATCCACAACATCCTGGACCAACTCGACATCAGGACCAACCAGAAGGTGCTGGAGATCGGCGCCGGTGCCGGCGAAATCACCGCCCGCCTGGCGCAGCTCGTCGGCCGCTACGGGGCCATCACCGCCGTCGACACCGACACCAGCCACCTCACCGGCACCCCCGTCATCGACGTCCAGCAGCGCGACCCGAACCGCGACCTCCTGCCCGGCCAGGCCGACAGCTGCGACCACATCGTTGCCCGCTGGCCCCACGGCATCCTGCGCGACCCCGCAGACGTGGTTGAGCAGCTGATCGCCCGGCTGCGCCCGGGCGGCTGGCTCGTCCTCGCCGACATCACACCGAACACGCCCCGGGTTTACCGCAGCCCCGACGACGAGTCCCTCACCCTGATCTACACCGTCATGCACCAGATCCAACGGGCTGTCACCGGCGCATACCGCGGAACCTGGACCGCCACACCCGAAACCCTGCTCCTGCACCACGGCCTGGTGCAGCACTGCATCCACGCCGCCACCGAAACCTGGACCGGAGGCGGCCCCGGATGCCGGCTACTCGCCGACATCGTCACCCACCTACATCCCACCCTGACCGACGTCACCCAGGAGGACGTCGACCGGTTCGCCAGCCTCATGGCCGACCCCCGCGTACTCCTCGGCTCCTACGAACGCCGGGTCATTCACGCCCGCGAGCGCACCTGAAGGGCGTGAACCATGACTCACCTGGCCCTTCCGGCGCGTCGCCTCCTGGGCGCACTACTCGGCGGCAGCCTCGTCCTCGCGGCGGTCACCGCCTGCCAGACCGACGACACCGCCACCACCACCTCAAGACGAGACGTGAGCCCAACAGCCGCAGAACAGCCGTCCGTCTCGCCTTCTACCACGACGACCACCGCCGCTGCCAGGCTCACCACTCGGCAGCGCTTGGAGCTGCTCGCCAGCACCATCAGCGCCACGCCCGCCGACACCACCGCCGGGCTGCCCTACACGTACCTGCACCTGCAAACGTGGGCACGCGCGACCAACACGATCGTCCGCACCGACCTACGACGCTGGCGCCACGACAGAGACGGCTCAGGCCGGGAGATCAGCCGCCGGGCACCGGACCTGTGGGGCGTTAACCACCAGCTCACGCCCGACGATCGTGACCAGTTCAGCCGGGCCGCGCAGACCTCGACGCGATACGGGGTTGGCCAGCTGCATCCCTACCTTCCCGGTGCGATCCCGGCCGACCCGGGGGAACTGGCCAAACTGCTGGCGCCGCCAGAGCTGGTCAACGAGCCGGCCTACCCGAGGCTGCTGGCCGGCGGCGTCGTTGGACTAGCCACCAGTCAGTACCTCGACCAGCGGCAACGCGCGACAGCCCTGCGCGTCCTGGCGACGGTTCCCGGCATCACGTACCGGGGCGCGACGAATGACCTCGCCGGCCGACCCGGACTGCTCTTCCAGGTCATCGCCGGGGGATCCACCTCGACGTTGGTGATCGACCCGGCCACCGGCGAACTGCTCGCCGCCCAGGAGTGGCTCGATGGCGGGCGCCGGCCAGGGCTGTTCTCCCACATCCTCCTGCTGGAGCGCGGCCGTGCCGGCAGCTCCACGGCACCACCATCGCCGCCCGTGTGATCTACGTGCGGTGACAAGCCACCGGCCGCCGAACCCATGGGGGTAGGGCGGCGGCCGGGCCTGCGTGGCCGGCGGCAGCGGTTCCCCCGTTCCCTGTCGCCGGCCACCCCACTTCCACCAGCAACAAGACAGTCAGCAAGGGAGTACGAGGTGACGCATCACATCCGGGCCGCCCGATGGACGGAGCAGGATCCCGTCGCCGCGGTGATCGCCGGGGCTCTACAGCCCACTCCTCTTGCTGCTTGGCTGGTCCCCGACGAGGAACAGCGCGGACGTGTCCTGACCGATGTTGCCAGAATCTGGGTCGAGCATGCCCTCTTCTTCGGCGACGTCTACGTCGCTGCCGGCCGTGCTACCGACCTCGCTGCCGCCGCGGTTGGCTTCCACCGGTTGGGGCCAATTCCCCCACCGCGCAAGTACACCACTCGCCTCGCCACCGCCGCAGGCCCGCATGCAGAGCGCTTCCTCGCCCTGGACGACATCATCGGCAGCCGGCAACCGGCCTACGCCCACTACTACCTCGCGTGCCTCGCTGTGCTCCCCACCCACCAGCGGGCCGGCCGGGGTCGCGCACTGCTAGCTCACCTGCGTAGCCGGACCGACCTCCTCGATCTACCGTCATGGACTGTCACCCTCCCAGCCGGGCAACACCTTCTCGCCCGAAGCGGCTATGACACCACCCAGGCGACCGCGCAGGTGAGCACCGGCGTGATCGTGCATGCGATGAGCCGCGACCAACATAAGCGCAGCGGGACTCCATCACCATCCGCCCGGCTCGCGGACGCTCCGACTCCGCTACCGCCCGTGTGTCCCGTCAGCCCTCCGGCCACGGGGCAGCCGGCCCCTACACCCGACGTGACCACACCCGGCATGACCACAGCCAGCGACCCATCACCTGTCCTCACCACCGTCGCCCAGGCCACCGGTGACAGACCCACCCAGCCCGGACCGCCGCCTGCTGATGTCGAGGAAAACCATGAGTCTCTTTAGGTACCACCTGCTCGGTCGGGCTATCGGGCTCGTCGGGGGAGCGTTGCTGATCAGCGTGTTAGTGGGCGCCTGCGCCGGACCCACGGTGCAACCGCCGGTCTCGATGCCGACTCCGACGCCCGCCTGGACTCCGAGTAGTGCACCGCCGGTCGCCGCCGGCCCGGTCCTGACCCGCTTGGCCGACCGACTCAGCGACGCGCCAGCTGACACCACCTCCGGCGCCTACCAGTACGTCGAGCGTCGCACCTGGTATCGCGACATCATTGGCCCACCCGGACCCGCCGGATGGCCCGAGCGGATTCGTTTCGACCAGCTGTGGCGTACCGACAACGCCGACAGCGGCCGACAGATCAGCGTGCACGTCGCCACCGACGGTTGCACCCCGTACGACGGAGACAGCAGCTGGACCAGGCGCTCACCCGCCGACCCGTTCGACCAGCCACCCCTGCGCAGCCCGGCCGGCCTGCGCGCTCACCTGCTCCTCGCTGGCGGGCCGGAAGACCTCTTGCCTCAGCACATCGTCGGTGGGATCGCGATGCTCTACGAACGCCAGGCGCTCACCCGCCCAGTGCGTGCGGCAGTGCTGCGGCTGCTTGCCGAGCAGCCTGGCCTGCTCGTGCGCGCCGGCGTCACCGACCGCCTCCATCGGTCCGGCCTGGACGTCATCCTCCCGTACACCGACGGCAGTGGTGTGCCACGGCGCGACATCCTCACCATCGACGCGAGCACCGGCGTTCTCCTCGCCGCCTACAGCACCATCACCGGCCCCATTCGCACCCTGGACCCACGCATGGGGCCTGACGGCGAAGCTGTGATGCTCGCCGAGGCCGCCAGCTACCGCCTCTACATCGACAGCCGCCGCACCCCGACCACCCGCGTCCCGGCGGCTGGCTGCCAGCACCCGGCGGCCAGGAAATGACCCCGCAGCGCACGCTCCGTGCTGTGAGCTGGAATTTGCAGGCGTACGGGAAGTCTGGGTCGGTAACGCGGCGTGGGCAGCACGAGTTGCAGCGCAGCGGCTTCTATGACGCCGCACCCCAGCTGAGCGCGGAGTGGAGGGCGACCGGCGGTCACCGTAGCGGCTGGAGCCGACGCGAGGACGTCTTATGGACCACCCGACCAGCAGCACTGCGCCGCTACCAGATGGTCGACACCCCAGCAGCACGCAGGCTGTCAGACCACCTGCCCATTGTGGTCGACCTCGACCCGCAGGCGATGGCGCAGGCACCGTCCGCCGCCACACGCAAGGAAGGGGGAAGGCCGTGACCGCCGAGCAGGCAGGCATCGTGGCCAGCCCTGCCCTGAACACCTCGATGCGTAAGGCAACGCCCCGCGATGTCGCCGCGATCACGGTGCTGCTGGCCAGCGCCCTGGACACCGACCCCGTCGTGCGGTGGCTGCTGCCCGACCCGACGCAGCGCGTCACCGTCCTGCACCGCCTGCTCGCCGTTGACGTCGATCACGCCATCGAAACCGAGACCGTCGAGGTAACCGTGAACCTGTCGGCGGTCGCGGTGTGGCGTCGCTACGGCCCGGACGGCTCTTCCTGGCCGCTTGGCGATCACCACCTGACCACCTTCGCCGGCACCGCGGCCCGCCGCCTGCGGCAGCTGACCTCGGTCATCGACGGCTACCGGTCCTGGGCACCGCACCACTGGCTGTCATGGCTGGCCGTGCACCCCGCCTACCGCCGACAGGGCCTCGCCAGCGAGCTACTACGCCGGCATCACGCCGTCGCCGACAGCTCCGGATGGCCCGTCTACACCGTGGTCACCACCGAGGCCATCCGCGACCTGCTGCGCAGACAGGGTTACCACGCCGCCCTGCCGCTGGCCCTACCCGACGGACCGAAACTCTGGCCCCTGAGCAGGGAAGCCCGACCGGTACGTCCCGCAGCCTCTCCTGCCTGACCGCCGAAGCCCGAGCTGTCCGCCACGATCCGAGAGCCCTTGATGCCCCAGAACATGACCCGGCGCCCGATCGCGTGGACCCCCGCCTTCGTCGCGGACGTGGTAGCCGACGTCCTGAACAGCGGCGAGAGCACCGGCCTTTACCGAGCCGCCACACTGGCGGCGCAGGCCCACCGGATCCCGGCATCCACCGTATGGCGGTGGGTGGCCAGCGCTACCGGAATCGAGACGGTGTCACTGCCGCCAGGGCTGCTCGTCTGCCGACTGTGCGCGCAGCCGATGGTGCTCGTGGATCTGCCTGAGCAAGAGCCGTGCTACACCTGCCGCTCAGCCTGCCCACGCCGACCGCTGCCCGCCGCGCAGATCAGCACCCTGATCGCCGAGGCCATGCTGCAACGCGTCCCCCACCTCGTCCCCCGCGGACGGACCCACGACGCCGCCCTCTACGCACCCGGCATCATCCGCCGCATCACCATCGGCGCGGCCCCCACCGACCTGCACATCACCTGGCACCCCGCACCACGACGGCTATACCGACCCGACCTGACCACACGCCAGCGGCTCGACCTCGCCCGCGAGCGAATGGGAGCCGGCGACATGACTGACGCACTCGGACTACTGGAGACCGGCCTCCTTCAAGTCGACCCCCGCCGTGCCGGCGCCGCCGCACGCGACGAGACGACCGCCACCGCCGCCGTCCTCTACGCGCAACTACTTCTCACCACCCACCACGATCCGACCGCTATCACCTGGGCCGCCTACGGCCACCGATCCCTGCGCAACCTCCTTGGCGACCACCACCCGACCACGTGCCATGCGCTGAAAATCCTCGCCGCCGCACACCGCCACGCCGGTCATACCTCCCAAGCCGCCGACCTGTACGCCGAGCTCGCCGCCCACCTTCACCACATGCTGGGCCCTCGGGCGCAACCCACCATCGCGGCCCACGCCACGCATGCGCTACTGCTGTTCGACAGCGGCGACTGCCTCACCGCACGGCAACTGCTCGCAGACACCCTCGCCACACACAAGGCCCAACGACCCGGACACCCCGACGGGCCTCGGATGCAACACGAACTCGAACGCATGCGCCGCCACTGCCTCAACAACAAGCACCGACACCCCGCCGGCGCCGATGCCTAACGCTCATTGGCTCCCACCCGCCCGGACCGGTACCCAAGCCTCATACGTCAGGCGCGCCGTGGCGACCCGCGCTGCCCCGGGGCGATCTTCGCCTTACCGCGAGGTGGTTGTCACGGCGGCGACTGATTGCTCAGCAGAGCTGGGTGAATTCGTCTGCTCCGCTGTCCTCCTGCTGTCGGCGATGCCCGTGGCGCCCATCAGTCGATCCGACCTCTGTGGGATCTGCCTACTTCGCCCCTCTTTAGCCAACGGAAAAGCCGCAGTGCGCGAGTGATGACCAAAAAGACCTTTTATGTTGATTGAAAACTATGTGATGGCATATGTTCCCTCTGATCTCGGTCCGGCCTAGGGAGGTGGCAGCATGCGTAAGGGCGTCGAGTGGGGCTGAAAAGCCGCTGGTGGGCTGCTACTGTGGACGACTTGCACGAGAGGGCAGGGCCGATGATCACGGGGGCCTGATTGATGCCAAACCAGCGTGGAAGATGGGCGCTGGTCACATTGACATCCATGGTTTGCATTATGGCGTCGGTGTGCCTCGTGTGGGCGGTAACCCATGCGGGGCAACCGGCGCGTTACTATTTCGTGTATCCGCTGATGGGTGCGGCGCTGATGGCGGTGGGCGCGCTCTGTTCGGCGCCATTACCGCAACGGATGCCCATTCGGATCACTCTGACGCCCACCGCGTCGTTGGTGTGCGCCGCGGCGTTGCCGGCGCCCTGGGTGATCTTGTGTGCGGCCGTCGGCGTGGCGGTAGCACGGATGGTGACGCGGTACCCCCGCGCCTCGGGCGTACACAAGGCGATCCAAAACACCAGCATGGACATCGTTGCGGCTACTGCCGCAGCGGCGGTCTTGTATGCCTTCGGCGTGCGTCCCGACTTCGTCGAGGCCGACCTGGACACGTCAGAGATGGCACGTCTTGGAGCGGGCCTCCTGGTAGCGGCGGTCGTCGTGTTCGCCATCGAAGAGTTGATCACGAGCGCCGCAGTGACGCTGGCGACCAGTAGACCGTTCCCGCTGGTGCTGCGTACCCTCTGGCGCACCCGTCTCATCGTCGCGCTCGGCGAGATCGTCACTGCCGGCCTGTTCGCGGTCGTTATCGGGCTCGACAAGCGGGCGATGATCGCCCTGCCTGCGGTGATGCTCGTGCTGCACCTTGCGGTGACGTACCGGCTGCGCATTCGTGAAGAGCGGCGCGCCTGGGAGCACCTGGCGGCGCTGACCGACGCGCTGTCGGCCCGGGACCTGCACACCGTCCTGCACACGGCCGCAGTCGGAGCGGTCGGACTATTCGGCGCCCGGGCGGCCGACATCGAGATTCAGGGCGGCGAGCGGCTGGTGCGCGCTGACAGCGAGGCGGGGGAGGCAGGAGTCGTGTACGACGGCCCCGCGTCCGAGGCTCCCGACATAGCTGGCGCCCGGACGGTGGTGCGGCACGAGATCCGGCGTGATGCGACCGGGTTGCAGGGCATGGTGCGGCTGTACCTGACGGGCCGGCGTGACGTGTTGTCGGTGCGTGAGCGGGCAACGTTGCGGGCTTTCGCCGCGAACCTGTCGACCAGCCTGGACGGCGTTCACGCCTACAGGCTGTTGGCGGAAGATGCGCGTCGGCACGAGTTGGCAGCTACCCAGGATCCCGACACCCGACTGCCGAATCGGACGGCAGTGCTGTCTCGCGTGACGGCGAAGGCGACCGGAACCTGTCACGTGGTGGTCGTCCGCTTGGAGAACTACCAGTTCCTGGCCGATGCGATCGGCAGGGACCGCGCGCTGAAGGTGCTCAACGAACTCGCCAGCCGGCTGTGCCGAGCGGCACGAGACGCGGCTTCCGTTGTCGGTCGCGTCGGCGATGCGGAGTTCGCGCTGATCATGTGGAGCCTGTCGAAGGACACCGCCTACCAGCGGGCGTGCTGGGCGGTGGCGGCGCTGCGTCGACTGGTCACCGACGAGCAGGGCCCGTTGAGCGTGCGGGCGAGCGCCGGAATGACGTCGGGACCGGCCGCGCAGGCACACGACCTCCTGGATGCCGCGGAGCGAGTGATGTGGCGGGCGGTCCGCGCGGGACAGGACCGCCTGGTCGCCTACCAGGCGGCCCCCGTGCCCAGCACCTCGTTGGCCCGAGAGCTCCTGGACGCGCGCATGTCGATCTCGTGCGAGCCGATCGTGGACCTCACCACCGGCCGCATCGTCATGGTGCAATCGACGCCGCGATTCCTCTACTCCCGACACGACGTGTTCGCCGCCGACGAGGACATCTACCAACTCATCGACGATGAGGAAGCCTTGCAGGACCTCGCCCGTAAGGTGATCTCACGGTCGGTGTCAGCGGCGACCACCTGGCACGAGGCGCTGCCTCGGACAGCGATGATCGTGCCAGTGCCGGCACGTGCGCTGACACCCCAGTTCGCTGACTCTCTGCGCGAGATGCTCAGCGGCTACGGCGTGGCAGCGTCATCGCTGGTGCTGGAAGTCGCCGAACCGACCGCACTGCACGATCGGAACACCGTCGAGCAGCTGCGGCACTACGGAGTACGACTGTTGCTGGCGAACTTTGGCAGCGACCAGGACAACTTCGAGGCACTGAACGCCGCTGACTGGAGCTTTCTGCGTCTGCACCCGGCCTACGCGCTGGACGCCGGCTGGCGGCCCGCCCGCTCCGTCATCCGCGCGGCGGTCGACCTCTCCATCGATTTGGGCTTCGCGGTCATTGCTCCCGGCATCGCAGCCGAAGACGAGCGGGAAGAGCTGGCCGCCCTTGGCTGTGTGCTGGGCAGCGGCTCACTGTTCGGCGGCGCGATGTTCCCCAGCCAGTTGAGGAACCACGCACGGCTGTGGCAGCCACGGGCCCTACCCGGACGGGCGAGAGTGCTGCGGCTGCACCGCTCGGGATGACCGGCTGCGCCGGGCGACGCCCTCGGACAGCGGCGCCACCGACAGCACCTGCGCGAGAGCCGAGTGGTGGCGTATCTCGTCGCTCGTGTGGATGGTCGCAACCAGTGGTGCCCACCGAGCGACCTCGGCTGCCACCACCGGGGAGTCATGCCACGCCAAGGAGGTGCGGGCCAAGCGCCGGGCTTCACCGCGCACATCGGACACGTCGACAGGCGGTGTCGTGTTGAGCGGGTCGTCGACAACGGGCAGCGCGGCTTGACGCCGGCGCAGCGCGACGGCGAGGGTGGCGGCGTCCGCGACCGCAGCGGCGGTCGCGGAGTCCAAGCGATACCGATGTGCCCGCCGCTGCGCGCTGGCGTGTACTTGCCTGCTGCACCAAGGGCGCAGTAGCCGCAGCGCGTCGTGAACCTCGATGACGCGGCGGTGGCGATGCCGGCTACCGCCGACCTCCACCGGCAGGGGTTCACCGGTGGTCGTGCTGACGATCGTCGCGTCGGGCATGCCGGCCCGCAGCTTGATCCACAACTGGTTGACGTGCCAGTCCGTACGACGGTCCGCCCACCACGTCGCCGGCCGCCAAGACCGCAGTCCTGCTGGCTTCCCGCCGGGCCCGTTGTTGGACCTGGCGGCGGCACGGATCATCTGCTGGTACAGCAGGTCGGCGGCCAGTTCCGCTTCGGCCTCCAGGGCGGGATCAACGTCGGAGTGCATCGCGTTGCCGCTGTGGCCAAGGACGAGATGCGCGACCTCGTGCAGCACGCTCTGCGTCCGCGCAAGCGTCGGCAAGCTCGCGTCAACAAGGATGTAGTCGGCGCGGTCCAGCGGGACAAGGACCCCGGACGGGTAGTCCGCGCCGAACGATTCGTCCCGGATGACCAACGGCCGCCCCCGGGAATCGCCAATCGCCTGGCACCACCCCTCGACTGTGTAGGGCTCGGGTGGCGGCGGCACCCTCGCCCTACGCAGACGCCGCCGCAGACGCGCGCGAGCCCACACCACCCCGACCTCCCGAAACTACGATCAGTGATGATCGAAAGGTCAGAGTGTAGCGCCCAAAGGGTCACCTGCGGGTACCCGATCATCGCACCCCGCTGGAACAAGCGGAGTCGGCAAGGCTCCCCCTTCTCATCAAACCGACACCGACGTGCCACCGCACATGCCACAAGACGGAGGAGCAGTGAGCGACCAGCAACCTGACATAGACACCACAGTGGGGCCATCGAAGTAGCAGCTATCCCGTAGGCTGCGAGATCCACAAGTGACTGGACCTGCGACGGGAGACAGTGATGAGCAGCCCGCCGACGAGTACATCGAGCCACGACCAAGGCCGTGCCACCGTCGCTCGAATATACGACTACCTTCTCGGTGGCAAGCAGAACTTCGAAGCCGACCGCGAAGCCGCGCGGCGGCTCCTGCAAGCCATACCCGACTCGGCGGACATCGCACGCTCCAACCGGCTCTTCATGCAGCGGGCGGTCCGCACCCTCGCAGAGGACGGCATCAAGCAGTTCCTCGATCTGGGTTCCGGTATCCCCACCCAGGGCAACGTGCACGAGATCGCCCAGGCAAACGATCCCAGCATCCGCGTGCTGTACCTGGATATTGATCCCGTCGCGGTCGTCGTCTCCAACCAGATCCTCAGGGACAACCCCACCTGCCGGGCCATCGAGGGCGACTTCACCCGCCCCGATCTGATCCTCGACGCGCTCGCCGACGGCGACCTTGCTAGCATCGTCGACCTCGACCAGCCGACGGCCGTACTGTACTGCTCCGTGCTGCAGCAGGTCCCCGACGATTCTATCGACGCCGTCGTCACCCCGATCCGCGAGCGGCTTGCCCCCGGTAGCGCGATGGTCATGTCCCACATCAGCGCCGCCGTGGCCGATCGCTATGACAACACGACCGTGTCCGAGGGCAAGGCCGTCTTTCGCGCCCGCGCCGCTACCGAGATCACCCTTCGCACCGACGAGCAGATCGCCGCACTACTCGGCGACTACCGCACCCTGGCACCCGGCCTCGTACCCCTCAACAACTGGCGCCCCGAGCTGAGCGAGCCAGACCCCTACGCCACGGCCCCCGGCGGCTCACCGATGCGGGGCGTGGTAGCCACCAACTGAGACCAAGCCCGCACCCGCGCGAAAGTCCTGGCCGGTGCCGGAGGTGCTTGCCATACTCCAAGGCATGGCGAACGGGTCAACCTGTTACCACTGTGGAACTACTGGCACAGCCCGCACCCTGCCCGCAGTGCACGCAGCGGGCACACGCATGGCGCGCACATCCACCACCACCATCGTCGGGGGCGCTGTCGCCGTCCGCAGTCGCAGCCGCACCAGGTCATCGAGCCTGCTGGCGGCACAACTGCGTCCCCCCGCCGCGCAGCCCTCCGCGCCACGCCCAGCCGCAGTGTCAGCGGGATGTGCCGCGCTGGCCCTCTTCATCCTCTACGTGCTGCTGGCCTCGTCGACGACTTCCCCTCAGGACGCCTCGGCAGCGCTGTTCATGGCAGCGGTCCTCACCACGGCCGCCGCCCTAGCGGCAGCCGTGGCGGCTGCACGCTGGCGACGTACACGGCAGTCAACCGTGATGACGGCGCGAGCGATGAGCGTCTGGCGCGCGGGCACCTGGTGCGCCAATTGCCACCACGTGACGTTGCCGACTCCTGGCACCGGCTTCCCGACCCTGGTGAACGCCGAACACGCCTATCGAGCGATCCACGATCTCGCAACCTCCGGCGCCACCGCAGTCGCCCTGCGCTGAGGGCCCCGATACGCGGGAGCTGACCCGTGCCCAAAAGCATCCCAGTCCGCGCCCGACAGTTCGGCCTGGCGAAGCACCTGCTCATGCCGCAACTCGCGCGGTCAACCCGAGAAGAGTGCGCAGCAGCCGACGAGGAGCTAACCCTGGTCTGGCAGAATGCCGAGCAGCCAACAGGTGATCACGGACCGTGAAGGATCGCGCGTGGGGATTTCGGTCAGGACACGAAAGCTCTTGTGGGGACGTGCCCACAATCGATGCGCCTTTCCGCAGTGTCGGCAGGAACTGACGACCGACCAGACCGACGCCCACACCGGAGAGACCTTTGCCACCGTCGTCGGGGAGGAGGCACACATCCGGTCGTCACGTTCCGACGGCCCTCGACACGAGCCTGACTTCGTGGACGTCGACGAGTATGAAAACCTGATCTTGCTGTGCCCTGTCCACCACACGATGGTCGACGCCGACGGCGGCCGTGGATATAACGTCGAAACTCTCGTGAAAATGCGCCGGGCGCACGAGCGCCAGGAGCAGCGTTCTGAGCACATCGAGCGAGCTGTTCGAGCATACGTCGGCGACCAGTACGCTGCCGACGATAAGGTTCTCTTCGAACAAGCTGAGCTGCGCGGCCCAAGCGTCGACGCGATGTTTGTCGACGTTCCCTTCGGATGTCGCCTCGACGCTGCGCCGGCTGAACTGATGGCACGCATCGCAGCCAACTATCCCGGAGACATCACGCCCATCGAGGGCTACATCGTTACAGGTGCAGCCCAAGCACTTCTCCATCCGGAGTGGTCGGGCAACGCACTCCTGGTTGGCGGTCCTGGAGCGGGCAAATCTACTCTCCTGCAGTACATTTGCCAGTTCCACCGGGCACGGCTACTCGGCCGTCACGCCTATACTGGCGGTGACCAGCGGCTAAAGCCAGTCACCGACCATATCAGGACACCGATTCGCATTGATCTTAGACGCTATGCCGATTGGGCCTCATCGAAGCAAAACCCACGCAAGGTGGAGAAAGCGAAAGCGCGACGGCAAAGTCCCGCGCAGCGCGAACTGTCCAGCCTCGAAGAATACATTGCTCATCACATCAAACTGCATAGCGGTGGCCAAGGCTTCAGCCTTGAGGACTTCAGCGTGCTCGTGGCCACACAACCTGTGCTTCTGGCTTTCGACGGCCTCGATGAAGTCGCCAACCTCAAAGACCGGGCCCTGGTAAGTGACGCTATCGTCAGCACCCATGACCGGCTGAGCACCTTCGCGTATGACCTTGTCATCGTAGCTGCAACTCGTCCGGGAGCGACGACAGCCAGCCTATGGTCATCGCAAAGTTTCCCTATCTTCAACCTCCAGCGCCTCACCTACGGCCTCCGGTTACAGTATTTGCAGAAATGGAGCGCGGTTGCGCGCTTGACGGATGAGTCGGCCAAGAAGCTTCAACGAGTGTTCCTCGACAACCAGAATGTGCCGCACATTCGGGAACTCGCCTCTTATCCCATGCAGATGGCCATCCTGCTCCATCTGCTGCACCGGCGTCAGCTGCTGCCGCAGCAGCGTACCGAGTTGTACCGCGAATACCTCAAGACTTTCCTCGACCGCGAGCAGACCGAAGAGAAAGAACCGCTACTGTCGGAACAGCGCAAAGTGATCGAAGATATCCACGCCTTTCTCGGCTGGTATCTCCAATCGCGCGCTGAGGAGGGAATTGGGGCGGGCTCGATCGGGCGGCGGCAGATACAAGAGCTGGTTCACGGCCATCTAGCGGGTCGCGAAGACGGACAAGAACTCGCAAAGTCTCTTTTCTCTGCTATCTCGTCGCGTGTGCTATGTCTCGTCGAGCGAGAAACAAATCAATTCGAATTCGAGGTTCAGTCCCTACGCGAATATTTCGCGGCTCTGTACATCTTTGACAACGCCCCACCCAGAGGCCGAGGAAATTCGCGTGACGACTGCCTCGATGCGCTCCTTGAGCGGCCGTACTGGTCGAACGTCTGCCGTTTCTTCGTCGGTATGTTCTCAGGTGTGGAGGTCCGCGGCATCCGGCATAACCTGCGGGGATTGAGCGCGAAGCCATTACTGCGAGTACATCCGCTGCTCCGCTCCACGGCAACGCTTCTACTTGATGACCGGACCTTTCAGGGTCAGCCAGATGAGCCAATCCAGGAGATCGTAGACTTTGTCCTCGACGGCCCAGGCGTGGTCCTGGCCGAGGACGGCCTTCTCGAAGCCTCCGGTACCCCGCTCGCGCTAACCGGTGGGGCCGGACGTAAGCAAGCGGTCCGACACCTTCAGAAGAGACTGTGCGAGGACGACCCGGCACCTCTGCGTATGGTTCTCGCGGACAGTCTTCATCGCCACGCGCAACCGGATGATGGCATTGCCGCGTGGTGGTGGAACTTGTTCAAGCCATCGCAGTCGTGGCTTGAGACCGCAGCGACGCTAACCGTGCTCGGCGGATTGAACGCCCGACAGACGTCCAACCTCGTCGAAGTGCTGCCAAACTTGGATCTTCCGACAGACTGGATCAGTGAGCTGCTGGTGAAGGGCGGTTATGACGGGCTGGACGAGAGCGTCCTCAGGGTCTGCATAGCCGACATCAATGATGGTGCGGCGGAGCTAGTAAGGCCGCCCGAGCCAACGACCTCCCTAGGCCGGCTACTCGAATGTGCGATTGTCTGCAGCGATCAGCGACCTTACGAGTCGGCGCAGCAGACATCTGGCTCCAACGGCCTGCGGACCAGAGTTCGCCGACGCAGCAGGAGCTCTACTGGCGCAGATTCCCTTGCGCTCATTGCTGAGTTACGCCAAAGCCCAGGCTCCCTGGAAAACTATCGTGGTTGGTATCATCGTCTGGCCAAGATTGCCGATTTCTGGGGTGATGGTTGGGTTCTTCGGCAAGCAGTAGGGGCCGTTCCGCCAGGTGTTGACTTATCCGCTATCGCAACGGACGAACGCACCGAACGCCTTCTGGCCTGTATCGTCGCGACTGAAGACCAAGCTCGCGCGCGAAAAAACGACGTCGTTTGGTGGAGGCAGCGTCTGCGTGCAGCAAAGGTGAGTGTCGATCATAGTTACAGCATATTCTCCCTACTGACGGTCGCGCGCTCCAACGTGCTAATCGAACTGGCTGGCGAGCTCAATACTGCGGTCGATCAACTTAAGCCGAAGTATCTGAGATTGCTCGGGAAAGCGCTAAGGACATCCGGAAGACGGCTCGGCGGATCAGCACTGGTCATTCAGGACCAGCTGAGAAGAAATCTCGTCAACTACTCTCCGCGTTCACTTTGGCTGCTCCGGCCTGTGGTAACTGACAGCAGCATCGAGCAAATAGACAAAAAGCTCGTCGCAAAGTACGGCGAGTTACTGGAAGCCGGTGCAGGCGACATGCGGCCGTTGCTCCGGATAGTAGGCGCAGAAAAGACCGTGAAGATCGATACTCTTCGCGGCACAAGAACCATAATCCCCACAGGTGCGTGGGCCAGCGATGTCAAGCTCGGCGCTATCGCAACCACCAAAGCAACGGAGATTCTGCGCTCTCCCTCCGATTGGCCTGCGGACGTTGTGCAGCGCGCAGTTGAGCATTTTGCGGAAAGAATGGCGACCGTCGAGCCGATTTCCTCACTGGCTGCACGCAATAACTGGTTCCAGGATATTGAATAACCATCTGGGCTGGCAGTCGTCCCGCGGCGGCTGGATACCGGCCGCGCCCGCCACCCGCCAGCCAAAGGCGAGCCGATGCCCGGCGACGAAGGCGCGGCCGGCGCCGCGGCGCGGACACTGGCGATAGCAATCCGACAGGGGCGAGCACGAGGAAGACGACACCGCTTCGAAGAGCGCGCCGGCCGGACATGCTGATCATGGAACTTCTCGTCTTGCCACATGGGAAATGCCGTGATGCAAAGCCACGCCGCCGTAACTTCGTGGACGAATGTCACGTCCGGGTGGTGGCGACAGTGGCTTACGCGGCTGGCCTGACGGCAGCACCGTCCCGTGGCCGCCTGCGACGGTCGACCAGGGTTCGATGGGCGTGGCTCCTGCGAGTTGGACTCAGCCGGCGTTCGCATGAGCTCAAGACCGCGACCGTCCCGCAGAGACTGGGTGTGTCATGGTGGTCCTCATGGCCGAAGCCAGCTATGGAGAACGCCGTGGACAAAGAATCGACCGATAATGCGCCGCAGTCCCAAACTTCGGTGTAGCCGTCGAACTGCTGCTCCGGCGTAGCAGCTTGGTAATCTGAGCCTGCCGGAGGGCGATCGCGACCGGCTATCGCTGACGGGGTGTCGCCGTGGTGGGCTGTGTCCACAGGTCTCGTAGCGGTGTCCACGAGGATGCCAGATCATTCCAGTAGCAGGTAAAGACACCTGCGAGGGGTTTCGTGGGGTCGCTCCACCAGATCGCGGCCACGATATGTCCTGCTCGATCGCCTGAGGGAATTCGATAGGCGTACTCGATGTACTGGACCCTTCGGCCGGTGGCGATCTGCTGCGTCGGGGCCGTCGCACCTGCCGCCAGGCCGGGATCGCTCATCGCTTGGGTGCGGTATCGAGCGTGGGCGGCATCCCGGTCGGTGAGGTTGCGATAGGTGATCCAGTAGCTGGTGACGATGCCGGCTGTGCAGCGTGTACGGGTTGTTTCGCCGTTACCGCGTTGGGCCTCGCTGATGGCGTCGGTTGAGCAGTCTCCGATGCCGAGCCACGGGCTGGCGAAGTCCGCGAGTTCGGGCGTCGGTAGGCGGGCGCGGTTGACGGCTGCCTGACGTTGGGAGAGTAACGCCCCGGCGGGTGGGGTGGGTGCGGTTGCCGCCGATGTGTGGCGGGCCTGAGGCAGTACCCATGACTGGAGTCCGAATCCGATGGTGGCGCCAGCGAGCAGAGCCGCCAGAGCGAGTGCCGCAGTTCCTCGCGCCGGCCGCCGGCGCCGGCCATGCCCAGGGGCAGAGGTAGCTGAGCGTTGGCAGTCGGGGCGCGGCGGCCCTGCTGTTACGTCCGTGCCGTTGTCGGGCGGCGGAGACGCGGTGGGGCGTACGGGTGAGAGCGCTGGCACCCGGCCGGGCGCGGTTGCCGGGACGTCCTCGGTCGAGGATGGCCAGACTGCCCGGTCCGGGTGCGGCGTCGTCACTAGCTACTCCTTGCTGTCGAAGATGATGCGCCGGCGGCTCAACGGGTTTTACGGCGACCGGCCAACAGCAATGCCACACCGGCGACCAGGGCCACGCCTCCGGTGCCGACGAGCGGAGCGATGCTGTCGCCCGTGACTGGCAGTGAAGGGCCGGAGTCTGCGCGGGGAGCCCGTTGTCCGCCGCCGCTGTGCGCGGTGCCTGTGCCTGGCTGAGGTCCGGTGTTCCCGCCTCGGGGCGGTTTGTGTGACGGCCGAGGGCTTGTCGGGGTGGGCTCCGGCGGGGGAGGGGAGTCGGGCGGTGGGGTGCTCGGATCGGGGCCTGGCGGAGGGGTGGGATCGGGCGGGGGAGGGGTGGGATCCGGCTCGGGCGGCGGGTTCGTCGGGTCGGGAGCTTCGGTGACTGCCGGATCGGCCGCCGCAGAGGGCTTAATCTCCTCCGGGGATCGCCGCAGCGTGGGTTCATCGGTGCCGACGGTCGTGGCTGCGGCAGCCGGTGGGGTTGCCTCGGCCCAGGCAGGTGACGCCAAAAACGCCACGGCCGTCAGAGTAGAAGCAATGACCGCTGCGGCAGTCAGGTGTCCTCGCTCCCAGAGTGCATAGGAATTCACGAACTCGTGCCTCTCCATCTCGGGGGTCTGCTGCACCGATAGGTGACATCTGAGATGGCTTGCCCTGTGGGCGAGCTGGAAGGATGTCGCTGTGCCCAAGCCCTACCCCCGAGAGTTCCGCGATGACGTCGTGCGGGTGGCTCGTGACCGCGAGCCAGGCGTGACGGTCGAGCAGATCGCGAAGGACTTCGGGGTGCACCCGATGACGTTGTTCAAGTGGCTGCGCCAAGCCGACGTCGACGCCGGCGTCTCGCCCGGGACGGCCGGCACCGAGTCGGCCGAGCTGCGGGAGGCCCGCAAGCGGATCAGGTTGTTGGAGCAGGAGAACGAGGTCCTGCGCCGGGCGGCTGCGTACTTGTCGCAGGCGCATCTGCCGGGAAAAGGCTCTACCCGCTCGTGAGCGAGCTGGCCGCCGACGGGATTCCCGTGGCGGTGACGTGCCGGGTACTGAAGATCGCTCGTCAGCCCTACTACCGGTGGCGTGCCCACCGGGTCACCGACGCGGAGTTGGCTGCGGCGTACCGGGCGGACGCGTTGTTCGACGCCCACCGCGACGACCCGGAGTTCGGCTATCGGTTCCTGGCCGATGAGGCCCGCGCTGCCGGCCAGCCAATGGTCGAACGCACCGCCTGGAAGATCTGCTCCGGCATGGGCTGGTTCAGCGCGTTCAGCAAGCGCAAGCGTCGGGGCAAGGGCGGCAAGGTCGGTCCACCGGTGCACGACGACTTGGTGCGCCGCAACTTCACCGCGAACGGCCCGAACCGGTTGTGGCTGGCCGACATCACCGAACACCGCACCGCCGAAGGCAAGCTCTACCTGTGTGCGATCAAGGACGTGTGGTCCAACCGGATCGTCGGCTACTCCATCGACTCACGGATGAAGTCGAGGCTGGCCGTCAACGCCCTGCACAACGCCGTAGCCCGACGTGGTGACGTGGCCGGCTGCGTGCTGCACACCGACCGCGGATCCCAATTCCGGTCCAGGAAATTCGTCCGAGCCCTGAACCGCCACCAGATGGCCGGATCGATGGGCCGCGTCGGCGCCGCCGGCGACAACGCGGCCATGGAATCCTTCTTCGGCCTGCTGCAGAACAACGTCCTCAACCGGCGATCCTGGACCAGCCGTGAGCAACTCCGGATCGCGATCGTGACCTGGATCGAACGGACCTACCACCGCCGCAGACGCCAGCGATCACTGTCCCGGTTGACCCCCATCGAATTCGAGACCATCATGCACCCACCGGCCAGTCAGGCCGCGTGACTACACCTGTCACCTGCCGGTGCAGCAGACCCCGGAAATGCTCATGCGGTGGGCAAGTTGCGCTGCTGCCGCGACCGCTAATGCCGGTTGGACGCTAGCGCCTCCGAGGCTTAAGCACTAGTTCGCTCTTCGTCGGCAACTGCGATATCGGCGGCTGTTCCAGCAGCTCAACGTGCCTGTGGAACGTTGTTGGCATCGCCTGATATCTGGCTAGCTTTAGTTGCATTCGTGGACACAGGCGTGGGTGTTGTGGTGGATTCGTTGCCGGTTGGACCCGGTCCTCGACAAACGGGGGAGGGACTTGGGTCTGTGGCTCGTCGTATTGCTGCGTCGGGTTGATGCTCTGTGCCCCCAGATTGGTATCGCCGACGAATGAGGATTCGAGTAACTCAACCCGCCGCGGATGTGGGGTGCCGCAGCCGACATCGGGCAACCGCCGCACTGGTGTCGGTCGGTACCACCGGGCGACACCGCGCGGCCCCGCATCGTCACCGGGCTACAGGCAAGCTTTTCGTGCTTTTCGGTCTCGCCGTGTTGGCCCTGATCGGCTGCGCACGGGCCGACGACAAGCCCCGCTCCGCACCCGCACGCACGTCTGCCGCCTCCTCGCCGGGCACCGCCGGGCGGCGGCCAGCCGCAAGCTGCCTACCGATGCGTCGACGGATGGTACGCGGTACTGGACTTCCGGCCCGCCGGCGAAGTGAGGGACCCCGCAAGAGCGCGACCACCAGGCGCCAGCGTCCCGCTCACGAAAGAACCACCCGTCACGAACAACGCGACCCTCGGCGCCGGCGCCCATCGGAACGACATGAGGGCCACCTACGACACCAACATCTGCCTCGCCGTGCAGGCCCGCGGTCCTGCATGGCAAGGCCGTTTCATACCGAGCCGATGCCACACGAGGCAGCCGTCGCTCTGGCCGGGCGGCACGCCTGACCCTCGCACCGATCAGCGCACACCTCCCAGGCACCGCCACACCCCGGCAGCGCCGAATCAATCAACGCGGAGGACCACATCGTGTCCACGACATCTCTGCCCGCCGTGCTGCCCGGTCCGGGCCGCACCGACTACGCCCGCTACATGCGCACCGACGAACTGCTGTCACTGCAACGCGGTCCCACCGAGCGGGCCCACCCCGACGAGCTGCTGTTCCAGGTGGTCCACCAGGCATCCGAGCTGTGGTTCAAACTGATCCACGATGACCTGGCGCGGGCGCTCCAGCACATCGCCGTTGACCAGCCTGGCGCGGCCGACATCCTCGTTCAGCGAGCGGCGTTGAGCCTGCGGCTGGTCACCGAGCAGCTTCACATCCTTCGGCACCTGCACCCGGCGCGGTTCGCCGCTTTCCGCAGCGCCTTGGGCAACGGCTCCGGCTTCGAGTCACCCGGTTGGAAGCATCTGCGCGACGCCACCACCGAACTCGACATCGCCTTTAGCCGGATGCTCGCCTCACTCGACCTCACGCCGGTTGACCTTCATCGCGGCGAGCCCTGCGATCCGCTGTACCGGCTCGCCGAGACGCTGGTGTCCCTCGACGAGCAGATTGCGTTGTGGCGCACCGAGCACTACACCGTAGCCACCCGCATCATTGGCCACGGTGTACTCGGCACCCGCAACACCCCGGTCGACAGCCTGGCCCGCCTCATCTCCCACCGTCGCTTCCCCACGCTGTGGGAGGCACGCACCGAGCTGACCGAGTCCAGCCTGCGGGGCCGCCACAGCCGGCAGGGCCCGCAGTGAACGCCGCCACCGCACCCCTGCCAGCAGCGATCCGCGGCCGGTTTCCGAGCCTGGAACAGACGACGCACCTGGCCACCTGCAGCATCGCCCCCCGCAGCAGCGACATGGACCAGGCGCTAACCACGATGTTGGACGACCTGGCCCGCCCCGGCTTCTGGGGCGCCGCCGAAGAGCAGGTATCCGACGCCCGACGTCGCTTCGCCCGACTCATCGGCGCCGAGGTCGATCAGGTGGCGATCCTGCCCAACGTCAGCATCGCCGCTCACCAGGCGGTGTCCGGCCTGCGATGGCGCCGACGACGCGACCTACTCACCACCACCGCCGAGTTCCCCGGCGTCGCCCACGTCTGGTTGTCACAGGAACAGCGAGGCGCCCGGGTGCGCTGGTGCGGCACCCCCACCGGCCGGGTCAACTCCGCCGACTACCTGGGCGCCATCACCACCGACACCGCGCTCGTGTCCGTACCCGCCGTCACCCACCGAGACGCGACCCGACTGAACATCCGACGCATCGCCGACGCCGCCCACGCCGCCGGCGCCGCCATCATCGTCGACGCCTACCAAGCCGCCGGCGTGATGTTACTGCACGTCGACGCCCTGCGCTGCGACTACCTGCTGGCCGGCACCGGAAAATACCTGCTGGGCCTGCCCGGCCTCGCCTTCCTCTACGCCCGCCACCCGAAAGAATCCACGCCAGCCCTGACCGGCTGGTTCGGGCGGTGTGACCCGCACGCACTCGACCCGACCCGGCTCGACTTCCCCACACACGCCCGCCGGTTCGAGACCGGCACACCGTCAGTAGCCGCGGCCTACACAGCAGCCGCAGGGCTGTCGCTCATCGAGACCCTGAACCTGGCGGCAGTCCGCACGCACACGCAACGGCTCCTCGCCTCCGCCACAGACCGCCTGAGCGCCCAAGGCGAAATCGTGCAACGGGCGCAGACAGCGGACGAGCGAGGCGCGCACCTCGCGCTCATCGAGCCCCACGCCTGGGCGATGGCCGCATGGCTCGACAACCAAGGCATCGCCGTCGCTCCCCGCCGCAACGTCATCCGCGTCGCCACACACGCCTACACCAGCGACAACGACATCGACGCGCTCTGCGACGCCATCGCCGTCTACCGAGTCAAATCCCGCACCCGCGCGCCGATCGGAGCATCACGATGACCACCGCCGAACCCGTACGTCGGTGGCTCGCACAACGCCGCCCCTCGGCCGACCGCTTCCCGTACGACGCGGTCGTCACCGCCTACCAGCACCACGGCAAACACTTCGTACCCGACGAGTGGACACGCGCCTTAGCCGCCGCGAGAGACGGACTCCCACAGCTCATCGGCACCAACACCACGTACCTGTCCGCATTCCTCGCCTGCGCGCTCGACAAGGTCGACGGGACCTACGACTACCGCTCCTACCTCGGCCTGGCCCTCCTGCGGCTACCCGGTCCCGACCAGGTGCCGCGCACGGCAGCACAGCAGCTCGCCCGGCGCGACCGCCTGCACGTAAACCTGCTGACCGACCTCATCGCCTTCGAACTACGAGCCGCCTACAACGAGCACACGCCGCTCCCTCAGATGCGCCCGGCACCCGCCCTGGTGGCCAAGCGGCTGCGACACGCGGTACGCGCGGCGATGCCGGCACTGCGCCGCCTCAGCCTCGTCGAGCACACCACGGACAGCTCACAGGTCACCCTGGCCCGGCGCGTCGTTGCCGCCGTCAGCATGGTCCTCACCGCCGAAGACCGACGCGCCCTGCAAGTCAGCATGCTGCCGGTCCACATCGCCCACGACGAGTGGCTGTTCATCCGCGTCCTTCAAGCGTTCGAGACAACCTTCGCGCTCCTGGCCACCGACCTCGCCGACGTCATCACTGCCGTGGAGGCCGGACGGGTACCGCGAGCCGCGAGCAGGTTGTCCGCAGCGGCATCGCTGCTACGCGAGAGCGCATTGCTCTGGCCTCTGATGGCCACCATCCAGCCCGCCGCGTTCCACGCCTTCCGCACGTTCACCGAGGGCGCCAGCGCCATCCAGTCCCGCCACTACAAGATCGTCGAGTCCCTGTGCCGTACACCCCGCAACGCACGCCTCGACTCTCCTGCCTACCTGTCAGTGCCCGACGTCCGCACGGCGATCATGCACGGCCAGGTCAGCCTCGACGATGCCCTCAACGCCGCCCAACAGTCGACACCCGACCCGTCCCTCGGGGCCGCGATGCGCGAGTTCGCCGCAGCGATCAACCAGTGGCGGCAGACCCACTACCGGCTCGCCGTGCGCATCCTCGGACCCGAACGAAGCGGCACCGGCTACACCGAAGGCACCCCATACCTAGGCGACGCCCGCCAGGAGCCGGTCTTCCACCACTGCCCCACCGGCCGACCGGAGGCCGGGGCGGAGATATGAGCACCGCGCCTCCGTCGCCGGCCTTTCGCGCGGCTCCCGATGCCGCAGCAGCTCCGGCCCCCATGCCCCCGGTCGATGACGACACCCCACGTCATCCCGACCACCAGCGCGCCGCCCCTCCCGGCCGCTGCCAACTGCCCGTACGACAACCAGGAGGAAGAATGTCGTCGCTCAACCCCACCCGGCCCGACGCCGACAGGCCGCAACTCGCCACGAAGACACCGCGGCTCCTGGCCACCGCGGTCACCCTGCTTCTGACCGCTGCGGCTCTCGTCGTGACGACCGCCTCGGCCCAGGCCGCCTCCGGCTGCCGCAGCGCCCCGTACAGCGCGACGTTCGGCATGCACGACTCGTTCGGCATGTTTGACGGCTTGGAGGACGCCTACTTCCCACGCTCGGGCAGCTACCGCACCACGAGCCAGTGCCGCGACATCCAGGTCAGAAACACTGGGAACGGTGGCGCCTGGGGCGGACCCTTCTGGGCCTGCGTGGTGTGGGTCGGCCGGGCTACCTGCTCCAACGGTTGGACCTACGTCCCGGCCGGGCAGTGGCGCAACCTCGCCACCAACGTCAAGGACGGCACCCGGTTCTACCTGTTCATGCAGACCAACCTCGGCACCTACAACGCCGCGAACGGGGTCGGTGAATGGTGATGCAGGAAAAGACCGCGCCGGCTGCCCCACCTCAGATGGCCGGTTAACGGAGGGCAGTGTCCGGACCTCGGTCCGGCGCTGCCCTCCGGGCAGACAGCGAAGCTCGGCAAGAGCCGGGCGACATGCAGGGAAGATCGCCGTGATCACGGGGGCGAATTCGGGCATCGGCTCAAGAGCTGCCAACTAGCCACGACGACTACACATAGGAGGGGCGACCATGGCGTTTGCGCCGAGGGGCGAATCATCTGGATCCTTTCCACTCCGGCGAAGTGGCCCTCGTGCTGAGGGGGATGGGGTTGATTTCATCCCGTCTAACAATTCGGGTCTCCCTCTTGCTGATCTCGTCGCACGTCGTCAAAGCCCGAAAACCTACTACTCCATCACCGTAATCGATAGCCATGGACGTCTGGCTAGCCGCTCGGCGCTTCGCTTTATGGGGTGGACTGCAGCGCAAGTGGTCGACTTTGCCGTTGGCTCGGGAACAGTCGAAGTTGCCATCGGAGAATCGAGCGGTGAGCGAATCACTAGGCAGGGGCACTTGCGCCTCTCGCCGAGCATCCGACGTTCGGTAGGAATCGCCGACAAGGACCGTCTAATCCTCGCGGCGGACAAGCGTACCGGAATTCTCGTGGTGGGAACTATGGAATGGCTCGATCGGGCACTCGGAGTCAGCATAAGCTCCCGAGAGGACATCAAGCGATGACCGGCAGCGCATCCGAGCGTCTAGGAAATAGCGAAGTGGAAGCGGTGCGGCTGCTATTGGACCGGCTCGGACTGACGGCTGAGGAACTTCTCAAAGGCGCCTCCCCGAAGAAAGAGGTTCCGACATTCGATGAGTACATCCCGCATGTCTCCCTCGCCGTCGCCGCAGGCACCCGACGCGTCTATGGAACCTATTGGAGAAGAGTCGGGGAAGTCTGGGGGAAACGCCGTATCGATGAGCCGTCTCCGATGGAGATCAAGCAATTTGCCGAAACCATGAAGAAGACTGTAGTAATAAGGCGAAATTCCCGTGGCGGACGAACCGCCGCAGAGCACTTCATATCCGCTATGCGATGCCTGTACGCCTACGCCGTCACCGACGGGCTGATCTCCGCCGCCACCAATCCCGCCGCCCGCGTGCCCAAGCCTCGCCGACTTGCCAGTACTCGCCGAGCTCTGTCCGAGGCCCAACTGAGATCGATTAACGAAGTCGCAAGCAGCACCGGGAACGATCCTCAACTCGATGCGCTCCTTCTCAGGCTTCACGAGGAGACCGCATGCCGGCGAGGCGGGGCCCTCGCCTTGACGCGCTCCGATGTAGATGTCGAGCAATGCCTAGTTCAGCTACATGAAAAAGGCGAGACGGTGCGGTGGCAGCCAGTATCACCTACACTCGCGCGCTCGTTGGTAGAGCACTACGACGACAGAGCAACAAGTGGTTCCGACAGGCAAGTCCTGAGGTATCAAAGTGGGGCACCAGTCACGCGCCGTCGTTACGACTACCTCTGGAACCGTCTGGGAAAAAATCTCTCGTGGGTGGCCACACAGCAGGTCAGCACTCACTGGCTGCGCCACACGACCCTAACCTGGGTAGAGCGCAACTTCGGGTACGGCATCGCGCGAGCTTACGCTGGTCATGACAGCCGCTCCGCTGCTGGAACAACCAGCACTTATGTCAAGGCAGATGTATACGAGGTGGCGCGCGCGCTCAGTGCTCTCACCGGGGAGGACCACCCGATGGTTGCTGGGTTACCTGGATCGCTCTCAGCTGGCGACGGTGTTCGCGCCCTACCGGCTATACCGTTGCGGATCGCTGAGGGTTAAAGGTGTCCGGTGCAGAAATTCCGACCGGGTCCCGGAACTGCCGGTATCAGAGTTGCGGCCGAAATCGGCGCGCGTAGGGAGGCCGTAGGCAAGCGAGGTCTCGCTGTGCGAGTGGAGCCGGGCTGCACCGGCAGGAGATCCGCCTCATCCGTTGCGTAACCTAGCCAACACGCCTGGCTATTTGAACTTAAGTTGGTCGCACTGTAATCTATGAGCATGTGCACCGAGTTTGGTGCACAATTGGAAGATGTGGGGGTTCAAGTCCCCCCTCGGACACTCCCGCGTAGCAACCGTGCGACGTTGGACGTACAGGTGGTCAAGCATGCTTGACCACCTGATTTCACTCTCTGTTACCGCCGTTGGTGGCAGCCTCGTCGTTCGGCGAGGTGGGTCATGACAGACCGGCCGATCGATTCGGTGATCCCGGCGGTGGTTCCGTCAGGCGGGCTCAAGATCCGCGGCGACTCGGGTGCCGCGATGAAGCGACCGCCTCTGCCGCTGGCGCGACTGGCTCCTACTCGCGACGGCAGCACGGTGTATGGGCTGGCGACTCTTGATGTGCATGGCCGCGTCGCTGATCGGGCGGTGATGATCGCTCTCGGCTGGGCTCCTGGCCTCAGGCTGGGCATCAGGGAAAGCGGCGGTCTGATCATCGTCGACCCTGACCCGCGCGGGGTGTTCCGGGTGACGAAAGAGGGCCATGTGCGGTTGCCCGCTGTGGTCCGCCAGTGGTGCGGGCTGACAGCCGGCGATCGGGTGCTGCTGGCGGCCGATCCGAAGGCCGGACGTCTCGTGCTTCACCCGCCGGCCTCGCTGGACGCGGTGGTCGCCCGAGTGCACGACGAGGCGTTCGCGGGCGGTGAGTCGTGAGCGGCGTGGCGGGCAAGGCCGAGCTGGAGGCCGCTCGGTTGTTGCTGTCGCGGATGGGCATCTCGCCAGCGGATCTGGTGGCAGTGGCGTCGGACCGTCCGCCGGCTCCGACGTTCGCGGAGTACGTGCCGGTGGTGGCAGCTGCGGTCAGTGCTGGCACCCGGCGGGCGTACGGGTCGTACTGGAAGCGCGTGGTCGAGCAGTGGGGCCAGCGGCGTATCGATGAGCCGACACCATCGGAGATCGAGCGGCTTGCGGAGTACGTCAAGACGCATGTGGTGGCCCGCCGCAACGCGCGGGGTGGGCGCAGTGCGGCGGAGCATCTGATCGCGGCCCTGCGCTGTCTATACCGGCGGGCGGTCGCCGACGGGCTCCTGTCTGAGACAGAGAACCCGGCGTTGAAGGTGGCGAAGCCACGGCGGCTGCCGAGCACCCGGCGAGCGTTGGCGGACAACCGGTTAGCGGAGATCAACGAGGTAGCGGCGTCCACAGGTGATGATCCGGCGTTGGACAGTCTGCTTCTGCGGTTGCACACCGAGACGGCGTGCGTCGGGGTGGGGCCCTCGCCTTGCGGCCGGTCGACCTCGACCCGGATCAGTGTCTGATCCTGCTGCGGGAGAAGGGTGAGACGGTGCGGTGGCAACCGGTGTCGCCGACACTCATGCGGTACCTGCAGCGCCACGCCGAGCAGCGGCACGCGACCGAGACGGGACCGTTGTTCCGGTACCGCAACGGGCAGCCGATCACCTATCGGCGTTACGACCACCTGTGGGTGCGCATCGGTGAACACCTGCCCTGGGTGCACGCGCAGCAAATCAGCACCCACTGGCTACGGCACACCACGTTGACTTGGGTGGAGCGCAACTTCGGCTACGCCATCGCCCGGGCCTATGCCGGTCACTCCGCCAGTGGGGGAGATGCCGGAATGCTCTTCCCCTCGTAGCGTGGAGGCCAGAGCTTGAGGGATAGAGGTTCATGGCTGAGACGAGACGGCAGTTCGATCCGGAGTTCCGGGCGGGT
>NZ_JBEZMR010000055.1:0-21337 GCF_040652795.1 Micromonospora sp. NPDC048170
CGTTGGCGAACCGGTGGTTGGGTTTGTTGGGGTCGGGTGGTCTGGTCAATGAGTACGGGCCGACCGAGGCGAGTGTGGGTACGTGTATTTTCCCGGTCGAGGGGGAGCAGGCGGGTCCGGTGGTGCCGATCGGCCGTGCCCTGCCGGGTATGACCATGTACGTGCTCAACCGCGACGGCGAACTGTCCCCGGTGGGTGTCGTCGGTGAGTTGTATGTCGGTGGCGTGGGTGTGGCCCGGGGGTATGCGGGTCAGCCGGGGTTGACGGCGGAGCGGTTCGTCCCGGACCCGTTTGGTGCTCCCGGGGCGCGGATGTATCGGACCGGGGACCTGGTGCGCCGGCTGCCGGATGGGGCGGTGGAGTTCGTCGGCCGAATCGACCACCAGGTGAAGATCCGGGGCTACCGGATCGAGCTCGGCGAGATCGAGTCGGTGCTGGAGGGCGTGGACGGCATCGGCGACGCGGTCGCCCTCGTCTCGGGCTCGGCCGCCGACGGCGACGCCCGGCTGGTGGCGTTCTACCGGCCGGCCGCGCCGGCCCCCGACCTGCTGGACCGGATCCGGGCGCGGTGCGCGAAGCAACTGCCGGAGTACATGATCCCGGCCGAGTTCGTGGCCGTCGAGGCGATCCCGCTCAACGCCAACGGCAAGGTCGACCGGGCCGCCCTCTGGGAGGCGGCGGTGCCGGTCGAGCGGGCGTACGTCGCCCCGGCGACCGAGCTGGAGGCCCAACTGGCGGGGATCTGGGGCCGGGTGCTCAACCTGGAACAGGTCAGCACCCAGGAGAGCTTCTTCGACCTCGGCGGTGACTCGCTGCGCGCGGTCGCCCTCGTCGGCGCGCTGCGGGCCGCCGGCCTCGGCGTGGCCGTCCGGGACGTCTTCCTGCACCGCACCGTCGCCGCCCTGGCCGCGCACCTCTCCGGCAAGGACGCCGCGCCGGCGGCACCGGCCTTCCAGGCCGTCGCACCCTTCTCCCTGCTGTCCGCCGCCGACCGGGCCGCCCTGCCCGCCGGCCTCGTGGACGCCTACCCGGCCGTGCAGGCACAGGTCGGCATGGCCGTGGAGATCCAGAAGGACCCCGACAAGTCGCTGTACCACATCGTCCGCTGCTTCCGGGTGCACAGTGGACGACCGTTCTCCGGCGACGCGCTGCGGGCCGCCGTGCGCGACGTGGTCAACCGGCACGAGACGCTGCGCACCTCGTTCGACTTCGCCAGCTACTCGGTGCCGATGCAGCTCGTGCACGCCGAGGTGCCGGTCGACGTCCGGGTGACGGAGCTGACCGGCGAGGACGTCGAGGCCCGGCTGCGGGCGTACGTCGACACCGAGCGGGCCCGGCCCTTCGAGCTGGACCAGGCGGCGCCGCTGCTGCGGATCGCCGCGCACCGCACCGACGGCCACGGCTGGTGGCTCACCGTCGCGGTGAGTCACCTGGTCACCGGCGGCTGGGACCTGAACACCCTCCTGGTCGAGTTGATCGGCTGCTATGAGCGGCGCAGCGCCGGCATGGTGCCCGAGTCGCCGGAGCCGACCGCCGTCCGCTACGCCGACTTCGTCGCCGCCGAACTGACGGCGCTGAAGGCGGGCGAGGACGAGAAGTACTGGCGGGGCGTCGTCGACGGGTACGCCGGCTTCACCACGCCGGACGGCTGGGGCCGGACCGACGGCCCGCGGGAGAGCCTGCGGACCCGGGTCAGCTACCAGGACCTGGAGCCGAAGCTGCGCGCGCTCGCGTCGACCCTCGACGTGTCGCCCAAGTCGGTGCTGCACGCCGCACACCTGAAGGTGATGAGCCAGCTCACCGACCAGGGGCGGTTCTACACCGGCCTGGTGTGTGACGCGCGGCCGGAGGTGCGGGGCGCGGAGCGGGTGCACGGGATGTACATCAACGTGCTGCCGTTCGCGTACGCACGTGGCGCGGGCACCTGGCGGGAGTTGATGCGGTCGGTGTTCGACCGTGAGGTGGAGCTGTGGCCGCACCGGCGTTACCCGTTGCCGGCGGTGCAGCGGATGGCCGGCGCCGGTTCCCGCCCGATCGACGTCGTCTTCGACTACACCGAGTTCCGCCGGGCCGGGGCGGTCGCCGACGAGTCCGTCGACTTCGAGGCGATCGCCGGCGAGGGCGGCACCGAGTTCGCCCTCCAGGTGACCGCCGCCGGCGGCTTCCTCGACCTGGTCGGCGACAGCCACCTCTTCGGCCCCGCCGCGCTGGCCCGGGTCGGGGCGATGTTCCGCCAGGTGCTCACGGCGATGGTGGCCGACCCCGACGGCGACGCGGTCGCCGTCCGCCTGCCGGCCGCCGAGCGCGCCGAGATCGACGGCTGGTCGGTCGGCGGCACCGCCGAGGTCGGCGGGTACGTGCCGGCGGCATTCGAGGCGCAGGCGGCGCGGCGGCCGGACGCGGTGGCGCTCACCTGCGGCGACACCCGGATCGGCTACGGCGAGCTGAACGGTCGGGCGAACCGGTTGGCGCGTCGCCTGCGGGAGTTGGGGGTGGGTCCGGAGGTCCTGGTCGGGGTGTGTGCGCACCGGTCGGTGGAGCAGGTCGTGGCGATGGTGGCGGTGCACAAGGCGGGTGGGGTGTATCTGCCGTTGGATCCGTCGTATCCGGCGGAGCGGTTGGCGTTCATGCTGGCCGACGCGGCGGCCCCGGTGCTGCTCACCACCGCCGAGCTGCGCGGTCAGCTCCCGTCGGCCGACGCGGTCACCGTGCTGCTGGACGACCCGGCGGCCTGGGCCGGCCAGCCGGCCGCCGACCCCGAGCCGTCCACCCACGCGGACAGCGGCTGCTACGTCATCTACACCTCCGGCTCGACGGGGCAGCCCAAGGGCGTCGTCGTGCCGCACCGGGCACTGGTCAACCGTTCCGCGTACGCCGGCCGGCGGATCAACCGCCTCGACGAGCAGGCGGTGCTGCTCCAGAAGACCGAGATCGGCTTCGACGTCTCCCCGGCCGAGGTCTACGCGGCCCTGTCGGCGGGCGCCCGGATCGTGGTGGCCCGCCCCGGCGGGCACCGCGACCCCGCGTACCTGCGCGAGCTGATCGTCCGCGAGGGCGTCACGGCGGTGGAACTGGTGCCGAGCATGCTGTCGGCACTGCTGGCCGAGGGGATCGGCGGCTGCCGGTCGCTGCGGTCGGTGGCGGTCGGCGGCGAGGAGATCGCGCTCGACGTGGCCCGGGCGTTCCTGGCCGCGCTGCCCGGCTGCGAGCTGCACAACACGTACGGCCCGGCCGAGACCACCGTCGACGTCACCAGTTGGCTCTGCACCGTCGACGCCCTGCGCGGGCTGTCCCGGGTGCCGCTCGGCACCCCGTTCACCAACCTCACCGTCCGGGTGCTCGACGAGCACCTGCAACCGGTGCCGGTCGGGGTGCGCGGCGAGCTGTGCATCGGCGGGGTGGGGCTGGCCCGGGGCTATCTCGGGGCGCCCGGGCTGACCGCGCAGCGGTTCGTGCCGGACCCGTACGGCGAGCCCGGATCGCGGCTCTACCGCACCGGGGACGCGGCGGCGTGGCGGGCCGACGGGACGGTCGACTTCCTGGGCCGCATCGACTCGCAGGTCAAGCTGCACGGCGTACGCATCGAGCTGGGGGAGATCGAGACGGCCCTGCGGGCCTGCCCCGGGGTGACCGACGCGGTCGCCGCGGTCCGCGAGCAGGACGGCCGGCGCACCCTGGTCGGCTACCTCGTCACCGACGGCGGTTCCGCACCCACCCCCGGCGAGCTGCGGGAACGGCTGCTGGCCGAGCTGCCCGAGGCGACGGTGCCGGCCGCGTACGTCACCATCGACGCCATCCCCGTCGACCCGCACGGCAAGGTCGACCGGCGGCAACTGCCGGCACCGGACGCGCGGTCCTACGCCCGGGGCCGCTACGAGCGGCCCAACGGCCCGGTCGAGTCCGCGATGGCGGGCGTCTGGTCGTGGGTGCTGGACCTCGACCGGGTCAGCGTCACCGAGAGCTTCTTCGACCTGGGCGGCGACTCGATGACGGCGGTGACCCTGGTCGGGTCGCTGCGGGCGGCCGGCCACGACGTCACCGTGCGGGACATCTTCGCGCACCGCACGATCCGCCGGCTGGTCACCGCCCTCGCCGAGGCCGACACCGCCAAGGAGGGGGCCTTTCGCCCCGTCGAGCCGTACGCGCTGATCGACGCCGCCGACCGGGCCGCCCTGCCGGCCGGGCTGGTCGACGCGTACCCGGCGACGCAGGCCCAGGTCGGCATGGCCGTGGAGATCCAGAAGGATCCGGGCAAGTCGCTGTACCACATCGTGCAGTCGATCCGGGTGGACGACGGCCGGCCGTTCGACGCCGACGCGCTCCAGGCGACGGTCGACGCGCTGGTCGCCCGGCACGAGACGCTGCGCACCTCGTTCGACCTGACCGGCTACTCGGTGCCGATGCAGCTGGTGCGCGCGAGCACCGCCGTGCCGGTCGCCGTGCACCCGGCCGCCGGGTACGCCGAGTACCTGGCCGCCGAGCGGCGTACCGCGTTCGACCTGGACTCGGACACCCCGCTGCTGCGGGTGGCCGCGCACGCCGACGGCACCGGGGCCTGGTGGCTGACCCTCGCGGTGAGCCACCTGGTCACCGGCGGCTGGGACCTCAACGCCCTGCTCGCCGAGCTGCTCGGCGGGTACGGGCGGCGCAGCCGCGGCGAGGCGCCGGCACAGGTCGAGCCCTCCGCCGTCCGGTACGCCGACCACGTCGCCGGTGAGCTGGAGGCGCTGCGCTCACCGGAGACCGCCGAGCACTGGCGGGCGGTGGTGACCGGCCGGCCGAAGCTGACCCTTCCGGACGCCTTCGGCGACCGCAACGGTACGGCGGCCGTCTGCCGGTACACGGTGGACGTGCACGACCTGGACGCGGCGGTCCGCCGCCTCGCCAGCGACACCGGCACCTCGGTCAAGGCGGTGCTGCACGCCGCACACCTGAAGGTGATGAGCCAGCTCACCAACGAGTCCACCTTCTACACGGGCCTGGTGTGTGACGCGCGGCCGGAGGTGCGGGGCGCGGAGCGGGTGCACGGGATGTACATCAACGTGCTGCCGTTCGCGCACGCCCGGTCGGCGGGCACGTGGCGGGAACTGGTGCGGTCGGTGTTCGACCGTGAGGTGGAGCTGTGGCCGCACCGGCGTTACCCGTTGCCCGCGGTGGCGCGGCTGGCCGACGCCGGTTCCCGGCCGATCGACGTCGTCTTCGGCTACGTCGAGACCCGGCAGGACGGCGGCGGGGCCGTCGAGGCGTCCGGCTCCGACGCCGTCGAGGTCGGCGGCCCCGGAGCCACCGAGTTCGGCCTGTCGGTCGGGGCCGGCGGCGGCACCGTCCGCCTGGTCAGCGACAGCCGGACCGCCGACCCGACCGCCCTGGTGCGGATCGGGGCGATGTTCCGCGAGGTGCTGACGGCCATGGTGACCGACCCGGGTGGGGACGCGACGGCGCTGCGCCTGCCCGCCGGGGAACGGGCCGACCTCGCCCGGTTCACGCCCGGCCGTGGCGTCGAGGTCGGCGGGTACCTGCCGGCGGCGTTCGAGGCGCAGGCCGCGCGGCGGCCGGACGCGGTGGCGATCACGGCCGAGGGCGTGTCGTTCTCGTACGGGCAGTTGAACGGTCGGGCGAACCGGTTGGCGCATCACCTGCGGGAGTTGGGGGTGGGTCCGGAGGTCCTGGTCGGGGTGTGTGCGCACCGGTCGGTGGAGCAGGTCGTGGCGATGGTGGCGGTGCACAAGGCGGGTGGGGTGTATCTGCCGTTGGATCCGTCGTATCCGGCGGAGCGGTTGGCGTTCATGCTGGCCGACGCGGCGGCCCCGGTGCTGCTCACCACCGCCGAGCTGCGGGCGCAACTGCCGCCGGTCGACGCCACGGTGGTGCTGCTGGACGACCCGGACGCCTGGGCCGGCCAGCCGCCGACGGACCCGGAACCGCTCACCGACCCGGACAACGGCAGCGTCGTCATCTACACCTCCGGCTCCACCGGCCGCCCCAAGGGCTCGCTGATGTCCCACCGGGCCCTGGTCAACCGCACCGACCACGTCGGCGCGAAGGTCTACCGGCTGGACGCCGACGCCGTCGTGCTCCAGAAGACCGAGATCGGTTTCGACGTCTCACCGGGCGAGGTCTACGCGGCCCTGTCGGCGGGCGCCCGGATCGTGGTGGCCCGCCCCGGCGGGCACCGCGACCCCGCGTACCTGTGCGAGCTGATGGCCCGCGAGGGCGTCACCACCGTGCACTTCGTGCCGTCGATGCTCCCGGCGCTGCTCGCCGAGGGGCTGGCCGGGTGCCGGTCGCTGCGGTCGGTGGCGGTCGGCGGCGAGGAGATCGCGCTCGACGTGGCCCGGTCCTTCCTGGCCGCGCTGCCCGGCTGCGAGCTGCACAACACGTACGGCCCGGCCGAGGCCACCATCGACGTGAGCAGTTGGCGGTGCACCACCGACGCACTGACCGGGCTGTCCCGGGTGCCGCTCGGCACACCCCACCCGAACCTGCGCCTGTACGTCCTCGACGAGCGGCTCGACCTCGTGCCGGTCGGCGTGCCCGGCGAGCTGTGCATCGGCGGGACGGGGCTGGCCCGGGGCTACCTGGGACGGCCCGGACTGACCGCCGAGAAGTTCGTGCCGGACCCGTACGGCCCGCCCGGGTCGAGGCTCTACCGCACCGGGGACGCGGCGGCGTGGCGGCCGGACGGCACGGTCGACTTCCTGGGCCGGCTCGACTCGCAGGTCAAGCTGCACGGCGTACGCATCGAGCTGGGGGAGATCGAGACGGCCCTGCGGGCCTGCCCCGGCGTGGCCGACGCGGTCGCCGCGGTCCGCGAGCACGACGGCCGGCGCACCCTCGTCGGGTACGTGCTGCCGGCCACCGGCGACGCACCGACCCCGGCCCGGCTGCGGGAGCGGCTGCTGGCCGTGCTGCCCGAGGCGATGGTTCCGGCCGCCTACGTCACCGTCGACGCCATCCCGAAGGACCCGAACGGCAAGGTCGACCGGCGGCAGCTGCCGGCCCCCGACGCCGGCTCGTACGCCACCGGGGAGTACCAGGCCCCGACCGGCGACGTGGAGGCGGAGATCGCCGCGATCTGGGCGCGGGTGCTCGGCGTCGCACAGGTCAGCGTCACCGACAGCTTCTTCGACCTGGGCGGCGACTCGATGCTCGCGGTCACCCTGGTCGGCAACCTGCGGGCCGCCGGCCACCCGACCAGCGTGCGGGACGTCTTCGCGCACCGCACCGTGCGCCGGCTGGCCGCCGCGCTGACCGGCTCCGACGCCGAGGTCTTCCGGCCGGTCGCGCCGTACGCGCTGATCGGCGCCGCCGACCGGGCCAGGCTCCCCGCCGGCGTGGTCGACGCCTACCCGGCGTCGCGCACCCAGCTCGGCATGCTGGTGGAGTCCGCCGTCAGCGGCGACCGCGCCGTCTACCACAGCGTCCTCGCCCACCAGGTCCGCGACGGGCGGCCGTTCGACGCCGAGGCGCTGCGCGGCGCGGTCCGGGCGGTGGTCGCCCGGCACGAGATCCTTCGCACCTCGTTCGACCTGGTCACCTACTCGGTGCCGATGCAGCTCGTGCACGCCGACGCCGCACCCGTCGTGCACGTCGAGGACGGCCGGGGCATTCCGGCAGAGCGGCACGCCGAGCTCTTCGCGGAGTTCATCGCCGCCGAGCGGGCCCGCCCGTTCGACGTCTTCACCGCGCCGCTGCTGCGGGTCGCGGCACACGTGGAGGGCGACGAGAGCTGGTGGTTCACCTTCACCATCTGTCATGCCATCACCGAGGGCTGGAGCAGCGCGCGGCTGGTCACCGAGGTGCTCGACGGCTACGCCGAGCGGGTCGACGGCCGTACCCCGTCGGCCGTCGACCTGCCGGCCGTGCGCTACGCCGACTTCATCGCCGCCGAGATCGCCGCACTGGAGTCCACCGCCGACCGGGAGCACTGGCGGTCGGTGTGGGACGGGCGCGACCCGTTCACGCTGCCCACCGGCTGGGGTGATCCGGCCGCGCCGGACGGGACCGTCGACGCCACGGTCGACTTCGCCGACCTGGACGACGCGCTGCGTGCCCTCGCCCGCGACGCCGACGTGTCGGTGAAGGCGGTGCTGCACGCCGCGCACCTGAAGGTGCTCAGCCAGCTCACCGGCGAGCCGGGCTTCCACGCCGGTCTCGTCTGCGACGCCCGGCCCGAGGTGCTCGGCGCCGACGAGGTGCACGGCATGTACCTCAACACCGTGCCGTTCCCCTACGACCGGTCGGCCCGCAGCTGGCGGGAGCTCGTCGCCGCCGTGTTCGACCGGGAGGTCGAGCTGTGGCCGCACCGGCGGTTCCCGCTGGCCGAGATGCAGCGCGAGGCCGGGCACCGGCTGCTGCACGTCCTGTTCAACTACCAGGACTTCACCCGCGCCGCGCAGGGCGACGCCGCCGGCCCGGTGGTCACCGGCGCCGCCGGCGAGGGCGCGACCGAGTTCGACCTCTCCTGTTTCGCCCAGCGGGGCCGCTACGCGCTCTCCGCCCGGGCGGGGCTGGTCAGCCAGGCCAACCTGGACCGGATCGCCGGCATGTACCGCGCGGTGCTGGAGGCGATGGTCGCCGATCCCGACGGCGACTGCCAGGCGGTCTGCGTGCCCGGGAGCGAGCGCGACCGGCTGCTCGGCGTCACCGACACCGGTGCGGACGAGCCGGTCACGGGCAACATGGTCGAGCTGTTCCAGGCCCAGCTGGCCCGGGACCCGCGGGCGGTGGCGGTGGTGGCCGGCGCCGTCGAGCTGACCTACGCCCAGGTCGACGCGGCCGCCAACCGGCTGGCGCACCACCTGCGCGCGGCCGGCGCCGGCCGGGAGACCGTCGGGGTCTGCCTCGACCGGGACGCCGACCTCGTGCCCGCGTTGCTCGGCGTGCTCAAGGCCGGGGCGGCGTACCTGCCGCTGGACCCGGCCCAGCCCGCCGAGCGGATCAGCTACATGCTGGCCGACGCCGGGGTGCGGACCGTGGTCACCACCTCCGCCCAGGTGGACCTGCTCGCCGACTTCGACGGGCGGCGGGTGCTGCTGGACGCCGGCGACCTGGACGGGCACCCGGAGACCGATCCGGGGATCGTCCGCGACCCGGACGACCTGGTGTACGTCATCTACACCTCCGGCTCGACCGGCCGGCCCAAGGGCGTGTGCGTGAGCGACGCCAACGTGCTGCGCCTGCTCGACGCCGCGCAGGAGCACTACGCGGTGGACGAGACCGACGTGTGGGCGCTGTTCCACTCGTACGCCTTCGACGTCTCCGTCTGGGAGCTGTGGGGTGCGCTGCTGCACGGCAGCCGGCTGGTGCTCGTGCCCCGCGAGGTGGCCCGGGTGCCGCAGGACCTGCTCGACCTGCTGGTGACGCAGCGGGTCACCATGCTGGCGCAGACCCCGACGGCGTTGCGCGGGCTCGTCCGGCTCGCCGCCGACGACGCCCCCGGCATCCGGGACCTGTCGCTGCGCGCGGTGGTGGTCGCGGGGGAGAAGCTGGACTTCACCGAGCTCGCGCCGTGGGCGGCCCGCCTCGGGCTGGCCCGGGTGGCGCTGGTCAACATGTACGGGATCACCGAGACCACCGTCTACTCGACGTACCACCGGGTCACCCGGGCCGACCTGGCGCCCGGGGTGGGCAGCCGGATCGGCCGGCCGCTGTCCGGGGTGCGGATGTACGTGCTCGACCAGTACGGCCACCCCGCGCCCATCGGGGTGCCCGGTGAGGTGTACCTGGCCGGGCACGGGGTGGCCCGGGGCTACCTCAACCAGCCGGAGCTGACCGCCCTGCGGTTCCTGCCCGACCCGTACGGCCCGCCCGGCAGCCGGATGTACCGCACCGGTGACCTGGCCAGCCGGCTGCCCGACGGCAGCGTGGAGTTCCTCGGCCGCCTCGACGACCAGGTGAAGGTCCGCGGCTACCGGATCGAGCCGGGCGAGATCGAGGCGGCGCTGACCGCGCTGCCGGGCGTCGAGGAGGCGGTCGTCGTGCTCCGCGCCGACGACCCGGCCGACCCCCGCCTGACCGCGTACCTGGTGACCGGCGACGGGTACCTGCCGGAGATCGGGCCGCTGCGCGCACGGTTGGCGCTCGGCCTGCCGGAGTACATGATCCCGGCGGCGTTCGTGGTGCTGGAGCAGCTGCCCCGCAACAACAGCGGCAAGCTGGACCGGCGGGCCCTGCCCGCGCCGACGGGCGGCGCCCCGGTCTCCGGCCGGGACTTCGTCAGCCCCGACGGGCCGCTGGAGGAGCGGGTCGCCGGTATCTGGGCCGACGTGCTGGGCCTGCCGGCGGTCAGCGTCTCCGCCGGCTTCTTCGACCTCGGCGGGCACTCGATCACGGCGCTCGTGCTGGCCAGCACGATGCGCGCGGCCGGGCTGGACGTGACGGTGGCGGACGTCTTCCGGCACCCGACCGTCCGGGCGCTCTGCGAGGTGCTGGCGAGCCGGGACGCGCCGGAGCCGACCGAACGCCCGGTCGAACCCTTCGAGCTGGTCGCCCCCGCCGACCTCGCGCTGCTGCCGGACGGGCTGGACGACGCGTACCCGCTGTCACGGGTGCAGCTCGGCATGCTGCTGGAGATGCTGGCGGACAACGGCCAGAACCACTACCACAACGTCGTCTCGTTCGTCGTCCCCGACGACGAGCCGTTCGACCTGGCGACGCTGCGGGCCGCCGTCGACGAGGTGGTGGCCCGGCACGACGTGCTGCGTACCTCGGTGGACACCACCAGCTACTCGGTGCCCATGCAACTGGTGCACGCCACGGTGGACGTACCGGTGGCCACGAGTGACCTGCGTGGGCTGGCCGAGGCGGACCGGGTGGCCCTGGTGCGCCGGCTCGTCGGCGAGGAGTACAACGAGCTGTTCGACGTCGAGCGGGCGCCGCTGCTGCGGTTCACCGTGTGCCTGGAGACGGACCGGAGCTGGCGGCTGGTGCTCACCATCTGCCACGTGATCATCGAGGGCTGGAGCCTGCACGCCCTGGTGATGGAGATCCTCGACCGGTACCACGCCCGGCGGGCGGGGGCCGGCCCCGACACCACCAGCACTGCGCCCGGGGTGCGGTTCGCCGACTTCGTCGCCGGCGAACTGCGCGCCCTGGCCTCGGCGGACGACCAGCGGTACTGGCAGGACGTGGTGGAGCACCACCCGAGGTTCCTGCTCCCCGCCGGATGGGCGCCGCCGGCGCCGGCCGTCCGGGAGCCGTACACCGAGGTGGTTTCCTACGCGGACCTGGAGCCCCAGCTGCGGGCCCTGGCCTCGGCGGCCCGGGTGTCGCTCAAGGCGGTGCTGCACGCCGCGCACCTGAAGGTGCTCAGCCAGCTCACCGACGAGCCGGCCTTCTACAGCGGGCTGGTCTGCAACACCCGGCCCGACGTGGTGGGCAGCGAGCGGGTCTACGCGATGTCGCTGAACACCCTGCCGTTCCCGCACGACCGGCGGGCGGGCAGTTGGCGGGAGATGGTCCAGCGGGTGCACGCCCGGGAGGCCGACCTGTGGCCGCACCGGCGCTACCCGGCGCCGGCCATCCGCACCTCCGGCCGCGGCGCCCGCCTCACCGACGTCTACTTCAGCTACCTCGACTTCACAGAGGTGGACGGCGGGCGCACCGCGCCCGTGGAGCGGATCGGCGCGAGCACCTCCGAGTTCGCGCTCGCCGTCGCCGCGGGTGCCGGCCGGCTCGAACTGAGCACCGACAGTCACGCCATGGGGCGGGCCGACGCGGCGCGGCTGGGCGGCATGTACCGGCTGGTGCTGGAAGCCATGGTGGCCGACCCCGACGGGGACCCCCGCGAGGCGTACCTGCCGGCCGGGGAGCGGGACGACGTGCTGGTGGGCTGGAACCCCTCCGCCGTGCCGGGGTGCGTCGACCTCGTCCCGGCCCGGGTGGCGGCGCGGGCCGCGGCGACCCCCGACGCCGAGGCCGTCGACGGTACGACCTACGCCGAACTGGACGCGGCGGCCAACCGGATCGGCCACCGCCTGCGCGGGGCCGGGGTCGGCCCGGAGCGGGTCGTGGGGGTGCTGCTCGACCGGGGCGTCGACCTCGTCGCCGCCCTGCTCGGGGTCTGGCGGGCCGGCGGCGCGTACCTGCCGATCGATCCGGCACACCCGGCCGAGCGGGTGGCCGCGATGCTCGCCGACGCCGGGGCGACGGTGGTGGTGACCTCGGCCGGGTACGCCGACCGGTTCGCCGGGGTGGAGCTGGTGCTGCTCGACCGTGACGCCGACCGGATCGCGGGGCTGCCCGTCGACCCGCCGGCCGGCCGCCCCGACCCGGACCACCTCGCGTACGTCATCTTCACCTCCGGTTCGACCGGCCGCCCCAACGGGGTGCAGATCAGCCACCGGAGCCTCGCCAACTATCTCGGCTGGGCGGCCGAGGAACTGGTCGCCGAGCGCACCGGCGGCGCCGCGCTCTTCTCGTCGGTCGCGTTCGACATGGTGGTGACCAGCATCTGGGCGCCGCTGGTCACCGGGCAGCGGCTGTGGCTGCTGCCGCCCGACGCCGGCCTGGACGAGCTGGGCCCGCGGCTGGCCGACGCCGGCCCATTCAGCTTCGTCAAGTTGACCCCCGGCCACCTCGACCTGCTGACCCGCCAGCTCGGCGCGGAACAGGCCGCCGCCCTGACCCCGTTGCTGGTGCTGGGGGGCGAGGCGCTGACCCGGCAGGTCTGCGACCGCTGGCACGCGCTCGCGCCGGGCAGCGTGCTGCTCAACGAGTACGGGCCGACGGAGGCGACCGTGGCGGTCAGCCGGTACCCGGTCACCGGGCCGCTGCCGGGCGACGTCGCGCCGATCGGTCGGCCGCTGGGCGGGATGCGGACGTACGTCCTCGACGCCGACCTGCAACCGGTGCCGGTCGGCGTGGTCGGCCACGTCCACCTCGGCGGTCCCGGCCTCGCCCGGGGCTACGCCGGCCGGCCGGCCCTGACGGCCGACCGGTTCGTGCCCGACCCGTTCGACGCGGGCGGCGGGCGGCTGTACCGCACCGGCGACCTGGGACGCTGGCTGCCCGACGGGCAGCTGGACCTGCTCGGCCGGGTCGACGACCAGGTGAAGATCCGTGGTCACCGGGTGGAGCCCGGCGAGGTCCGGGCGGTGCTGGTCGCGCATCCGGCCGTACGGGACGCGGTGGTCACCGTCGACGCGGCGGGCCCGGGCGGCCCCCGCCTGGTCGCCTACCATGTCGGCGACGCGCCGGACCTGGCCGAGCACTGTGCCCGGTGGCTGCCGAGCCAGTTGGTGCCGAGCGTCTTCGTCCCGGTGCCGGCCATCCCGCTCAACGCCAACGGAAAGGTCGACCGTCGGGCGCTGCCCCCGGTGGACCTGACCGGGGCGGCCGGCCACACCCCGCCCCGGCCGGGGTTGGAGCAGCTGATCGCCGATATCTGGACCCGGGTCCTGGAGAACGACCGGGTCGGCCGGCACGACCGGTTCTTCGCCCTGGGCGGGCACTCACTGCTGGTCGTACCGGTGGTGACGGCGGCGCGACAGGCCGGTGTCCCGCTGACGCTGCGGGCGGCGATGCTCGACCGGACGCTGGCGGAGCTGGCCGCCTCGCTCACCCCGGCCGAATCGGCGGAGTCCGTCGGCCCGGCGACACCGGCCGATCCGGCGGTACGGCCCGGCGTGGCGCGTACGGCGGCGGTGCTGCCGCCGATCGAGCCGATGCTCGCCGCCCACCGGGTGCCCGGCGCGTCGCTGGCGCTGCTCGCGGACGGCGAACTGGTGGAGGTCCGCGCCGCCGGGCACTGCGCGGCCGGTGGCGGCGCTGCGGTGACCCCGGCGACCATCTTCCAGGTCGGCTCGGTCAGCAAGCTGGTCGCCGCGGTGGGTGCGCTGGCCCTGGTCGGGCGGGGGCAGCTCCAGCTCGACGCGGACGTCAACGCGTACCTGAAGGGCTGGCAGCTGCCCACCGAGCGGCCGGTGAGCCTGCGCCAGTTGCTCAGCCACGTCGCCGGGCTGACCCCGACGGGCAGCACCGGCCACCCACGCGGCGGCCCCGTGCCGACGCTGTCGGACCTGCTGCACGGCCGTGGCGTGCCCAGTGACCCGATCCGGGCCCAGGACGGGCCCGACCCGGTCGCGGTGGAGCGCAACAGCCACTTCGTGGTGGTGCAGCAGCTCATGGAGGACGCCACCGCGACGCCCTTCGCCGCCCTGATGGCCGAGCTGCTCTTCGAACCGCTGGGCATGACAGGCAGCAGCTTCGACCAGAGCTTCCCGGAGACATCCGGCCGGCCGGTGGCCGTCGGGCACGACGAGCGGGGCGAGCCGCTCCCGGGCGGCTGGGAGGTGCGGGCGGATCCGGCGGCGGCCGGTCTCTGGACCACCGCGACCGACCTGGCGCAGCTCACCAGGGAGATCCACATCGCGTACCAGGGGCGCTCGGCCCTGCTGGACCAGGAGTTGGCCGTGGCACAACTGACGACCGGCCCGGGCGGGACCTTCGGTCTCGGCTGCCTGGTGGACCGCATCGAGGGGCCCGCCGGAGCCCGGGTGGAGTTCAGCCACCGGGGCTGGACGACCGGCTACCGGGCGCTCACCGCCGGCCGGGTCCCCGACGGGTCCGGGCTGGTGCTGCTGACCAACGGCGACGCGGGCTACGAGGTCATGTCCCTGCTGGCGTCTGACACCGGATTCACGGAGGAAATGTGATGACGACCGTACCGAGCACTTCCGCAGCGGTCACCGACCCGCCGGCCCGGCAGGTGCGGCACCTGGTGTCGATCCGCGACCTGGCCGACGACGATCTCTACTCGATCGTGGCCCGGGGGGCGAGGTTCGCCGCCGGCGAATCCGCCAACTCGCTGGCCGACCGGGTGGTGGGCACCTATTTCGTGAAGACGTCGACCCGCACCCGGACCGCGTTCACCGTCGCCGCGCTGCGGCTCGGCGCGAAGACCATCCAGTACGGGCCGAACGACCTCCAGGTCAACACGGGGGAGTCCAGCGCGGACACCGGCCGGGTGCTGTCGGGCATGCTCGACGTGCTGGTGGCGCGTACGGCCGCCGACCCGGGGGAGATGCGCGACTGGTCGCAGCAGGACCGGATGGCCGTGATCAACGCGATGAGCGCCGAGGAACACCCGACCCAGGCGCTGGCCGACCTGACCACCCTGCTGCGGCGCTTCGGCCGGATCGAGCACCTGCGGCTGCTCTACCTGGGCGAGGCGAACAACACCGCGACCGCGCTGGCCCTGGCGCTGACCCGCTTCCCCGGTGTGGAGCTGGAGTTGCGCACCCCGGCGGGGTACGGGCTGCCGGCCGACATCGCGGCGGTCGCGCAGACGCAGGCGCAGCGCTGCGGCGCCCGCATCGTCGAGCGGCACGACATGGACGACCTGCCGGGCGACATGGACGCCATCTACACCACCCGCTGGCAGACCACGGGCACCAGCAAGCCCGACCCGAACTGGCGCTCGCACTTCGCCCCGTTCCGGGTGGACCTGGAACTGTGGCGGCGTAGCCCGCACGCGGTCTTCATGCACGACCTCCCGGCACACCGGGGGGAGGAGGTGACCGCCGAGGTGCTCGACGGGCCGGCCAGCATCGCCTTCCAGCAGGCGGAGAACAAGCTCTACAGCGCGATGGCCGTGCTCGACTGGTGCCAGGCCGCGCCCGTCGGGCATCCGGCGTGAGCGCGGTCGGGCACCCGGCGGCCACGTCCCGGCAGCCGGGTCGCCTGACCGGCAACCGTGACTTCCTGCTGCTCTGGGTCGGCTCCGGGGTCTCCGCGCTGGGCTCCCGGGCCACCTCCATCAGCTACACCCTGCTGGTCTTCTGGTCCACCGGATCGGCCGCGGCGGCCAGCCTGGTCACCTTCGCCGCGCTGCTGCCCAACCTGGTCACCCAGTTGCCGGCGGGGGCGCTCGTCGACCGCTGGGACCGCCGCCGGACGATGGTGCTCTGCAACGCCGGGCGGATCGTCGCGATCGGCAGCGTCGCGGTCGCGGTCGCCCGGGACTCGGTGTGGCTGCCGCACCTGATGGCGGTCGCGTTCGTGGAGGCCAGCCTGGGCATCTGCTATGCCCTGGCCGAACGCGCCGCGGTGTTCAACGTGGTCTCGGCCGACCAGTACGGTGCCGCGACGGCGGCCAACGAGTCGCGGGCCAACGCGGCCAGCATCCTCGGCCAGCCGGCCGGCACCCTGCTGTACGCGCTGACCCGCTGGGCGCCGTTCGGCTTCGCCCTGCTGATGCACCTGATCTCCCTGGTCACCCTGCTCTTCGTCCGGCGGGACCTGCAGGCGCCGAAGGCGCGCGCGGACGAGCCCGGTGGCCTGCTGGCCCGCGTGCGGGAGGGCTTCGTCTTCATCTGGGGCCAGGTGTACCTGCGCCGCGCCCTCGGTCTCTTCGCGGCGAGCAACATCCTGTTCCAGGTGCTGGGCCTGGGTCTCGTGGTGATCGTCAAGAACCAGGGCGGCTCGCCACCCACGGTCGGCGTGCTGCTGGTGGTGAACAGCGTCTTCGGCATGGCCGGCGCGATGACCAGCAACTTCTACCTGGGTCGCTGGGGGATCCGCCGGATCATCATGGGCGTCAACATCTCCTGGGCGGTGCTGATGCCGCTGATCGGGCTGGCGCCGGGACTTGTCGTCGTCGGCGCGATCTTCGCGTTGATCCACTACGGCGCGGGCATCAGCAACGTGGCCGGGATGCTGTACGTGCTCCAGAGCGCGCCGGACCACCTGCGCGGGCGGGCCGGCTCGATCGTCATGCTGCTCAGCTCGGGAGCCAACTCGCTGGGGGCGCTGTTCGCGGGCTTCCTGCTCGACTCGACGAGCATCACCAAGGCGATGCTGATCGTGGGTGGGGCGATGGGGGTGATCGCGGTGCTCGCGGTGCTCGCCTTCGGCGGTCGCGCCCGTGCCGAGGAGGAGCGGGCCGAAGCCGAGCGGGCAAAGGCCGAGCGGGCGGAGACAGAGCGCGCGGAGACAGAGCGGGCCGAGGCAGAGCCCGCGGTGGGGAAGACGCCCGCCCGGTGAGCGGGACGGGCCGGGTGCCCGACGGTATCGATGAAATATAGCGGCGCGGCGGAGCCTGGGAAGGATCGCTGAGCCCGGGACGGTAAGGAGCCCTGGAATGAACGAGCACGCGAGCTGGAAGCCGTTGGAGATCACCCCGGAGAGCGCGGGCTGCGCGCCGAGCGCCGAGGGTCTGGTCGGCCATCTGCGTGAGCTGGACCTGGCGGAGGTGCTCACCGCCGAGAAGGCGCTCGTCTTCCGTGGCTTCGGCGTCCGGCCGGAGACCCTGGACCCGGTGATGGACCTGCTGCTGCCGAGACGGCTGGCCTACGTGCACGGCAACTCGCCGCGTACCAAGGTGGGACGCAACGTCTACACCTCCACCGAGTACCCCGCCCGGTACACCATCTCGATGCACAACGAGCTGTCGTACGCCGCCCAGTGGCCGGCCCGGCTGCTCTTCTTCTGTCAGATCGCGGCCGAGACGGGCGGTGCCACCCCGGTGGTCGACGCCGCGTTGTGGCTCGACTCGCTGGACCCGCAGCTGCGCGCCGACTTCGCCGGCGGACTGCGCTACCAGCAGAACCTGCACGACGGCATGGGGCTGGGCAAGAGCTGGCGGGAGACCTTCGAGACCGACAGCCGCGACGAGGTCGAGGAGTTCCTCGCCGGGGCCGGTGCCACCTGGGAGTGGACCGCCGACGGGCTGCGCGTGATCCAGCTCCGGCCGGCCACCCTCCGACACCCGGTCACCGGGGTCGAGGTGTGGTTCAACCAGGCGGACCAGTGGCACCCGGCCGGTCTCGATGACGACATCGCCCGCGTGATGACCCAGGTGATGGGCCCGGACGAGCTGCCCCAGTCGGTCACCTTCGCCGACGGCTCACCGATCCCCGACGAGTACGTCACCCAGATCCGCGACCGTGGTCTGGAGGCCGCGGTCGACGTCGACTGGCGGGTCGGCGACCTGCTGCTGATCGACAACGTGCTCACCGCGCACGGCCGGCGCCCGTACACGGGTGACCGCCGGGTGCTGGTGGCGATGTCGGACTGACGGGCGTAGCCGAGGAAGATGTCCCAGATGTCCCTGCTCCGCCCGGTCGGCGGCGATCCGTGGCTGCGGGTGTTCCGGGGTGGCGGTGACGCCGGGGTGCGGTTGGTGTGTGTGCCGCACGCCGGCGGGGCGGCCGGCTTCTTCCAGTCGTGGGCAGGTCGGCTGCCGGACTCCGTCGACCTGCTCGCCGTCCGCTACCCCGGCCGGCAGGACCGGCACTCCGAGCCGTGCGTCGAGCGGATGGACCCGCTCGCCGACCGGATCACCGAGTCGCTCACGCCGTACCTGGACCGCCCGCTCGCGCTGTTCGGGCACAGCATGGGCGCGTCGGTCGCCTACGAGGTGGCCGTCCGGCTCGAGGAGCGGTTCGGGATCGTGCCGACCGTCCTGTTCGTCTCGGGGCACGGGGCACCGCACGCCACGCGCATCGGCGAGGATCCGGACGACTTCGACGACGAGGAGTTCCTCTCCCGGATCGCCGCGCTCGGCGAGGTGGACGCGGCGGTCTTCCGCTCGGCGAAGCTGCGGGGGCTGGTCGTGCCGGCGCTCCGCGCGGACCTGCGGCTGATCCACGGCTACCTGCCGTGCGAGCCGCGGCAGGTGTCCGCGCCGATCGTGGCGTACCTCGGCACCGGGGACCCGACCTGCGACCCGAACTCGGTCTCCGCCTGGACGGAGTTGACCACCGGGGGCTTCCGGCTGCGCGCGTTTCCCGGTGACCACTTCTACCTGGTGCCGGCGCGCAACGACCTGCTCGCGGACCTGAGTACGCAGCTCGGCGGCCGGCTGGCCGCACCACCGGCGGGGGCGCTGCGGTGACCGCCCGCCTGACCTGAACGGCACCACTGTAGTCGCACCTGGAGGACGCATCGTGACCGAACTGGACGTCGAGGCGACGCCGTCGCCGCTCGTGGACCTGGACCAGGAACGCTACGCGCGGTTCCGGACCTCCTTCGAGGCGGTGACAAACTTCGGCCGCCGGCTGCTGGCGGCCCGGATGGCGGCGATGGACGTCCTGCCCGCTCACGGCGCCACAGCCGGCCGGGGCGAGATCCTGGCCCGGCTCGCGGCGGCTCCCGAATACCAGCGGCTCGGCGACGCCCTGCTCGACATCCTGGAGCGCGCCGACCTCCTACGCCGGAACGGCGACCGGCTCGCCGTGACCGACCGCCTCGCCGAGGTGGCCGGGCTCGCCGAGGACGACGCGGTCGACGCGGCGGCGACGGCCCTGCGGCGGGAGCATCCGGAGGCGGCCGGGTACGTGCCGCTGCTGGTGGCCTGCCAGACGCAGCTGGTCGAGGTGGTGCGGGGCGAGCGGCCGGCGAACGAGGTGCTCTTTCCGGGCGGCTCGGCGGACCTGGTCTCCGCGATCTACCGGGACAACGTCCAGTTGGACTTCTACAACCGGCTCTGCGCGGCGCAGGTGCACGAGCACGTGAGGCAGTTCCTGCGGCGCTATCCCCGCTCCTACGCCCAGGTCCTGGAGGTGGGGGCGGGGACCGGTGGCACCACCGGCCCGGTGCTGGACGCCCTGGCGGACCGGGCGGAGCGGCTGCGGTACTTCTACACCGACGTGGGCCCGGCGTTCCTGCGGCTGGCGCGACGGAGCTTCGGCGCCACCCGGCCCCACGTCGACTTCGCCCGGTACAACGTGGAGGGCGCGCCCGAGGAGCAGGGCTTCGAACCCGGCTCGATGGAGGTGGTGCTGGCCAGCAACGTCCTGCACGCCACCCTGCGGATCTCCACCGCGCTGCGGCACTGCCACTCGCTGCTCAAGCCGGGCGGCATCCTGGTGATCAACGAGATGACCAGCCGCCTCGACTACAACACGCTGACCTTCGGGCTGGCCGAGGGATGGTGGCGGCACGCGGACGACGAGCCGCGCGTCGAGGCGTCCCCGCTGCTGGACGTGGCCGGCTGGCGGGCCGCCCTACACCAGGCCGGCTTCGTCGACGTGCGGGCGCACGCCGTGCCGGGGCTCGACGACGACGAGCAGGTGCAGACCGTGTTCGTGGCGACGGCCACGGGCGCGGCCGGGTCGTCCCGCTGACGTTCCGGTCACCCCGCGCGCCCCGGGACCAGGGCCGCCGTCCGCCGAGCCGTGACCGTCGCGGCCGGCGTACGGTCGCGACCCCGGCCCGGGCGTGCGCGACCCCTGTCGGGTGGGCGCACCGGCACGGGAACCCGGTAGGTCCTTGCCGATACCCCTATATCTTCCGGCAAGATCTTTCGGCCACGAATATTCGGTGATATCAATCTCGCACTCGATTCCTCTACCCCCGGAGTGCGACGTGCGGAGAACCCGTCTCGTTACCCTCGCCCTGAGCCTGGCCACGGCTCTCGGCGTCAGCCTCACCCTGTCCGCGCCCGCACAGGCCGCGCCCGCCGACCGCTACGTGGCGCTCGGCGACTCGTACGCCTCGGGCGTGGGCGCCGGCAGCTACACCAGCGAGAGCGGCTCCTGCCAGCGCAGCACCAACGCCTACCCGGCCCTGTACGCCGCCGCCGTCAAGCCCGCGTCGTACCGCTCGGTCGCCTGCTCCGGCGCCACCACCACGAGCGTGATCAACACGCAGCTCTCGGCGCTCAGCTCCACCACCACGCTGGTCAGCGTCACGGTCGGCGGCAACGACGTCGGCTTCTCCAACATCCTGAGCACCTGCGTGCTCCAGGGCACCACCCAGTGCGTCGCCGCGGTGCAGGCCGCCGAGGACAAGGCCCGCGCCCAGCTCCCCAGCCTGCTGCGTAACGTCTACAACGGAATCAAGACCCGGTCGCCCAACGCCCGGGTCGTGGTCGTCGGCTACCCCGTCTTCTACCAGCTCGGCACCGTCTGCGTCGGGCTGAGCGCCACCTCGCGCGCGAAGATCAACGAGGGCATCAACCTGATCGACAACCTCACCCGCACCGCCGCCACCTCCGCCGGCTTCACCTTCGCCGACGTGCGTTCCGCCTTCGTCGGTCACCAGCTGTGCAGCTACGGCGAGAAGTGGATGCACGCCCTCAACTTCGCCTCCCTCGGCGTCTCCTACCACCCCACCGCGGCCGGCCAGGTCGGCGGCTACCTCCCGGTCTTCCGCGCCGCCGCGGACTGACCGGCGCGCTCTGCGTCCGGGCGGACCTCGCCCCGCCCCTCGGGCCGGGACCGCCCGGGCGGGAGGACGGGGCGCGGTCCGCCCGCCCGGCGTCCGCGCCCCGTCCGATGGGGGGGGGGGGCCCGGGGGCGGGGGGGCGCGCCGGAGCCCGGTTACCCCCCCGCGCCGGGGCGCGGGGGCCCCGCCACCCCGGGGGGTGGCTGGGTTTGTTTTGGCCCCCGGG
>NZ_JBEZMR010000056.1:0-16790 GCF_040652795.1 Micromonospora sp. NPDC048170
CGGCGGGGTTGTCGGTTTGCTTTCCCCGGGGGGGGGGGCGGGGGGGCGCGCCGCCGCGCCCCCGCCCCCCACGGCACCGGCCCGGGCACCCGGGGGTCAGCCGGCGGCCACCACCTGGTTCGCCGGCTGCGGTGCGGGCCCGCCGACGGGGGCCTGGTCGCCGTCGCCGGTGGGGGTTGCCACCAGCCGGTCGGTCTCCTCCGGCGTCCCCTCGGCAGCGGCGGGTTCCACCGCCACCGGCACCGGCCGGTCGACCCGGGGCCGGGCCGCGACCTGCGGATACTCGGCAGTCTCGGCGCCACCCGTGGCGGCTGCCATGACCGCCGCCGCGGCCAGGTCGGCCACCCGCTTCGCCTCCCGCTTGACCCGGGCGCGGACCTCCTTGGCGTGCTGCTCGGCGGAATCCCCGGCCCGGCGCGCCTCGTCCAGCCGGTGCAACTCGTCGGTCAGCTCCTGCCGGGTCACGGCGAGTCGCTGCTGCACCTCGGCGAACTCGCGCTCGACGCTCCCGCTCTCCTGTCGCGCCTGGGCGAGCTGCTGCTGCGCGGTGTCCAACTCGGACTGCATCCGGGCCAGCGCCTCCCGCCGGTCCCGGATACCCTGCTGCGCTGCGGCGAGCTGCTGCTGATGGGTCGCGGCCTGCTCGTCGACGTGCTGGCGCACCTTGGCCGCGTACTGCTGGGCCTCGGAGATCAGCGTCGCGATCTCCTGCTCGGCCGCCGTACGCTGCGCGGTGAGCTCCCGCTCGGCGGACGCGAGCTGCTCGGCGATCTCCTGCTCGGCGGCGCTCCGGCGCTCGTTGATCTCCCGCTCCACGCCGGCCTGCCACTGGGCCAGCTCCTGCTGGGTCTTCGCGCGCGCCGCCTGCACCTCCTGCTGGATCTGGGCGCGGGCCGAGACGAGGAACGCCTCGGACTCGGCGCGAGCCTGCTCCACCTGCTGGGCGGTCTGCTCGTCGATCCGCCTGGCCTCCTGCCGCGCGTGGTCGTGGGCCGTCTCGCCGGCCGCCCGCAGCCGCTCCGCGGCCTCCCGGATCCGGGCCAGCTCGGCCTGGGCGTTGACGAGGCGTTCCTCGTGCTCCCGGTCGTGCTCCGCGCGCCGCGCCTCGGCCGTCTCCGCCAGCTCCCGCAGCGTTGCGGTGGCCTGCTCACGGGCCTCGGTGAGCGCCCGCTCCGCCTCGGCCTCCAGTTCGGCGGCCCGCTGCCCGGCGGCGTCGGTGATGGCGCCACCCTGCTTCTCGGCCAGGGCCAGGATCTGGTCGACCATCGGGCCGAGGTCGCGGAAGGTCGCCCGGTCCAGCTGGACGGGCCGGTCCCGCAGCTCGCCCACCTCCGTCCGCAGCCGGTGCACCTCGACGCTCACCTCGCGGAGTTGGGCCGCAGCCCGGTTCCGTTCGGCGGCCAGCGCCGACCGCTCGCTGTCGGCCTGTTCGACGTAGCGGTCCACCTGCCGCTTGTCGTAGCCGCGCAGCGTGAGGTCGAAGCTCGGCCGCGAGGCCGCGTCCTCGCGTGCCGCGTACGGGTCGTCGCCGTGGGACATGCACCCTCCTTCGTACGATTCGCGAGCGCCATGCCGGCGGGAGGTCCCGCCCCACGGGCCGTGCTGTGGCGCCACGCTACCGTCGCGGCTTCGCGTGCCCGCGAAAAGGGGTGACCCCGTGCGGCGGCCCCGCGGGCCGGATGGTCCACGGGGCCGCCGTCGCCCTGGTGGGGGCTATCGCCAGGTGATGTCCGACGGGGAGTAGAGGCAGTTGGTGCCGTCGGCACCCTCGCCGATCTCGGTCGGCTCGCTGCCCTTCGGCACGCCCCTGTACTTCACGCAGATCCGGGTCGTGCGGTTCGGGTCGTTGAGGATGGTGATCCGGCTGAACCGGGCGGTGTCGCCCCAGTTCGTGTTGATGCCGGCCAGCATCTTCGTCGAGGTCGCGGTGACGTTGTCCATCACCACGTGCCGCTGGTACGACGTGGAGCAGTTGCCGCACGCCCGGTAGAGCTTGCCGGAGCTCTCGACCCGGAAGTTGCGGATGTGCACCGTGCCCGGCCCGTTGTGCTGGAACACCTTGTCACTCGCGGAGCGCGCGCCACCACCGTCCACCGTGTACGTGGTGCCGCCGCGGAAGGTCGCGGCGTCCTCGCCGACGTCCTCCCACCAGACGTTGACCAGCGTGCAGTTGCCCTCGCAGTGCACACCGTCGCCGGCGGGGGCGCCGATGATGACGTTGCGCAGGGTGGCTCCGGGGGCGAGCACGAACATCGGGTCCTGGCTCTCACCCTGCCCGCCGTCGCCGATGCCGTAGTACCGCTTGAGCCCGCCGTCGAGGCTCACCGGGACGTCGATGGTGGCGTCGACCTTGTGGTTGGACGTCGGCGTGGGCCAGCCCGCCGGCGGGGGCGTGGTCGGCGGGGGCGTGGTCGGGGTGGAGCCCCCGGAGGAGTCGACCGCGACGTCGTCGAAGCTGCCGCTGGCGTACGAGGTGATCAGCCCGATCCGGCCGGCGGAGGCCAGGGCGCTGGTGCCGGAGCCGACCTGGGTGCCGTTGACGAAGCCCCGGATGGTGCTGCCGGCGGTCTCGATGCGCAGCGTGTACCAGCTGCCGGCCGCGGCGCCCACGGCAGCCGAGCCGAGCGAGGTGAGCTGGCTGCCGTTGACCGCCTGCAACTCGGCGCGGCCGGTGCCGAGCAGGGCCAGCCGGTACATCTTCGTGCTGCTGGCCGAGCGGGCGGCCAGGCCCACGAGGCTGCTCGCCGAGCCGAACGACAGCGGCCTGACCCGCGCCTGGACCTGGTAGTCGGTCCAGCTCGTCTGGCCGGCGAACTGCCGGGTCAGCTCGCTGCCCGCGTTGGACTGCCGGAACACGCCGGAACCGTCGGTGACCACCGACCAGGTGCCGCCGGACTTCGACCATCCGCTGGCGTCGCCGTCGTTGAAGTCGTCCGAGAAGACGGTGGCGGCGGAGGCCGACGAGCCCATGCCGGCGGCCAGCACGACGGCGGTCGCCCCGGCGGTGAAGGCCGCCGCCAGGGCACGTCGGTGGGTGCGTCTCAGTTGCATGGTTCTCTTCTCCTTCGAGTGGGTCGGTCCGCGGTCCGTGGCCCGATGGAGGCCGGGACGGTACGTGGTGCGACCGGGACCGGTGCCCGTCGGCCCGCGCGTCGGAGGCCCGGACCCCGGCGAGGCTCGACGGGGAGGTCAGATGCCATGGAAAGCGCTTCCCCGCACGGCTTCAGGTTAGGGTTCGGCGAAGAGAGCGGTCAATGCCCCGCATGTGCAGAAACGTTGCAGTCGATCCGATCGGCCGGTATCGCCCCGACTCGCCCTGGCCGGGTTGACTCCGTCGTGTCCGGTATGGACCCGCGTCAGGCGGGCGGCTCAGTTGCCGTGCGTTGCGGTTCCTCCTGCCCGGTCAGGTCCGTACGGTGCGGCGCGACCGCCCACGGCACCCCCAGTTCCGACAGCAGCGCCCCCTCGTCGGCCGCCCGGCGCAGCAGCCGGTTGACCCCGTGGACGGTCAACATCCGATCCGGGCCGTCGCCGACGGCGGTGACGAGGTCGCCGCCCAGCCTGGTCGGCTCGGGTGCGGCCGTGACCGCCTCCAGCACCGCGGTGAACGGGGCGGTCCGCGCCAGCGGCGCGATCAGCGGCACCGCCGGGTCGGCCCGGTGGGCGAGAAGGTTCTCCAGCAGCCCGCGCCGGCCCGGCACCTCGCGCGGGCCGGCGCCGCCGGGCAGCAGCAGCCGGTCGGTCGGGTACTCCAGCACGGCCCGACCCGCGGTGCCGGTCACGATCACCTCCCCGGCGACGAAGTCCTCGCCGGCCAGGGTCACCGCCGCCACGATCGGCGGTCCCGAGCGGGACAGCACCCGCAGGGTCGCCGTGTCGTCCACCTCGATCGGCCGGACCCGGTAGCGCTCCACCTCGATCCGCGCGGGTTCCACCGGCCCGTCCCCGGCGGCCTCGGCGACCGCCAGGCACTGCATGACCGCGTGCGCCAGCGGGTTGGCCAGGGCGCCGTCCAGCACCGGCCGGCCGTGCAGCGTCCGACGTCCCGCCCACGGCGCCCGCGCGTAGTAGGCGTCGGAGCGCTGCCAGGCCGCCACCGTCGCGATGCCGGTCACGGTCCCGAGCCGCCCGGCCCGGACCGCGTCGGTCAGCTCCGTCAGCGCCGCCGAGCCGAGCGCCTGGAAGCCCACCTGGCAGGCCCGGCCCGTCCCGGCGAGGGCGGCGGCCAGCTCCCGGTGCTCCGCGGTGGAGAGCACCGGGGGCTTCTCCAGCAGCAGGTCGGCGCCCGCGGCGAGCACGTCCAGGGCGATCGGCAGGTGGGTGTGCGGCGGGGTGCAGACCACCACCACGTCGGGTCGGGCCGTCCGCAGCATCTCCCGGTGGTCGGTGTGGACCACCGCGCCGTCGGGCACCGGTGCGGCCAGGTCGTCCTCGATCGGGCGTACGTCGACCAGGGCGACCAGCCGCAGCAGCCCGGCGGCGTGCAGTGGCGCGACGACCCGCCGGTGCGAGCGCCCGTGCCCGTTCGCCCCGACGACCGCGACCCGTGGCACCGCGCCGGGCGGGGGCGACGCGCCTCGCGGGGCGGTGGCCGTCACCGGGCGCCCGCCAGCGTCGCGGCCACCCCGTGCCGTCGCAGGGCGGTCAGCCAGCCGGTCACCTCGGCGCGCACCTCGTCGTCCTCGGCCACCTCGGCGGGGAAGATCTCGCGCAGCGCGAACACCGCGTCGACCGCCCCGGCCGGCGTCGGCGGCCCGGCGGCGAGCGCCGCGCGGATCTCCCCGGCGAGCGGATCGGCCAGCGGCAGAGGGCTGCCGTCGTCGGCGTGGCCCTGGGCGAAGCGCAGCCAGGCGGCGACCACCAGCGCGGCCCAGCGCGCCGACCGCCCCCCGGCACGCAGGTCGGCGACGGTGTGCAGGACCCGCTGCGGCAGCTTCTGCGAGCCGTCCATGGCCACCTGGAGGGTACGGTGGTGGATCGCCGGGTTGGCGAACCGCGCCAGCACCTCGTCACCGTACGCGACGACCGAGACGCCCCCGGGCGGGTCGAAGCTGGCCGCCACGTCCTCGGCGACCAGCCGACGCAACACCGTGCTCAGGTGCGGCAGCGCCAGCGCGTCGGCGACGGTCTCCCGGCCGGCCAGCGCGCCCAGGTAGGCGGCGGCCGAGTGCACCCCGTTGAGGGCGCGCAGCTTCAGCCGCTCCCAGGGCCCGGCGTCGGCGGTGAGCACCGCGCCGGCCCGCTCCCAGGCCGGCCGGCCGCCGGGGAAGTCGTCCTCGACGACCCACTGCCGGTACGGCTCGGCCACCACCGCCGCCAGGTCGGTCACCCCCAGCGCCCGCTCGGCGTCGGCGAGGGTCTGCGCCGTGCTGGCCGGCACGATCCGGTCGACCATGGTGCCGGGGAAGCTGACGGACTCCCGTACCCAGCCGGCCAGCGGCTCCGGCACCCCCGCGTACGCCACGGACTGCTCGACCAGGCCGCGCAGCCGGCGGCCGTTTGCGGGCAGGTTGTCGCAGCTGACCAGGGCCAGCGGCGGGCCCTGCGCGGCGGCGCGGGCGAGCAGCCCGCGCAGCAGCAGGCCCGGGACGGTCACCGGCGCCCGGTCGGTACGCAGGTCGGCGGCGACCTCCAGGTCGGGCCGCAGCCGCCCGGTCACCGGGTCGAGCTGGTACGCCTTCTCCGTGACGGTGAGGGTGACCACCCGGATCGCCGGGTCGGCCAGCAACGCCACCACGGCGGCGGGGTCACCGGCGGCGTGCCGGGTCCCCGCCAGCGCGCCGACGACCCGGGTGTGACAGCCCTCGGCGCTGGTGGTGGTGACGCTGAACAGGTTGTCCTGCGCGGCCAGCGTCGTCACCACGTCGGGGTTGCGCGGCGCCACGCCGACGATGCCCCAGTCGCCCCCGGCCCGCGCCATCGCCTCCTCGGTGTAGACCGCCTGGTGGGCGCGGTGGAACGCGCCCAGCCCGAGGTGCACGATCCCGGCGGGCACGCTGCCCGGACGCAGCAGCGGGCGGCTCTCCGTCGGCAGCCGGCGCAGCGTCCCGAGACCGAGCCGGCCGGCTCCGACGGTCACCGCCACACCGGCCCGTCGGGAAAGCGGAACTCGGCGATCGACTCCGGTCTCATCGTGGAGCTGTAGCCGGGCGCCTCCGGCAGCAGGTAGCGCCCCTCGCGGGTGCGTGCCGGGTCGACGAAGTGCTCGTGCAGGTGGTCGACGTACTCGACCATCCGGCCGTCGAGGCTGGTGCCGACCCGCAGGTAGTCGAAGATCGCCAGGTGCTGCACGTACTCGCACAGGCCCACGCCGCCGGCGTGCGGGCAGATCGGCACCCCGAACTTGGCCGCCATCAGGATCTCGGCGAGCACCTCGTTGACGCCGCCGACCCGGCAGGCGTCGATCTGCATCACGCCGATCGCCTCGGCCTGGAGCAGCTGCTTGAAGATGACCCGGTTGGCGGCCACCTCACCGGTGGCGACCCGGCACCGGCCGTCGGTCAGCCCGGTCACCGCCCGCGCGATGCGGGCGTGCCCGAGGATGTCGTCGGCGTGCGTCGGTTCCTCGATCCAGTACGGGTCCACCTCGGCCAGCGCGGTCATGTTGGTGATCGCCTCGTCGACGTCCCAGACCTGGTTGGCGTCCATCATCAGCAGGGCGTCCGGCCCGATCTCCTCCCGGATGATCCGCGCCCGCCGCAGGTCGTCGGCGGGCGGGCCGCCGACCTTCATCTTCATCGCCCGCCACCCCTGCGCGTACGCCTGCCGGGTCAGCGCCCGGACCTTGTCGTCGGGGTAGCCCAGCCACCCCACGGAGGTGGTGTACGACGGGAACCCGTCGCGCTCCAGCCCGGCGCGGCGCTCGGCCAGGCCGACCAGCCCCCTGTCGAGGATGGCCGCCGCCTCGGCCGGGGTGATGGCGTCGGTGATGTGGTGGAAGTCGACGCTGGCCACCAGTTCGTCGGTGGGCAGCTCGGCGAGCAGTCGCCACATCGGCTTGCCGGCCAGCTTGGCCCGCAGGTCCCAGACGGCGTTGACCAGCGCGCCGGTGGCCATGTGGATGACCCCCTTCTCCGGGCCCAGCCAGCGCAGCTGCACGTCGGCGCTGAGCGAGCGCCAGAACGCCACCGGGTCGGCGAAGATCTCCTCGACGGTGCGGCCGGTCACGTGGTGGGCGAGGGCGCGGATCGCCGCGCAGGTCACCTCGTTGCCCCGACCGTTGGTGAAGGTGAACCCGGCCCCGGTGACGCCGACGTCGGTGCGCAGCTCGACGTAGCTGGCCGAGTAGTCGCCCCGGTTGATCGCGTCCGAGCCGTCGCCCGCGGCGGCGGTCGGGAACCGCACGTCGTGCACGTCGACGGCGGTGACGGTGACACTCACAGGACACTCTCTCCGATCTTGAAGACCTTCTTCGGCAGCCGGTACGCCAGGTCGACGATGGTCTCGGCGGCCTCGTCCTCGCCGAGGCGGTGCTCGGTGACCAGCCGGGCCAGGTAGGCGGCGTCGACCCGGCGGGCCACGTCGTGGCGGACCGGGATGGAGCAGAACGCGCGGGTGTCGTCGACGAACCCGGCGGTGTTGTAGAAGCCCGCGGACTCGGTGACCGACTCGCGGAAGCGGCGCAGCACCTCCGGCGAGTCCAGGAACCACCAGGGCGCCCCGAGGTACAGGGCGGCGTACCCGCCCGCCAGCGGCGCGAGTTCCCGGCTGAAGGTGTACTCGTCGAGGGTGTAGAGCACCACCCGCAGCCGCGGGTCGTCGCCGTACGCGTCGAGCAGCGGGGTGAGCGCGTGCAGGTACTCGGTGGCCTGCGGCAGGTCGCCGCCGACGTCCCGGCCGTGCCGCGCGTACAGCGAGCGGTTGTGGTTGCGTACCGCGCCGGGGTGCAGCTGCATGACGAGACCGTCGTCCAGCGACATCCGGGCGAACTCGAGCAGCATGTGCGCCCGGAACGTCTCCGCGTCGGCCGCGTCGGCGAGCCCGCGCAGCCCCCTGTCGTAGAGCCGCGCCGCCTCGTCCGCGCCCAGCGCGAGGGTACGCGCGGTCGGGTGGCCGTGGTCGGTCGACGTGGCGCCGGCCGCGACGAAGGCCTCCCGCCGCCGGCGCAGCGCCGCCAGGTAGCCGGCGTAGGTGCCGGTGTCCTCGCCGGCGATCTCGCCGAGCCGTGCCACGTTGCCGGCCCAGCCGTCGAACTCCATGTCGACCACGTCGTCCGGCCGGAACGTGGTGATCACCCGGCCACCCGGCCCGCCCCAGCCGTCGGCGGCGAGCTTGGCGTGCTGCCCGAGGTCGTCCAGGGGCGACTCGGTGGTGGCGAGCACCTCGATGCCGAACCGCTCGAACAGCGCCCGGGGCCGGAACTCCGGCTCGGCGAGCCGGGCCGCCAGCTCGTCGTAGACGGTGTCGGCGGTGGCCGGGGAGAGCGCGGTGCGCACCCCGAACACCTCCCGGAAGGTCTGCTCCAGCCACAGCCGGGAGGGGGTGCCGCGAAACAGGTGCCAGTGCGCGGCGAAGCGTCGCCAGATGGTGCGCCCGTCAGGCTCCGAGGGACTGCCGTCGACGGTCGGCACGCCCAGGTCGGCCGGGGGGACACCCTGGCTGAGCAGCATCCGGGTGAGGTAGTGGTCGGGCACGACGAGCAGCCGCGCCGGGTCGGGGAACGGGCGGTCCTCGGCCAGGATCGACGGGTCGACGTGCCCGTGCGGGGAGATGATCGGCTGGGGGGCGGCCAGCGCGTACAGCCGACGGGCCACCGCGCGCTGCGCGGGGTCGGCGGGGAAGAGCAGGTCGGTCGTGGGCACGGGTGGGGCTCCTCGGAAGGTGTTCGTGGCTCAGGAGAGGTCGAGCAGGTCGGCGACCCGGACCGGGGCGCCGGTGGTGAAGGAACGGTTCGCCGCCAGCCCGGTGAGCAGGGCGAGGGCGCCGTCGCGGGCGGTCGCCGCCCGCCCCATCGGGTCCGGCTCGCCGCCGATCAGCACCCGGGCCATCCGGGCGTCGGCGCCGCCGTGCCCGGAGCGGGTGTGCCCCGACACGGGTACGAGCTGCGGCGGCGCCCAGAACGGCCGCAGGGTCAGCGTGGCGGCACCGGCCTCGGCGGCGGCCTCGTCGCCGTGCAACGCCGCGCCCTTGAGCGTCCCGGCAGACGAGGGGCTGACGTGGTCGCTCTCCACGACCTCCAGCTCGAGGCGGCCCCGGCTGCCGTTGACCATCACCCGGTAGCCCTCGTAGGGGCCGTACGCGGTGAGGTGGTAGGTCATGGTCGCGCCGGTGGAGTAGCGGGCCAGCACCGCCATGTCGTCCTCGATGTCCACGCCCGGGGCGAAGACGTTGCGGTCGCGCCGGTAGCCGTCCTCGGTCTCGGCGTCGAGGTAGAGCTCGCGCAGTTTCGGGTGCGCGTCGAGCCGCAGCGCGAACGGGTCGTCGTCGGCGGCGGGGGAGTCGTGCGCCCGCTCGTAGTCGCGGGCGTAGCCGTGCCGGCGGCCGGCCTCGCCGTAGAAGAACAGCCGGCCGGTGGCGTACACCTCGACGGGGGTGGCGTCCAGCCACCAGTTGACCAGGTCGAAGTGGTGGCCCGCCTTGTGCACCATCAGCCCGCCGGAGTGCGCCTTCTCCCGGTGCCAGCGGCGGAAGTAGTCGGCGCCGTGCCGCACGTCGAGCAGCCACTCGAAGTGCACCGAGCCCACCTCGCCGACCGCGCCGTCGGCCAGCAGCTCGCGCAGCTTCTCGTGCAAGGGGTTGTAGCGGTAGTTGAACGCCACCCGCACCTGCCGGCCGGTGTCGGCGACCGCGTCGAGGATCTGCCGGCAGCCGGCGGCGTCAACGGTCATCGGCTTCTCGGTGATGACGTCGCAGCCGGCCCGCAGCGCCGTGTCGACGTGCGCGGCGTGGGTGTCGTCCACGCTGGTCACCACCAGCACGTCGACGCGCTCCTCGGCGAGCATCGCGGCCAGGTCCCCGGCCCGGTACGTCGGCACCGGCCGGTGGCCCAGCTCGCCGAGCCACCGGTTGTGGGCGTCCATGCGGGCCTGGTTGACGTCGGCGAACGCGACGAGCGCGGCGGTGTCGGCGTGGTCGCGCACCAGCGCCCGGACGAACATCTCGGCCCGGGACCCGGTGCCCACGAGGGCGTGGCGGATTCGCTGACCGGTGCTGGACGACATCGCGACCGCCTCCTGATTGCTGCAAAGGTTTGCAGCGAAATAACCATGAGCCGCGCGGCGGCGTCAACGATCGATGTCAAACCGGCGGCATTGATCCGCTTTGATGGGCGTTTGAGCGCGTGGTGGGAGCGTGGCCGCAGCGCATCCGTCATCGTCGACCCGTTGACACAGGCGCAACCGTTTGCATTAATTGGCGACACCTGACGTGACCCCAGCCACACTGGACGAAGGGCCCCGCCGTGCCAGCCACCATCCGAGACGTCGCCCGGGCCTCCGGCGTGCACATCTCCACGGTCTCCCGCACGTTCTCGGCCCCGCACCTGGTCAACCCGGAGACCCGCAGCCGGGTGCTGGCCTGCGCCGAGGAGCTCGGCTACCGGCCCAACCGCGCCGCCCGCGCCCTGATCACCGGCCGTACGCACAACATCGGGCTGATCATCGCGGACATCGCCAACCCGTTCTTCCCGCCGCTGATCAAGGCGGCCGAGAGCCAGGCCCGGCAGCGGGACTACCACGTGTTCGTGGCCGACACCAACGAGGACCCGATCGCCGAGGAGGAACTGGTCCACGCCCTCGCCAAGCAGGTCGACGGGGTGCTGCTGTGCAGCCCGCGGATGAGCAACAGCATGATCGAGCAGCTCAGCCGCGAGGTGCCGCTGGTGGTGATAAACCGGCAGGTCGCCGGCCTGCCGTGCGTCACCATGGACGTCGGCCAGGGCGCCCGGTCGGCCGTCGAGCACCTGCTCGGCCTCGGGCACCGGCGGATCGCGCTGCTCAGCGGGCCGCGCGGCTCGTGGACCAGCCGGGAGATCCGCCGGGCGGCCGGCGTCGCGGCGCGGGCCGGCGGCGCCGAGTTCACGGTGATCGGGCCCAACCAGCCCACCGAGACCGGCGGCGCGGCCCTCGCCGAGCAGGTCCGCCGCAGCGCGGCCACGGCGGTCCTCGCCTACAACGACCTGATGGCGATCGGCCTGATCGAGGGGCTCGACGCCCTCGGGGCGCGGGTCCCGCAGGACGTGAGCGTCGTCGGCATCGACGACATCGCCCTCAGCCGGCTCACCCGGCCCAAGTTGACGACGGTGGCCACGCCCAACGCGGCCGCCGGCCGGACGGCCGTCGACATGCTCCTGCAACACGACACCGTTGCCGCCCGTGGATCACGAGGCGGCCGGGGTGTCACGAGCGACGACCGTCGTACCACCGCACAGGTAATGCTCCAGACCGAACTGGTCATCCGCGACTCGACCGCCGTCGCGCCGGCGGACGGTCGGAACCGCCCCGACGCCGAGTCGGTCATCCCGGGCCCGCATCGCCTTGCGGGCCCGGGTCGCCCGACCGCGGCTACCGGTGGCGTGGTCGCCTCCTAACGCCAAGGAGTGAGCGCACATGCACCCCGCAACGCCCCCCACCACTGGCACGTACGCCGTGCCCGTTCACCGTACCCCCGTCCGCCGACGGCGGCTGATCCGCGGCCTGCTCGCCGCGGTCGTCGCCCTGCCCCTGGTCCTCGGTGCCGCTGGCTGCGGCGACGAGAAGACCAGCACCGACCCGAACGCGCCGGTCAAGCTCTCGATCTTCTGGTGGGGCGGTGAGGCCCGCGCGAAGCTGACCGAGGAGGCCCTCGCCCTCTACACGAAGAAGCACCCGAACGTCACCTTCGAGAAGACCTGGCAGGCCAACCAGGGCTACTTCGACAAGCTGGCCACCCTCACCGCCGGCGGCAACCCACCGGACATCTTCCAGATCGACGACAACTACCTGGCCGAGTACGCCTCCCGCAGCGCCACCCTCGACCTGACGTCCTACAAGGACGCGGGCGACCTCGACGTGTCGAAGTTCCCCAGGAGCCTCTGGCAGTACGGCGTGGTCGACGGCAAGCTCGCCGGCATGGCCGCGGGGGAGAACACCCAGGGCCTCGTCTACAACAGGACGCTGCTGACGAAGAACGGCCTGCCCGAGCCGACCACCGGGATGACCTGGGAGGAACACATCGCCTGGGCCGAGCAGGTCGCGAAGAAGACCAGGGTGCCGGGCACCCAGGACCCGAGCGCCGACTACAAGGCGTTCTGGGTGTGGCTGCGCCAGCAGGGCAAGGACCTCTACAAGGGCAAGGAGCTCGGCTTCACCGCCGAGGACGTGACGAAGTGGTTCGACCTGTGGAAGGGCGCCCGGGACCGGGGCGCCACCCCGACCCCCGACGTCATCCACGAGGGCAACGCCACCGACATCACCAAGCAGCTCGTGGTCACCGGCAAGGCCGCCACCAGCTGGGTCTGGGTCAACCAGATGCCGGAGCTGAAGAAGAACACCAAGGACGAGCTGGGCGTCATCGCCTACCCCGGCGACCCGAGCGCCCAGTGGGCCCGCGCCTCCATGTACTGGTCCGTGTTCAGGGGCAGCAAACACAAGGACGTCGCGGTCGACGTGATGAACTTCCTGGCCAACGACCCCGAGGCCGTCAAGGTCCTCGGCACCGACCGGGGCCTGCCGTCCAACCTGGACCTGCGCCGAGTGGTCAGCGACGACGTGACCGACCCGGCGATGAAGCAGTCGATCCAGGTGGAGTCCGACCTGGCCCAGAAGTTCGGCGAGGCGCCGCAGGTCCCGCTCAAGGGGCACAGCAAGATCCGCGCCGAGCTGACCAAGGCCGCCGAGAGCGCCCAGTACGGCCGGGCCAGCTCCGCCCAGGCGGCGGAACAGTTCCTCAACGCCTGCAAGTCCGCCATCGCCTGACCCTGACGCAACGGAGAGGAACCGGCTCGTGGCCCTGACCACGGCGCCCGGTCCGACCCGACGGCGTACCGGATCCGTCCCGACCCCCGCCGGCAGGCGCGGGGCCGGGCGGGCCCGGCACGGTGACGGTCTGGCCGGCTACGTCTTCCTGTCGCCCTGGCTGCTCGGCCTGCTGGCCGTCACGGCGATACCCATGCTCCTGTCGCTCTACCTCAGCTTCACCGACTACGACATCCTCACCCCCTTCTCGGAGGTGCGGTGGGTCGGTCTCGCCAACTACGAGCGGATGTTCACCGCCGACCCGTCGTACTGGCACTCGGTGCGGGTGACGCTCACCTTCGCCCTGGTCGCCGTGCCGCTGAAGCTGGCCGCCGCGCTCGGGGTGGCCCTGCTGCTCAACCGCGCCTGGCGTGGCGTCGGGCTGTTCCGCGGCCTGTTCTACCTGCCGTCGCTGCTCGGCGGCAGCGTCGCGCTGGCCATCGTCTGGGTGAGCATGTTCAACCGCGAGGGCGCGGTCAACTCGCTGCTGGCCGTCTTCGGCATCGAGGGCAAGCCGTGGGTCAACGACCCCGACTGGGCCCTGGAGACCCTGATGGTGCTCGCCATCTGGCAGTTCGGCGCGCCCATGGTGATCTTCCTGGCCGGCCTCAAGCAGGTGCCCACCGAGCTCTACGAGGCGGCCTCCGTCGACGGCGCCGGCAGGTGGCGGCAGTTCGTCGCCGTCACCCTGCCGATGCTCTCGCCGGTGATCTTCTTCAACCTGGTGCTGGAGACCATCAACGGCTTCCAGGGCTTCACCGCCGCGTTCGTGCTCAGCAACGGCACCGGCGGCCCGGTCGACTCCACCCTGATGTACACGCTGAACCTCTACATCACCGGCTTCACCGACCTGGAGATGGGTTACGCCTCCGCGATGGCCTGGGTCTTCCTGGTCGCCATCGCGATCATTACCGCGATCTTCTTCAGCACCGGGCGGTTCTGGGTGCACTACTCGGACGGGGAGGACCGGTGACGGCGACGGCCACCCCGGCGGCAGCTCCGGCGGCGACCGGCCCGCGCGGTCCGCGCCGCAGCGGTGGGCAGGCGGTACGCCTGCTCATCCTGATCGCGATCGTCGCGGTCGTGCTCTACCCGCTCTTCTGGATGATCGGTACGTCCCTGAAGAGCCAGGAGGAGATCGTCAACAACATCGGCCTGCTGCCGAACGAGTTCACCCCCGGCAACTACGTCGACGGGTGGACCAACTTCGACCTCAGCTTCGGCCGGTTCTTCCTGAACAGCGCGATGGTCAGCCTGCTGACCGTGATCGGCAACGGCATCTCCTGCCTGCTCGCCGCGTACGCCTTCGCCCGGCTGCGGTTCCGGCTGCGCGGCGTCTGGTTCGCCGTCATGATCGGGACGCTGCTGCTGCCGGGGCACGTGCTGATCGTGCCGCAGTACATCCTGTTCCGCAGCCTGGGCCTGGTCGGCGGCGAGTGGCCGTACCTGCCGCTGCTGATCCCGCAGTTCCTGGCCACCGAGGCGTTCTTCGTCTTCCTCATGGTGCAGTTCATGCGGGGCATCCCGCGCGAGCTCGACGAGGCCGCCAAGATCGACGGAGCGAACGCCTTCGGCATCTTCCGGCACGTGATCCTGCCGCTGAGCCGGCCGGCGCTGGTCACCACGGCCATCTTCTCGTTCATCTGGACCTGGAACGACTTCTTCCGCCAGCTGGTCTTCCTCTCCGACCTCGAGGACTACACCGTGCCGGTGGCGCTGACCCTCTTCATCGACTCGACGAGCCAGAGCGCCGTCGGGCCGATGTTCGCCATGTCGGTGCTGTCGCTGCTGCCCGTGTTCCTGTTCTTCGTGGCCTTCCAGCGGATGCTGGTGGAGGGCATCAACACCAGCGGGCTCAAGGGATGAGGCCGCACCGGGACGACGGGCCGGCCCGCCGCGACTGGCGGGACGTGCTCACCGACGCCACGGACCTGGCCGTGCTCGGCATCGCGCTGACGCTGGCGGCGCTGCCGGTGCTCACCGCGGCGGCGGCCGTCGCCGCCGCCAGTGCGGCCGTGCACGACCGGTACACCGTCGGCTCCTGGCCGTCCGCCCGGGAGAACCTGACCCGGTACGGCCGGGCGCTGCTGCCCGGCGCGGCGGTGAGCGTGCTGGCGGTCGCCGCCCTCGGCCTGCTCGCCGTGAACGTGGCCGCGCTGGCCGGCGACCGGGTACCCGGCGGCGCACCGCTGCTGCTGGTCACCGTCGTGGTGGCCGCCGCCCTGGCCGGTTACGCCGCGCTGGTGGTGGTGGAGGTCGGCCGCCGGGGCGGGCGCGGTTGGCGGGAAGCCGCCCACGCCGCCACCGGGGCCTGCCGTACCCATCCGGGCACCTGGGCCGCCGCCGGCGGGGTGGGCGCCGTCGCCGCGCTGCTCGCCGTGCTGGTCACCCCGGTGGCGCTGCCCATCCTCGCCGGGTACGTGGTCGCCGCCCTGCACGCGGTCGCCCGGCGGGTCGCGCTCACCCCGGTGGGTGAGTCGTGACCGGGGATTACCAGGAGCTAAGCGTGGTTGCGGACGACCGGGAGGCCGGCGTGACCGGGAACGACCGGCAGCTCAGCGTGGGCGACGTGCCGGTCGCCCGGTACGTCGTCGACCCGGCGATCGACCCCCGGCACGGGCCCCGCCCGTACCTGCATCCCGTGCGCACCCTCGGCGGGACGGTGGTCACCGACGCGTTCCCGGCCGACCACGTCTGGCACCTCGGCGCCTCCCTGGCCGTGCAGGACGTCGACGGCACCAACCTCTGGGGCGGGCGCACCTATGTCCGCGACGCCGGCTACACCTGGCGCGACGACCACGGCCGGATCGCGCACACCAGGTGGGAGAACCGCGACCCGCAGCGGCTGGCGCACCAGCTGGAGTGGCGCGACCGGGCCGGGGCGGTGCTGCTCACCGAGCGGCGCGAGCTGGCCGCACAACGGGCCGGCGAGCGGGCCTGGGCCCTCGACGTCGGGTACACGCTGACCGCCCCCGCCGACCGGGCCGTCACCCTCGGCAGCCCGGCGACCAACGGCCGCCCGGGCGGCGCCGGCTACGGCGGCTTCTTCTGGCGGGCGGTCAGCGCGACCCCCGCACGGGTGTGGACCGCCACCGCCGAGGGGGAGGAGGCGGTCAACGGCAGCGCCGAACCGTGGCTGGCCTTCGGCGGCACCGGGCCGGACGGGGTCGCGTACACCCTGGTGCTGGCGGGGCTGGGGGAGGGCGACCGGTGGTTCGTCCGGACCGCGATGTACCCGGGGATCTGCGTGGCGTTCGCGTTCGACCGGCCCAGGGCGATCGCCGCGGGCGCCAGTCGATCGGGCCGGCACCGGGTGGTGGTCGCCGACGGCATGCTGGACCGGGCGGCAGCCGACGTGCTGGCCGGTGGCGGGATGGTGTGACGCGGGACGCCCCCGGCGGATTTGACGATCTTGCCGCACGGGCGTAACTTTCTCTCTGCCAGCGCGGAACGGACGAACAGGGCGAAAAATCCCTGGCCAGGCCGGAGCGCAGTGAGACCGTCGGTCCGGGTGGGTTCGCCCGTCGGGGCCGGTACGGGCGGTGCCCCGAGTTCGTCGCGAGGCGGATTTGGTGAGGCGGAGCCGACCGGGTAAGGTTCACGGCCGGCAGGAAACCGGGCGAGCTCGCGGGAAATCGCGGAGCGGCCGGTCTGCCGAACTTCCTGAAACAGTCGGTGTGAGTCGGCGTTTTCGGGATGCCCGGAAATGGGGTTGAAGTGGTGTGGATCGCTACAGAGCGGTTTGACGCGGCGGAAATCACCGGGTAGCGTAGTAAAAGTGCCCGGCGCGGGAGCGGCGGGGATGTGAACGGTTTGCCTCGGTTGGGGTTCCACGGTGTGGGGTTCTGGTCGGTGTGT
>NZ_JBEZMR010000057.1:0-16040 GCF_040652795.1 Micromonospora sp. NPDC048170
CACCACCACACCCCCGCGCCGTTGCCCCCCCCGCTCTGGTGGGGGGGGGGGGGGGGGGGGGGGGGGGGCGCCGCCCCCCCCCCCCCCCCCCCCCCACCACGGCGATCGTCCGAACGGCTGGCCCCTCGGCCGTCAGAGGTCCTTCACGACCTCGACCAGTTGGTCCAGCGCGGCGCTCCAGCCCTCGGCGAATCCCATCTCCTCGTGGGACTTCCTCGCCGAGGCGTCGGCGTGGATCGCTGTGGCGGTGTACCTCGTGCCGTTGCCGGCGCGCTCGATCCTGATGATCGCGGTGAACGGGAAGTCGTCCTTGATGACCTGGGGGCGGAAGCCGGCGCCCAGCCCCGAGGTGAAGGCCAGCGTCGAGCCCTCCTCGACGACCAGGATGCAGCCGTTGCTCGGATACTCCTCGCCCTCGGGCGAGCGCATGACGGTGTCGAACCTGCCGCCGGGCTGGAGGTCGATCTCGCAGGACGAGGTCGACCAGGGCTTCGGGGCGAACCACTGCACGATCAGCTCGGGTGTGGTCCAGGCCTTCCAGACCAGCTCGGGCGCGACGTCGACGGTGCGCTCCAGGACGAGGTCGAGATCCGGGTTCACGCTGGGGTAGGCGGTCATGTCTGCTGCTCCTTCAGGTCGTGGAGAAACGAGTCGAACTGGTCGAGGCGTCGGGTCCACACCGCACGCTGAACGGCGAGCCAGGTGTCGACCTGGGCGAGCGGTTCGGGTGCGAGCCGGTAGGTCCGCACCCGCCCCTTCTTCTCCGACGTCACCAGGCCGGAACGCTCGAGGACGCCCAGGTGCTGGGTGAACGACGGCAGTGCCATGTCGAACGGGCGAGCGAGCTCGCTGGTCGTCGCGGGCCCCCGTCCGAGAAGCTCAACGACCCGGCGGCGGGTCGGGTCCGACAACGCGTGGAACACGTCGTCGAGGGAGCCGCCGACGCTTCCGTCCCCGCCGCCCAGTTGCTTAGGCATGAACCTAAGTATGCGGGAGCGCAATGCTTAGGTCAATCCCTAAGTGAAATCGCCGTGGTCGAACATTCCTCATCCCTGACGGGTGAGCCATCCTGGAGGGCATGACCGACGTCGGCGCACCGGAACCGCTCATCCTCCACGTGTACTGCCGGCTCGAGGTGGCCGTGACCGACCCGCAGGCGCTCACCGACCATGCGGTGGCCGATCTGCGAGCGGCGGAAATCGACTGGTCGGCGGAGGAGGACGACCTCGAATCGGCAGTGGCGGACCTGCGGGGCAACCTGGCGATGTCGTTGGCGTCGGTGGCGGACATCAGCCGGATGGTCGACGAACTGCCGGGTGCGGAGGCGAGAGGCGGGTTGTGCTGGGCCGAGCCCGGACCGCCCCGCGAGGCTGTCTGGCCGGTCGAGTGAGGGACCGCCCCACTTCGACCTGGCCATGAACAGCGTCAGGTCACGGCCTCCTACGGCCGGATCGGCGCGTCGTCGCCCATCAGGCGGGCGTCCGCCGCGGCCCCGGCGTCGGTGTCCCCCGCCTCCTCGCACACGCCCGCCGCGTCCGCCCAGTGCCGCCGGGCCTCGTCGGCGTCGCCGAGGGCCGCCGCCGCGTCACCCAGGTGCAGCAGCGTCCGCCCCAGGCCGGCCGTCGGCCGCCCGTCGCGCAGCCGCAGGCTCTCGGCCAGCATCCCGTACGCCTGCCGGGCCTGGGCCGGCGCGGAGGTCAACAGCGCGGCACCCGCGTTGAGCAGCGCGGCGGCCCGGTTGGTCGGATCCGCCACCGAGTCGTACTCGCGCAGCGCCGCCCGCCACGCCTGCGCCGCGTCGAGGTGCTCACCGAGGCCGGCGTGCACCAGCACCAGGTTGGTCAGCGCCGCCGCGTAGCCCCGGGCGTCGCCGAGCGCGCGGAAGGCGTTCGCCGCCCGGACCAGGTGGTGGTGTGCGGCCTCCAGCTCACCCCGGGCCAGCCGGGCGGCGCCCAGCCCGAGGTCGGTCAGCGCGTGCCCGGCCCGGTCCGCCGTGGAGCGGTGCCGCCGCGACAGTTCCAGGTGCTCCACCGCGTCGTCGAGCTGCCCCAGGTCCAGCAGCACCAGGCCGAGGTTCATCCGCGCCTGAGCGGTGCCGCGCCGGCCCCGCTCCGCCACCGCGAGGCTGAGCGCCGTCGCCGCCCCCTGCGGGTCGTGCCGGCGGCGGCGCAGCACCCCCAGCTCGTTGTGCGCCCAGCCGGCGATCTCCGGCCGGTCGTCGGCCGTGGGCGTGGCGAGCACCGTGCGGCACACCTCCGCCCACTCGTCGAGCCGCTCGGCGTGGGCGAGCCACCCGCACAGCGCCACCGCCAGCCGGAACCACCAGCGGCGCACGCGGCGCGGCAGGGTCTCCGCCGCGCCCGCCGGCACCCGTACCACCGCCAGCAGCAGCTCCTGGTGCAGGTCGAACCAGCTGTACGGGTCGTCGTCCAGTGCCAGCGTCGGCTCCCGGTCCGGCGGCGAGCCGGCCACCGCGAGGGTGGCGGCGTGCCGCTCGGCCCGCCGGGCCAGGTGCCGGGTGAGCCGGGTCTGCGCGGCGACCCGCCGCCGCGCCGGCTCCGCGTCGCGCAGGTGCATCCGGGCGTACGGGGCCAGCAGCGGGCGCACCTCGTAGCGGTCGCCGGGCGCGCCGGTGACGAACCCGCCGGTGGCCAGCTCGTGCAGCAGGGTGGACACCCCAGCTCGACGCCTGGCGAGCGCCGCGATCGTCGGTCGGTCCAGCGGCACGGGGCTGAGTGACATCAGTCGCCACAACCGCCGCGCCTCGCCGCCCAGCGCGTGGTACGCCGTGTCGCGGGCGGTCACCAGCAGGGTCGCCGGGGAGGCGGCGACGTGCTGGTGCGGGGGCGTGTCGACGGCGCGGCGCAGCGCGTCGAGCACGTCGGTGTGCCGCCACCCGTGCTGCGCCGTACGCCGACCGAGCTCCGCCACCGTGCGGGGCTGCCGTCCGCAGAGTTCGACGAGGGCGCGTACGGCCGGATCGGTGCGCGGGTCCGGGCGGTGCGGCCGGGCGACGGGCGCGGTGGCGCCCGCGGCGGCGAACAGCTCGACGGCGTCGTCGGCGTCCGGCTCGGCGATCCCGTGCGCCACCACCCCGTCCAGGGCGGCCAGCGCTCCCGTGCCGGCCAGCAGCAGGCGGCACGTCCGCGCGGTCGGCGGCAGCAGCGCTCTGACCTGGGCCGGGAAGTCCACGTTGTCCAGCACCACGAGGATCGCCTTGCCGTCGAGCTGGCCGCTCAGCTCGTCGGCGGCGCCAGCCAGGTCGTCGGCGCGTCCCGACGCCGGCGGCCGGGTGCCGAGGATCCGGGCCAGCGCGGTGAGCACCTGCCGGGCGTCGTGCCGTCGGCCGCCCCGGCGCAGGTCCAGGTAGTACTGGCCGTCGGGAAAGTCCTCCCGGCACAGGTTGGCGGCCTGGACGGCGCAGGACGAGGTGCCCACGGCCCGCCGGCCGACCACCGCGACCGCGTGCTCCTTCCGCAGCAGCCCGACGATCGCGTCGACGTGCCCGGCCCGCCCGGTGAATCCGGCCGGCCACGGCAGGGTGGGCGCGCCGACGGCGGGTGCGGCCTCGGCGTCGTCCGGTGTCGCGGCCTGCTGTCGCTGGCGGCGCCACTCCACGACGCCGCCGGCGGCGAGACCGAGCACGATCACCCCGGCGCTGGCGGAGCCGAGCTGGGCGGCGGAGAGCTCGGAGAGCAGGTTGCCGGTCACGTTGCCGAGCACCGCGTTGACCGTGCCGCCGATCACGCCGCCGATCGCCAGCAGCAGGCTCAGCCGCCGGGGCCGCCGCGAGCGGCGATCCTGCCCCGGCCCGGTCATCGGACGCCCCCGGCGACCAGGCCGGCGACGAGTTGGCGGCGGGCCAGCACCACCAGCAGCACGGGCAGGATCGAGGCGATGACCGAGCCCGCGGCGAGCGCCCCGCTGTTGGCCACGAAGCCCCGGGTCTGGCCGGCGAGGAACAGCCCCAGCGGCACCGCGCCCGGCCCGCTGAACAGCAGGCCCACCACCAGGTCGTTCCACACCTGTACGAACTCCAGCACCGCGACGGCGACCACGGCCGGACGGTTGTGCCGGGCGAGCAGCCGCAGGGTGCCCCACCAGTGCCGCCCGCCCACCCGGGCCGACCGCACCTGCTCGGCGGGCAGGTCCGCGAACGCGTTGCGCAGCACCAGCACGGCGAACGGCACGCCCAGCGCGACGTGCACCAGCGCCAGCCCGCGCGCCGTGCCCGAGGACAGCACCACGCCGAGGACCTCGTTGACCGGCCCGGCGATCACCTGCACCGGCACGATGGCGGCGGCCATCAGCAGCAGCCCGGTGGCCTGGGCGGGCGGCCCGGTCAGCCAGGCCAGCGGGTACGCGGCGAGCAGCGCGACGCCCAGCACCACGGCGGTGACCGTGGTCGCCAGCACCAGCGTGAAGCCGAGCGTGCGCCACAGTTCGGCGCCGGTCAGCAGGTCCCGGTAGGAGTCGAGGCTGGGCGGGCTCCACCACCAGCCCCGGGCCGCCGCGTCCACCGTGCCGTGCAGCGAGGTGGCGAGCAGCACCCCGAGCGGCACCAGCCAGGCGACCGCTGCGCCCGCCACCAGCAGCCGGGTCGCCCGCCGTGGCGCCGGTGCCGCCGGATCGGGACCGACGGGCGCAGGGTCCCGGGGCGGCGGCCACGCCTGCCGGACGAACAGCGCCGTGACCAGCATGCCGGCGGCCACGGCCACCAGCCACACCACGCCGAGCGCCGCGCCCTCGCCGGTGGTGGCGCCGTTGGAGGTCTGCCAGACCCGCAGCGCGAGCACCGACGCCTCGTCGCGTACCGAGCCGGGTGCCATCACCAGGATCAGGTCGAACGTCCGGGCGGTGCCGAGCGCCGCCAGGGTGAACACCACCGCCACGGTACGCAGCAGCAGCGGCCGCCACTGCGCGTCCCAGAGCACGTCGCGGCGGTTGCCGCCGTAGGCGCGGACCGCGTCGGCGAGGCTGGGCGGCACGGCGTCGAGGGCGGCCCGGAACACCAGCACGGCCAGCCCGACCCAGGCCCACACGAACGCCGACATCAGCGCCACCGTGACCAGGCCGGGGCCGAGCAGTTGCGGGGCGTCGGCCGCCGGCCGGCCGGTCAGCGTCGCGGCGACCAGGGTGGCCAGCCCGCGCCCCGGATCCGGGTCGTACATCAGCCGGAAGGTGACCCCGGTGACCACGAGCGGCAGCGCGGTCGGCACCACCAGGATGAGGCGGACCAGCCCGCCCTCCTGCGAGCGACGCGAGGCGGCGGCGAGCAGGTAGCCCAGGACGGTGACCACCGCCGGCACCACCAGCGCCCAGAGCAGCGTGCGTCCCACCACGGCACCGGTGCCGGGCGCGGCCAGCGCGGTGCGGAAGTGCTCCGTGCCCACCCACCGGCCGTCGGTGGTGACGCTGGCGTGCAGCGTACGCAGCACCGGCCACGCCACCAGGCCGCCGAGCAGCAGCAGGGCGGGCAGCAGCAGCGCCGAGGTGGCTCCCGCCGCCGGGTAGGCCCGCCCGCGTCGGGGCGGCCCGACGTCGTCGAGGACCGCCAGCTCGCCCAGGACCCGGCTCATCGCCCGCCACCCGTCGACCGGGCCGCCGCCGCCAGTTGCCCGACGGCCCGGCGGGTGGCCTCGCCGGCGGCGACCCCGTTGGTGACGTCGGCGAAGAAGTCCTGCATGATCCGCCAGATGCCCACCCCGTCGGAGCCGGTGAACGGGCCCGGCAGGCGGTCGGAGAGGTCGAAGCGCACCGCCTCGGCCGTGCGCAGCTCGGCGGCGAGGCGTCGGCGGACGGGGTCGCGGTAGTCGTCCAGCGGCACGGACACGTTGGGGGAGAGGTAGCCGCCGGCGCGCAGCCACGGCTGGAACGCCGAGCCGCCGCTCAGCCAGCGCACCAGCTGCGCCCCGCGGGCCGAGCCGCCGAACGCCACGGCCGCGTCGCCACCGACGATCAGCGGGCTGTCGGCGACCCGGGAGCCGGGAAAGCGGAAGGTCTCCGGCTGCTCCGGGCCCCGGCGGAACCGGCGGCTGACGTCGTCGACGAAGTCGGCCTCGAACAGCATCGTGGCCCACCGGTGGTGCACCACCTGGATCACCGACTCCTCGTACTGGGTGAGCAGGGCGCGGCGGCCGCCGCCAGGGAACGCGCCGTCGACGCTCCACAGCTCGGCGAGCCGGTCCAGCGCCGTGTGCGTCGACGGACTCCGCCAGTCGGCCTCGCCGCGGGCCAACGCCTCGTAGTAGCCGGGCGGGGCCACGTCGGCGAGCACGTTCTCGAACCAGTCGGTGAGCACCCAGCCGTCGGCCGCGCCGACGGCCAGCGGCGCCGGGCCGTCGCCCGCCCGGGCCCGCGCACCGAGCCGCCGGGTGAGCGTCACCAGCTGGTCCCAGGTGCGCGGTGGCGCGGGGAGCATCGACGGGAGGTACCAGAACAGCGACTTGTGGGCCGCCTTCACCCAGACGCCGTAGCGCCGGCCGTCGGCGGAGAGCAGGTCGGACATGCCGGGTGGGAGAGCGTAGCTGGTGGCGGGGGTCAGCTCGCGCAGCCAGCCGCGTCGGGCGTACTCGATGACCAGCCCCGACCTGGGCAGGATCGCCACGTCGGGGCTGGTGCCGGCGAGTTGGCGGGCGCGCAGGAACGCGTCGATGTCGTTGCCGGCGCTGATCACCTGCACGCCCGCGCCGTAGCCGGCCACGACCTCGCGGAAGCGGGCCAGCTCGCCGCCGCTCCACACGACCGCGACCTGGACCGCCGGCGGCGCGCCCGAGCAGCCCGCGGCGGTGGCGGCGGTGGCCGCGGCGGTGGCCCGCAGCAGGGTACGGCGGCTCGGCCCCGCCGCCGGTGTCGCCCGGCCCACCGGCGTCACCGGTCCACCTCTGCGGCGACCGGCACGTCGGCCAGAACGCCCGGGTCGGCCGTGCACACCAGCGTGGCCACGCCCGGCGTGTCCGGTGGGGAGAGCCGGCCGACCAGGTCCGTCAGCCGTCCGGCGCCGGACTGCCCGGTCGGCAGGTCGATCACCAGCACCTCGGGCAGGCAGACCATCGCCCGGGCGAGCGCCACCCGGAACCGCTGCGCCTCCGACAGCAGGTGCGGTCGCAGACCCAGCGTCGGTGCCAGCTCCAGCCGCTCGACCACCGTCGCCGTCCAGGCGTCGGCCATCTCCCGCACCCGCTCCCGCCGGCGCTGGCCGTAGGCGATGTTGCGACGCACGGTCAGGTGGGGCAGCAGCGCGCCGCCCGCCGGCACGTAGGCGATGCGGCGCAGCGCCGGCGGCAGGGCGGTCACCTCCCGGCCGCCGACCAGGATCCGGCCGGCGACCGGCGCGGCCAGCCCGCTCACCACCCGGGCGACGGCGGTGCCGACGGGCGGGGCGGCGACCAGGGCGGCACAGGCGCCGGCGGAAACGTCGAGGGTCACCGCGGCGGCGTCGGGCGCGGCGACGAGTTCGCACAGTCGTAACGTGGCTATCACCTCCGGTGGCCCGGGCGGTCGCCCCCAGGGTCGCACAACCGGCGGCGGAGCGTGGCCCGCGATGCTCCCCAGTGGAGGGACGCCGGGCGCCGGCGGCGCGCGTCGTCCGGATCGTGCGCGTCGCCCGCGGCGGGTCACGGGCGCGGCGTCGCCTCCTTCGGTACGGAACGCGGGGCGTAGAGGGCGGCCAGGCCGGCGGCGGTGGCGGCGATCCGCTCCCGAAGCGCGGCCGGGGTCAGCACCTCCACGTCCGCGCCGAGCCGCAGCAGGTCGCCGTGGGCGTGGGTGAGCGACTCGATCGGGATGACGGCGGTCACCCAGCCGGCGTCGTCGGGCACCCCCGCGGTGTCGTCGACGGCGGCCACCACCAGCTCGCTGGCGATCTCCCGCAGTCGCTCCCGACCCTGGGGGGAGAGCCGGATCGTCGCGTCGTCGTGGTGCAGGCCGGCCCGGAAGCGCACCACGTGCGCCCGCCACCAGGCGGGCAGGTCGAATCCCGTCGGGCGCGGGAACTCCTCGTCGAGGGTGGCCAGCGACAGGATCTGGTTGATCCGGTAGGTGGCCGGCCCGTCCCGCCCGGGCCGGCCGGCGACGGTGTACCACCGGCCTCCCTTGAGGACCAGCCCGTAGGGCTCCAGCACCCGGTCGACCTCCCCGGCCCAGCTGCGGTAGCGCACCTCGATCCGGCGCTGCTGCCAGACCGCCTCGGCCACGTCCGCGAGGTGGGGTGAGGCGTCGCCGTCGGCGTACCAGTTGGGGGTGTCCAGGTGGAACCGTTCCTGGACACGGACGGCCCGGTCGGCCAGCGCGGGCGGCAGCGCGGCGTGCAGCTTGACCCGGAGCGCGGCGACCGCCGCACCGTAGCCCAGCTCGGCGGCGGGCCCGGGCAGCCCGGCGAGGAAGAGCCGCTCCGCCTCCTGCGCGGTCAACCCGGTCAGCCTCGTCCGCCAGCCGTCGACGAGCTGGTAGCCGCCCGCGTGTCCGGCCTCGCCGTAGAGCGGGATGCCGGCCGCGTGCAGCGACTCGACGTCGCGGTAGACGGTGCGGGTGGACACCTCCAGCCGCTCGGCGAGCTGCGCGGCGGTCATCCGCCCGTGGGCCTGGAGCAGCATCAGGAGGGAGAGCAGTCGGCTGGCCCGCATTCTGCTGACAGTAGTTGTCAGTGGAGTGTCCGTACCGTCCCGGCATGGCTTTTCGCGACAAGGAACTTCGGGTGCCGGGACCTCTCACGGTCGCCGGCCGCCAGCTCAAGCGCTACCACGTCGACCAGCCGGAGCGGCGGATCGAACCGGAGGTGGAGCGGGCCGCGTACGCGGTGCTGCCCCGCCTGCTGCCCGCGCGCGACGGCGACGACACGCCGCCGGCCGGCTGGGTGGTGCTGCACCGGGGCGCCGACACGGGGGCATACCTGCTGGCCTACAGCTGGGTCTGGGACAACGTGGTGGAGGTGCGGATCGCGGTGGCCGGTCAGCCCGCCGTGGGCTGCCCGGACGACGACCCGACGCGCTTCGTGGACCTGGACCGCCCCTGGGCGGGCTGCGTCTGGGAGCTGGGGGTGCTGGAGCACGAGCGGGTCGCCTGGGCCCGGCACGTGCTGGCGCCGGAGCGGCCGGACCTGACCGGCTGGCTCGCCGACAGCCGCGCCGAAGGGCCGGTGGGGCGCTGATGGCCGACTTCGACTTCCTCGTCGGCACCTGGAACGTGGCCAACTGGGAGCAGGCGTTCTCCACCGACGGCGAACGCACCTGGGAGACCAACTGGGTCATGGAGTTCACCCGGGCGTCGACAGGCTGACCGGCGACGGCCCCACCGGCTCAGCGGGACGCCGAACCGAGCCGGTGGGCACCTTCCAGCCCCTCCGCGCCCCGGACGGGGGCAGGTTGCGACTGCCGGTCGGTCAGCCGGCCGGGCGCGGGGGCAGCCCGAGCCGCTCGCACGCCTCCCGGTACATCCGCACCACCTCCTGCCGGATCTGGACGCGCTCGGTCAGGCGGTGGGCGAACGGCACCCGCACCGGGACCTCGATGTCGTGCACGGTGACCGCGAACTCCATCCCCTCGGCGTCCAGGCCGGTGGCCCGGGCCCGGGTGGCGGCCGGTTGCCCGCCGAGCGTGCGGCAGATGAGCAGCGAGTCCTCGGCGTGGTCGTCGTTCATGTGCCGGCATACGGCGGCGACCACGTCGGGGGCGAACGGGCCGGTCACGCCGCCGGCTCCGTGGCTGCGGCCGGGACGAACCCGGACAGGGCGGCGAGGACCTCGGTGTTGTGCCGGTACGCCACGAGCACCTCGGCTCGCAGCGCGGCCCGTCCCGCCCCGTCGAGCGGGAGGTCGTCCAGTCTGGCCCGGTAGGCGTCCTTGTACGCCTTCGGGTCGGTGATCCGGTCGAACCGGTAGAACGCCGCCCCGGCGTCCCCCGTCAGCCCGTAGTGCCGGGCGAGGGACCGGCCGATGTGCAGGCCGCCGGAGAGGTCGCCGAGGTAGCGGGTGTAGTGGTGGGCGACGAACCGTTCCGGTGAGGTGGTGCAGACCTCGCCGAGGCGGCCCGCGTAGGAGACCGTGGCCGGGGTCGGCTCGATCCGTCGGCGCCAGTCGGCTCCGAGCAGGAACTCCAGGTCCGCGGCGAGCGCGGGCAGCCGGGTCAGCGCGTCGTCGACGAACGGGCCGGCGACCGGGTCGTGGCGCATCGCCTCGGCGGCACTCTCCAGCGCCTCGTAGATCACGTGGTGCTGCACCACCAGCGCGGTGTAGCCGGCGCGGTCCAGGTCGCCGGCCACCAGGGCGGAGATGTAGCTTTCGGACTCGGCGCCCTGGTGGGCCTCCTTGCTGGCGGCCCGTAGTTCGGCCGAGAACGGGGTGCTGGTCGGGCTCATGTTTCCTCCAGGGTGACGGGGGGCCGGGCCGGTCGCCGTCGTCGGGGGACGACCAACGGTAGCCGGGTACGTGGGTGGGGCACGACCTCCACGTCGTGCCGGTAGACCTCGCTGAGCAGTGGTGCGGTGAACACCTCCGCCGGTGGTCCGGCGGCGCGCACCCGGCCGTCGGCGAGCAGGGTGACGGTGTCCGCGTACGCACCCGCGAGGGTCAGGTCGTGCAGCACCGCCACCACGGCGTCGCCGGCGCGCGCCCGATCACGGGCGATACGCATGACCAGTTCCTGGTGACCGAGGTCGAGGGCCGCGGTCGGTTCGTCGAGCAGCAGCACGGCGGCGCGCTGCGCCAGCGCCCGGGCCAGCGCGACGCGCGCCTGTTCGCCGCCCGAGAGCGACGGGTACCGCCGGTCGGCGAAGCGGGTCACGTCGCAGCGCTCAAGGACGTCGACGACGGTCGCGTCGTCGCGTCGCTGTTCCGGTCGACCCGCCCACGGCGCCCGTCCCATCCGCACCACCTCGTCGACGGTGAACGGGAAGCTCAGGGTGCTGCGCTGGGGCAGCACGGCCCGACGCATCGCCAGTTCCACCGGCGACCACCGGTCCGGGGGCGACCCGTCGATCTCGACGGTGCCGGCCACGGCCGGCAGGTCGCCGCTGACGGCCGCGAGCAAGGTGGACTTGCCGGCGCCGTTCGGACCGACGAGGGCGTGCACCTCGCCGGCGCGGATCCGCAGGTCGACTCCGTCCAGCACCGGCCGTCCGGCGCGGTCGACGCGCAGGCCGGTGACCTGGACGCGGGTCGCCCCCGGGGGCACCGGCGTCGGCACGCGGGGCGCCGCCCAGCGCCGCCGAGCGCGGGCCACCCCGCCTCCGGAGCGGCTCATCCCCAGCCCCCGGCCCGGTCCCGGGTGCGGCGCAGCAGCCAGAAGAAGGCCGGCCCGCCGACGACCGCGGTGAGCACGCCGAGCGGGAGTTCCTGGTGGGCGACCAGGGTGCGGGCGGCGAGGTCGGCGGCGATCACCACGACCGCCCCGCCGAGCGCGCTGGCCGGCAGCAGCACGCGGTGCCCCGGACCGGCGACCATCCGGACCAGGTGCGGCACCACCAGACCGATGAAGCTGATGATGCCGGTGAAGGCCACGGCCGCCGCGCCGAGCAGCGCGGTGACCACGATCATGCGGATCCGCAGCCGTTCGACGTCGACCCCGAGGTGCCGGGCGGCGGGCTCGCCGAGGGCGAGCAGGTCGAGCCGGCGGGCGTCGGCGTACGCGACGCCGAGCCCGACCGCCAGGCAGGGCGTGGCCAGCGTGACCGCCGACCAGTTCGCCGACGCCAGGCTGCCCAGGTTCCAGAAGGCGATGGCCTGCACGCCGGACTCGTCGGCGACGAACATGAGCAGCCCGATCACCGCCCCGGCGACCGCGTTGACCGCGACGCCGGTCAGGACCAGGGTCACCACCTCGGTCCGGCCGCCGGAGCGGGACAGCAGGTAGACGGCGTACGTGGTGGCCAACCCGCCGGCGAAGGCGGCGGCGGGTACGGTCCAGCCGCCCAGGACGGTGACGCCGGTGACGATGGCGAGTGCCGCGCCGACCGCCGCACCGGCGGAGACGCCGATGACGCCGGGTTCGGCCAGTGGGTTGCCGAACACGCCCTGCATGACGGCTCCGGCGCAGCCGAGCGCGGCGCCCACCACGGCGGCCAGCACCACCCGGGGGAACCGCACGATCCAGAGCGCGTTCTCGCCCTGGGGGTTCGCCGGCAGGGTGCCGACATCCAGGCCGAGGCGGTGCAGGACGGAGCCGAGCACCTCGGCGGGGGAGATCTGGACCTGTCCCCGGCCCGCCGCGACCAGGGCGACCAGCACCAGGAGGGCGCCGAGGCCGGCGAGCAGCGGCGTCCCGCGCCGTCCCGCGCGCCTGCTGGGGGCTGCCGCCGTCTTCCGGACGGCGGTGTCGACGCCGGTCACGACGGTTCGCCGCAGGAGTAGACGGCCGTGGCCAGGGCCTGCACCGTCCGGCCGGACCGGGTGCCGAAGGTGAGCAGGGTGCCGTCGTCCATGTCGACGATCCGGCGGGCCGCGCCGGCCGGGGTCTGTGCGACCCCGGGGAGCTTCAGCAGGCCGTCGACACCGCCGACGGAGGCCAGCCCGGCGCTCATCACCAGGATCACGTCGGGTGCGGCGTTGATCAGGCCCTCGCTGGTCAGCGGGCGGAACCTGGTCAGGCCGACGGCGCTGCCGGCGTCCACCCCGCCGATCGCCTCGATCATCGCGTCCGAGCCGGCTCCCTCGCCGCCGACCAGGTAGACGCCTGCGGTGCCGCGCAGGTAGAGGAAGGCGATCCGGGGCGCCTTTCCCTCCGGCGCGCTGCGACGGGCGGCGGCGATCTCGCCCTCGACCCGGGCCACGAGCCGCTCGCCGGCCGCCGTGACGCCGAGGGCCGCCGCCACCGCGCGGATGTGCCCCGGTACGGCGGAGAGGGTCTGCTCGGCCTCGACGAGGACGACGGGGATGCCGGAGGCACGCAGCTGTCGTAGTGCCTCCGGTGGTCCGATGCTGTCGTCGGCGAGTACGACGGTCGGGTTCAGGGCCAGCACCGCCTCGGCGGAGAGGTCGTGCCCGGCCGGGGTGACGACGGGCAGGTGCGCCGCCGCCGGGAACGTGGTCGAGGTGTCCCGGCCGATGACGTTGCCGCCGAGGCCGAGTGCGAACACGGTCTCGGCGATCGACCCGTAGAGGTTCACGGGCAGGATGCGACTGGCGTCGGTGACGGTGACGGTGGTGCCGTCGGCGGAGGTGACGGTGGCCGGAAGGACGGGGGTCGGTCCCGGCCGCAACGCGGTGACGTCGGTGTTGCCGAGGGTGGCCGTGACCGGTCCGCAGGCGGCCGGGTCCGCCGGCGTGGCGCCCGAGGTGGGCGCGGAGCAGCCGACGGCGACCCCGCAGAGCAGCGCCAACAGGGCGCCGACCGGTGCTGCCGTCGCCGACTTCCCGCTCCGCGCCCCGGGCCGGGGGAGCGGGGCGCGGTGGGCGGCCGGGCGGGTGGGCCGGCGGTGCCGGGCGGTCTCCGTCACCGGGCCGCGCCCCGTCGGCGCCACCGGCGCAGCCCCAGCAGGGCCGTGACCGCCAACGCCAGGGACAGCAGGGCGATGGTCCACCCGCGACCGGCCCCGGTGGCGGCGCTGACCCGGCTGATCGCCGGCTCGGTGGGAGCGGCGCCGGCCACGGCGGCACCGTCCCCGGTGGCGGCGGTCCCCGGCGAGCCGGCCGGGGCAGGGGGAGCGGTCGTGGTCGTCGTGGTGGCCGGCGCGGCGGTGCCGCCCGGGGCCCCGGCGGAACCCGACGGGGCGCGGCCCGGGGCGACGGTGCTGGCCGGCGCCGGACGGGTATTGGCCGGGGAGGCGGACCGGGCGAAGGTCACCGCGACCCGGACGTCCTGGGACCGGTCGGCGGCGCGGGTGTGGTCGGCGCGGGTGGACACCGCGCACCGGCGGGTGGTGCAGTCGATGGCGCCGATGGCCGGGGTGACCCGGAGAGTGACCCGGAACGACCCGCCGGGCCCGTACGGCACGGCCAGCCCCTCCCCGTACGAGGGCGGGTTCGACGAGATCCAGTGCGAGGCACCGAGCGAGCCGCTCGTGTCGGCGCCGCCGCCGCACGGACCCGGGGCCGCGCCGGCTCCGTTGTCCACACAGAACGCCACGTAGATGCCCTTGGCGACGTCGTACCCGCTACCGGAGACGGTGACGGTCGCGCCGGAGCTGCCGAGTCCGGTGCTGGGGGTGACGCTGAGCGTCTGACCGCCGGGGCCGCGTCCGGTGCCCGCGTGGGCGGGGGGTGGGACGGCGACGACACCCACGGTGAGCAGGGTGGCGGCCAGGAAGACGTGACGCCGTGTTCGCATCGGGTTCCTCACGAGAGCGTCGGCCACTCGGCCGAGCAGACTTAGGTTTGCCTAACCTAAGTTATAAGTCGGCTGCTCACAAGGGGTTGTTCGGTCCGGATGATCAAACCGAACGCCACTGGACTCCTTGGTTAGGTTTGCCTAACCTTACTGACCGTCCGTAACTGATCAAGAAGGGGAGTCAGCATGGTCCGATCCAGAGCCGGTAACGCCTGGCGGCAGTCGATGCGTTGGGCGGCGGTCGCCGCCCTCGGTCTGTCGGCGGCACTCGTGGGCGCCGGCCCCGCCTCGGCAGCCGGGGCCGACATCACCGGTGGCACCCTGACCTGGGGCTTCAAGGAGTCCTTCCGCAACTACGTCGCCGGCGGAAACGGCAACCCGCCGATCGCGGCGAGCAACGGGGCCACCGTCAACGCCGACGGCACGTTCACCTTCCCGTCGACGGGGGAAACCCACGACGCCGCCACCGGTGCCACCAGTGCCGGCTACGGCGGCAAGGTGGTCTTCTCGTACCCCGGGCACTTCTTCAGCATCGCGCTGGCCAACCCGACGATCGCCATCTCCGGCGGCACCGCCGCCCTGAAGGCGGACGTCGACCTGACCACGACGGCGGCCGAACCGGTCTCGGTACGGCAGGCGACCATCGCCACCATCGCCGTCGGCGACGGAAACCCGGGTGGCGACGCCGGTACGGTGACCGGCACCAACCTGGCCGCGACGCTGACCACCGCCGGCGCTTCGGCGTTCAACGGTTTCTACGCCGCGGGTGACTCGCTCGACCCGGTGTCGTTCACCTTCACCACCGGCGACGCCGGGCCGGCGAGACCGGCGGTGGCCGTCACCCCGGCCGGCGGGCTCGACCCGTCGGGCGCGACGATCACCGTCGAGGGCTCCGGCTTCGACCCGAATGCCAACGGTGCGGCCGGCGTCTACGTCTCGTTCGGGCCCCGGGTCGACGAGCACTGGACCAACGCCGGTGTGCTCCAGGTGACCAAGTGGGTGAACGCGGCGAACGAGCCGACCGACGCGCGGGACAAGCTCAACGCCGACGGCACGTTCCGGACCACGCTGCCGATCCGCGCCGTCTACACCGACAGCACCGGCAAGCAGGTCGACTGCACCGCCGTGCAGTGCTACGTCATCACGTTCGCGGCCCGCGGCTCCGCGGACCGCAGCCAGGACACCTTCACGCCGGTCACCTTCGCCGGAACCGGTGCCGGTGCGGGCGACGCCCAGCAGCGGATCACCGCCACCGTGAAGGGCGGCCCGCTGACGCTGGGCGTGGCCGGTTCCGCCGTCGCCCTGCCGGCCGTGACCAACGGCCAGGTCGCCAGCGGGGCCCTGCACGACGCCACCGTGGCGGACCTGCGGGGCACCGACGCCGGTTGGAGCCTCGTCGGGCAGGTCTCCGACTTCACCTCCGGCACCGGCGGGGTCATCGCCGCGGACAACCTCGGCTGGACGCCGAGCGCGGTCGCGGTCGACGATCCGCTCGCCGGGAACCCCGGCACGGTCGTCCCGGGCGCGGTGGCCGCGCCCGGCGCCGGCCTCGGCGGGGCCCGGGCGCTCTGCACCTCGGCTGCCGGGGCCAGCGGTGGCACCTTCACCTGTGGCGCCCAGCTGAACCTCGGTGTGCCGGCGTCCGCCGCGGCGGGCGACTACACGGCGACCCTCACCCTGACCCTCTCCTAAGGCGTGTTTCATAAGCCGGTCAGAGCCACTCGGTGATGATGGTGATGGTCAGGACGGCTTGGAAGCGGACGGCGAGTTTGTCGTATCGGG
>NZ_JBEZMR010000058.1:0-15332 GCF_040652795.1 Micromonospora sp. NPDC048170
GTCGCAGAACCAGATACCGGAGACCTCTTCAGTTATCGATCACCGCCACGCCGCAACTTCACGGACACAGCCCGACTTACGAAACACGCCTTAGGTCGGCGTCGGGTCACCGGTGGGGCGGGACGTCGCGTCCCGCCCCACCGGCCACCCCGCCCACCGTCTCCACCCCCTCCGGAGCCCGGCATGTCCCTCGTCACCCTCCTGTCCCGGACCGGTGCCACGCTCGCCGCCGTGCTGCTCACGGCCGCACTGGCGCCGCCGGCCGCCGCCGCGCCCACGCCGTCGCCGGCCGGCACACCGGCCAAGCCGGCCCCCGGCGCCGCCGCGACCCGGTGGGCGGTGCAGCCGTCCGGGCCGGACGGCCCGACCGGGCGCAACTACTTCATCTACGACCTGGCCCCCGGCAGCACCCTCACCGACCACGTCGGCGTCAGCAACCTGAGCGACCGGCCGTTGACCTTCCAGGTGTACGGCACCGACGCCTACACCACCGCCGACGGTGCCTTCGCACTGCTGCCGGCGGACCGGTCGGCCACCGACGTCGGCTCCTGGATCCGCTTCGACCGGCGTAGCTGGACGGTCGCGCCCGGACGCCGTGCCGACATCCCGTTCCGGCTCAGCGTGCCCGCCAACGCCACGCCGGGTGACCACGCGGGCGGGGTGATCGCGGCCATCGCGCAGGCCCGCACCACCGCCGACGGGCAGCAGGTCCGGGTGGACCAACGGCTGGCCGCGCGGGTCTACCTCCGGGTCGACGGCGACGTCCGCCCCGCCGTCACGATCGAGTCGGTGAGCGTCGGCTACGACACCCCGATCAACCCGGCCGCCGGCGGCGACGCCCTCGTCACCTACCGGCTGCGCAACACCGGCAACGTGCGCGTCGGCGGAACCGGCACGGTGGCCGTCAACGGGCCGTTCGGATGGGAGCTGGCCCGTACCGCCCCGGTCGACCTGCCCGAACTGCTGCCCGGCGGGGTCTTCACCGTCACCGAGCGGATCACCGGCGTGCCACCGGCGCTCCGGCTGACCGCCGAGGTCGACCTGGCGCCGACCACCGTGGACACCGCGCTCCCGCCGGTGCTCCGCTCCGCGAGCACGTGGGCGCCGCCGTGGCTGCTGCTCGCTCTGCTGGCCGTGCTGGCCGGCTGGCTGGCCGTCCGCTGGCACCGCCGCTCCGCCGCCGCGAGGGCGACCGGCACCGAGGGCCCGCCGGCGCAGGGCACGAGGCCTGATCCAGACCCTGCCGTGGCCGGTCCGCCGCCAGCCGGTCCGCCCGCGGCCGGCACGTCGTGAGGCGGCTCCTGCCGGTCGGCGTCGCGCTGCTCGCGCTGGCCTCCGCGGCACCCGCCACGCCCTCACCCGTGCCCGACGGCACACCGCCGGTCCCGCGGATCGCCGTGCCGGCCGGCACGTTCCGCTCCGGCGAGCAGGTCCTGGTGACCCTCGCCGACTGGCCGGCTGGCACCGTGCAGATCGAGGTCTGCGGCAACGGAGGACGGCGCGGCGCGCTCGACTGTGCGACCGGCCGGGCCGGTCACGGGCAGGTACCGCCATCGGGCGCGGTCACCCTGCCGATGGTGCTCGCGGCCCCGCCGGTCGCCTGTCCCTGCCTGTTGCGGGCCCGTACGCCCACCGGCACCACCCACGCCACCGTCGACCTGCCGCTGACCGGCGTGAGCGCGCCTCCCGCCCCCACGACGGCCGGCACCGCCGAACTGGTCGTCGCCGGGCTGCGTGCCGCCGACGACTCAGGGGTGCCGGGCTGGTTCGGGCTGCCGGGGGACCTGACCGTGGATCTCACCCTGCGCAACGCCGGCCCCACCGACGCCGTCGACCCCGCGTTCACGCTGCTGTTCGGTCGCCCCGGGCAGGTGCGGACGCTCGTCGCCGCTCCGCCGCTCGGCACCATCGGTGCCGGGCAGACCCGCGAGTACCGGATCCGGGTCCCGATGGACGTGGCGACCGTCGGTCGGCACGAACTGCACGGCCGGATCGAGTCGGCCGGCCCGCCCGTCGCCTTCACCGTCGAGGCGGCGCGCCACCCCTGGGGTCTGCTGGGCCTGGCCGCCGTGCCGTTCGTGTGGGTGTTGGCGCGGCGGGACCGGCGACCCCGGCCGGCGCACCGAGCCGCTCGGCGGGCCGGCCGCCGAGCCTGACGCCGGCAGCGCGGCGGAGACCCGCCCGGCTCGATGCCGGGTGGCCCGCGGTGCGGCGGAGTCAGGCCGGCGGGGGATCGGTGTCGCGGTAGATCGCCGATAGCCAGACGTCGCGCAGTACGTCGACCGCGTCCCGCTCGGCCACCGCCGGCCCGTCGCCGGCGAAGGTGGCGTACCAGACGCGCTCGTTCATCGAGTTGAGCGCGATGGCGAGATCGCGGGCGGGCACGCCGTCGGGGGCCGCCCCGCGCCGCCGCTCGGCCTCGATCGCCGTCTCGACCGCCTGCACCCAGCGCTCCAGCACGGCCGCCCACAGGTGGCGTACCTCGGCGTTGGTGCCGCGTACCTGGGCGCAGGCCAGCACCACCGCGCGGTGGGCGCCGAACGTCTCGTGGAACCGGCCGATCAGCTCGCGCCAGCGCGCCCGCGGGTCCTCGGCCAGCCGATCCAGCACGTCCCCGGCGGCGGCGTCGGCCTCCTCGATGACCCGGTCCAGCAGCGTCAGCAGCACCGCGTCCTTGGACGGGAAGTAGAAGTAGAAGGTGGGGCGGGAGATGCCCGCCCCGCGCGCAAGCTCGTCGATGGAGATGTCGGCGAAGGCCCGCTGCCGCAGCAGCCGCTCGGCGGTGGCCAGGATGGCCAGCTCCCGTTCGTCGCCGACGGACCGCGCCGCGCGCCGCCCGCGCCCGGTGGCGTTCCCGGTTGCCGTACGGGCGGGCGTCATGCCCGGTGACTCTACACCGGCTCGACACCGTGTCGACGGAACTCGACATGGTGTTGACGTGCCTCGACGGCCGTGGCTAGTGTCCGGGTCACCCCCGCGGACGGGAGACGAGATGGCCACCGACCACGTCGACGTGCTCATCGTCGGTGCCGGTCTGTCCGGCGTCGGCGCCGCCTGCCACCTGCGCCGCGACTGTCCGGAGAAGACGTACGCGGTGCTGGAGGCCCGCGACGCGATCGGCGGCACCTGGGACCTGTTCCGCTACCCCGGCGTCCGGTCCGACTCCGACATGTTCACCCTCGGCTACTCCTTCAAACCGTGGACGGCCCCGAAGGCCATCGCCGACGGCGACTCCATCCGTGACTACGTACGCCGGACCGCCGACGAGTACGGGGTCACCGAGCACATCCGGTTCCGCCACCGGGTGCTCCGCGCGGACTGGGACGGCGAACACGCCCGCTGGACGGTGCACGCCCACCGCGACGACACCGGCGAACCCGTGGTGCTGACCTGCTCGTTCCTGTTCACCTGCGCGGGCTACTACCGCTACGACGCCGGCCACGCCCCGCCGTTCCCGGGCACCGAGCGGTTCGTGGGGCGGATCGTGCACCCGCAGCACTGGCCGGCGGACCTCGACCACACCGGCAAGCGGGTGGTGGTGATCGGCAGCGGCGCCACCGCCGTGACCCTGGTGCCGGCCATGGCCGAGCGCGCCGCCCACGTCACCATGCTCCAGCGCTCACCCACGTACGTCATGGCGCTGCCCTCGCGCGACGTGCTCGCCGACGCGCTGCGGCGCTGGCTGCCGGCGAAGGCCGCGTATCTGGTGGTGCGCTGGAAGAACATCCTGCTGGCCACCGCCAACTTCCAGCTCAGCCGGCGCGCGCCCGCCCTGGTCAGGAAGCTGCTGCTGCGCGCCGCCCGGGGCCGGTTGCCGGCCGGCTACGACGTCGACCGGCACTTCTCGCCCCGCTACGACCCGTGGGACCAGCGACTGTGCGTGGTGCCCGACGGCGACCTGTTCACCGCGTTGGCGAGGGGGCGGGCGGCGGTGGTCACCGACACCGTCGACACCTTCACCGAGCGCGGCGTCCGGCTCTCCTCCGGCGAGGAGTTGGCGGCCGACGTCGTGGTCACCGCCACCGGGCTCAACCTGCTGGCCCTCGGCGGCATGACGCTGAGGGTGGACGGCGCCGAGGTGGAGCTGCCCCGCACCGTCGCCTACAAGGGCATGATGCTTTCCGGGGTGCCGAACTTCGCGATGACCATCGGTTACACCAACGCCTCGTGGACGTTGAAGGCCGACCTGGTCGCGACCTACGTCTGCCGGCTGCTGCGTCACCTGGACCGCACCGGCCAGCAGGTCGTCACCCCGCTGCCGCCGCCCGACGGCGAGCTGGTGCCCATCATCGACCTGGCGGCCGGCTACGTGCTGCGCAGCGTCGACGTCCTGCCCAAGCAGGGCACCCGGGCGCCGTGGCGGTTGCACCAGAACTATCCCCGGGACGTCCTGCTGATGCGGCGCGGCCGGCTCACCGACCCCGGCGTGCGGTTCTCCCACGCCGGCACACCGGAAAGGAGGACCGTCCGTGCGTAGGTTCGTCTTCGCCGGCGGGACGGCCGTGGTCACCGGCGCCGCCAGCGGGATCGGGGAGGCGCTCGCCCACTCACTCGCGCGCCGGGGCAGCGACCTGGTGCTGGTCGACCGGGACGCCGGGCGGCTCGACGCCGTCGTCGCGGCGGTCCGCGCCGCGCACCCCGACCGGCAGCTCACCACCTACCTGGTCGACCTGGCCGACGCCGCCGCCACCGCGCGGGTGGCAGCGGAGATCCGGCAGCGTCACCCGGCGGTCCGGCTGCTGGTCAACAACGCCGGCGTGGCGCTGGGCGGCCGGTTCGACCAGGTGAGCCTGGACGAGTTCAGCTGGGTCGTCGACGTCAACTTCCGGGCCGTGGTGCAGCTGACCCATGCGCTGCTGCCGACCCTGCGGGACGAACCGGGTGCCCACCTGGTCAACGTCTCCAGCCTCTTCGGGATCCTCGCCCCGGCCGGGCAGGCCGCCTACGCGGCGAGCAAGTTCGCCGTCCGCGGCTTCACCGAGGCGCTGCGCCACGAACTGGCCGACGACGGGATCGGGGTGACCTCCGTGCACCCGGGCGGGATCCGTACCCGGATCGCGCAGAACGCCCGGGTGGGGAGCGGCGTACCCGCCGAGGAGTTCGAGACCGGCCGCCGGCAGTTCGAGAAGCTGCTCACCATCGACCCCGCCAGGGCCGCCGAGGTGATCCTGCGCGGCGTGCAGCGTCGCCGCGGCCGGGTGCTGATCGGCTGGTCGGCGAAGCTGCCCGACCTGCTGGCGCGGGTGGCGCCGACGTCGTACCACCGGGTCCTGGCCTTCGGGCTCAACCGCCTCGCGGGCGAGCCCACCCGGCGCGCGGGCACCGCGCCGCCCGGCTCGCCGCCGCGGCAACCCGACGCCGACCCCGCCGGGGAGCCGGCGTGAGCGCCCCGGCCGGGCGCCCGCACCGGCACGTCACGGTGGACGGCCGGCGGGTGCGCCACCGCGTCGACGGCGACGGGCCCCCGGTGCTGCTGCTGCACGGCATCGGCCGCACCCTGCGCGACTTCACCGAGCTGCACGAGCTGCTCGCCGAGCGGTTCCGGGTGCACAGCGTCGACCTGCCCGGCTACGGCGGTTCGCTGCCGATGGCGCGGCCCTGCACCCTGCCGGCGCTGGCGGACTTCGCCGCCCAGTACCTCGACGCCGTCGGCGTCGACCGGCCGGCGCACGTGGTCGGCAACTCCCTCGGCGGTGCGGTCGCCATGCGCCTCGCCGCGTCCGAGCCGGCCCGGGTGGCCAGCCTGACGCTGGTCAACAGCGCCGGATTCGGCCGGGAGGTGACCATCGCGCTGCGGCTGCTGGCGCTGCGCCCGCTGGGCCGGCTGCTGCTGCGGCCCACCCGGTGGGCCGCCCGCCGTGCCGAGCTGTCCCTCTTCCACGACCCGGCCTTCGCCACCGCCGAACGCGTCGCCCACGCCCTGGAGGTCGCCCGCCAGCCGTACGCCGCCCGGGTGATGCTGGAGACCGCGCACAGCCTCGGCACCTTCCGTGGCGTGAGCCCGAAGTGGCGGGAAGAGCTGCTGGCCGAGGTGGAGCGGCTCGACATCCCCACCCTGGTGGTCTGGGGTGACCGGGACCTGATCCTGCCCGCGGCGCACCTCGACGCCGCCCGGGCGCGGCTGCCGAGGGCCCGCACCCACCTGTTCGAGGATTGCGGGCACATGCCGCAGATCGAGTGCGCCGAGCAGTTCCACCGCCTGCTCGTCGACTCCTGGTCCGCCTCGCAGCGGGACGCCACCACCGAGGACGCGACCAGGGACCGGCCTGCGGTCGCGGAGATCGGCTGACCGCCAGTCCGGTGCCCGGCCACCGCCTCCTGACGCCCGGCCGGGCGGTATCACCTGCCGGGAGGTGAACGGGCGGCCAGGCGGGGAAAGCGGGCCGGGTGCCCGACGTGACCCTCTTTCTCGGCGGCGACGTGATGACCGGCCGGGGCGTGGACGCGATCCTGCCCGCGCCGGGCCCGTCCGAGCTGCGCGAACCGGCGGTACGCGACGCCCGCGACTACGTCGACCTCGCCCGGGCCGCCAGCGGGCCGATCCCGCGCCCGGCACCCCCGGCCTGGCCGTGGGGCGAGGCGCTCGACCTGCTCGGCGGGCTCCGGCCCGACGTACGCCTGGTCAACCTGGAGACCGTGGTGACCGGCCGGGGCGAGTTCGCCCCGGCCAAGGCGATCCACTACCGGATGCACCCGGGCAACCTGGCCTGCCTCACTGCGGCCCGGCTCGACGTCTGCGCGCTGGCCAACAACCACAGCCTCGACTTCGGCCCGGTCGGGCTCAGCGACACCCTCGACGCCCTGGCCGGCGCCGGCATCGCCACCGTCGGCGCGGGCCGGGACGCGGCGGCGGCCTGGGCACCGGCCCGGGTACCGCTCGGAGCGGGCCGCCAGCTGCTGGTCTGGTCGGTGGCCGCGCCGTCCAGCGGGGTGCCCCCGCCCTGGGCGGCCACCGCCGGCGGGCCCGGGCTGGCATACCTGCCGGAGGTGTCGGCTGCCGCGGCCGACGCGCTGGCCGGGCGCATCGCCGCCGTGGCCGGACCGGGGGACCGGCTGCTGGTCTCCGTGCACTGGGGCACCAACTGGGGGTACGAGGTGCCGCCCGGGCACGTCGAGTTCGCCCACCGGCTGGTCGACTCCGGCGTGGACGTGGTGCACGGCCACTCGTCGCACCACCCGCGCCCCGTCGAGGTGTACCGGGACCGGCTGATCCTCTACGGCTGCGGCGACCTGGTCGACGACTACGAAGGCATCGGCGGACAGGAGGCGTACCGGCCGGAGCTTCGGCTGCTCTGGCTGCCGACCCTCGACGCGGCGACGGGCGAGTTGCGGCGGCTGCGGGCGGCCCCGGTGCGGATGCGCCGGATGCGGCTGGAACGGGCCGTGCCCGGCGACGCCCGCTGGCTGGCCGGGCTGCTCGGCGGTTTCGGCCCGCCGTTCGGGTCCGAGGCCGCCCTCGACGGCGACGGGCTGCTGACCCTCCGCCCGCGTCGCGGGTGACGCGGGCCACCCCGGGCAGGGGCGCGGCAGGGCGACGAGCTGGAGAAACGCACCATAGATACATGACGCATCCCTCTCCGTCGGGCCAGACGGCCACGCTCTCGGCCGCCGAACGCGCCTACCGGCACCTGAAGCGGGAGATCCTGGAGCAGATCCACCCGGGCGGGTCGCTCGTCAGCGAGGGGGAGATCGCCGAGGCCACGGGGGTCTCCCGAACCCCGGTGCGGGAGGCGCTGCTGCGCCTGGAGGCGGAGGGGCTGGTCCGGCTCTACCCCAAGCGGGGTGCGCTGATCCGCCCGGTGTCCGCCCGCGAGATCACCGACGTCATCGAGGCGCGGCGGCTGGTCGAGCTGCACGCCGCCGAGCGGGTCTGGCCCCGGCGTGCGGCGCTGCGCGGTGATCTCGCCGCCCGGCTGGCCGAGATGCGCGACGCACACGCCGCAGGCGACCTGACCGCGCTGATGCAGGCCGACCGCGCGTTCCACGCCACGGTGGTGGACGCGGCCGGCAACGAGATCCTCGCCGAGCTGTACCAGCGGCTGCGCGACCGGCAGTTGCGGATGGGGGAGGCCAGCATGCGGCTCTCGCCCGGCTGGGCCGAGACGGTGCTCACCGAGCACGCCGAGCAGCTCGCCGCGCTCGACTCCGGCGACCCCGGGCGCTGGCTCGCCGCCGTCGCCGCGCACATCGACAACGCCGCGGACGTGCTGCGGACACTGCGGTGAGGGTGCTGACCGCGCCGGTCGGCTCGCGCCGGTCCGCGGGCGGGCTCGTCTGGGGCGTGGCGGTGGCCGCGTACGTGGCAGCCATCTTCCACCGCAGCTCGCTCGGCGTCACCGGCGTCGACGCGGCGCACCGATTCGGCGTCAACGCCTCGGCGCTGGCCACCTTCTCCGTCGCCCAGCTCGCCGTGTACGCGGCCATGCAGGTCCCGGTCGGCGTGCTGCTCGACCGGTTCGGGTCCCGCCGGCTGCTCATCGTCGGCGGCGCGTTGATGGTCACCGGTCAGCTCTGCTTCGCCCTCGCCAGCGACGTACCTCTCGCGATCGCCGCCCGCGTGCTGATCGGGCTCGGCGACGCGATGACCTTCATCAGCGTGCTGCGGATCGTGGCGCTGTGGTTCCCGGGCAGGCGCTACCCGATGATGACCCAGCTCACCGGCATCCTCGGCCAGCTCGGGGCGCTCCTCAGCGCCGTACCGCTGGTGGCGTTGCTGCACCGGGTGGGCTGGACCCCTGCCTTCCTCACCGCCGCGGCGGTCGGGGCGACCGCGCTGCTGATGGTCGTCGTCGCCGTCCGCGACACCCCGCACGGAGAGGCCCCCGCCGGCGCGGCGTCCACCCTCGCCGACATCCGCCGCGAACTCGCCGCCACGTGGGCCCAACCGGGCACCCGGCTGGGGCTCTGGACGCATTTCGTCACCCAGTTCTCCGGCGCCGTGTTCGCCCTGCTCTGGGGGTACCCGTTCCTGGTGCAGGGGCAGGGGCTCACCCCGACCACGGCGGCGTCGCTGCTCACCCTGATGACCGTCGCCATGCTGCTGACCGGGCCGGTGATCGCGCACTTCTGCGCCCGGCACCCGTTCCACCGGTCGGTGCTGGTCTTCGCGATCACCGGCGCCACCGCCGTGGTCTGGGCCGTCGTGCTCGCCTGGCCGGGACGCGCGCCGGGCTGGCTGCTGGTCACGCTGGTGCTGGTGCTGGCGGTCAACGGCCCGGCCTCCCTGATCGGGTTCGACTACGCGCGCAGCTTCAACCCGGTCAACCGGATCGGCAGCGCCACCGGCGTCGTCAACGTCGGCGGCTTCGTCGCCTCGATCGTGTTGGTGCTGGCCGTCGGCGTGGTGCTCGACCTGGCCACCCCGGCCGCTCCGGATCTGACCGCCTTCCGGTGGGCCTTCGCCGTGCAGTACGTCCTGTGGGCACTCGGCGCGGTCCAGGTGCTGCGCTACCGCAACGCGGCCCGCCGCGAGGTCGCCGCGCGGACACCCGTCGCCGCGACGCCCGCCTGACCCGGCCAGCCCGCCAGCCACAGCCATCGGGGCAGGCCCGCCCCGCCGTGGCGGTCCCCGGCCTGCCTGCCCAAGACCTCAGTGGCGCCGGCGGCCGTGGGTGAGGTCGTCCAGCAGCAGGGTCAGGCCGGCCCCGAGCAGCCAGACGTCCTTGGCCAGGCCGGTGCCCTGCTGCGTGGGCCTCAGGCTGCCCGGCTCGCGCATTCCCGGTGTCCTGAGGTAGAGCTGCACGAGGCCCGCGCCGAACGCGGCCAACCCCAGACCGGCCAGTGCCGACGGGACGAACGGCGCGAGCAGGGCGGCGCCCAGGGCGATCTCGGCCCGGGAGAGCAACCGGGCGAACCGGTCCGGGTCGAGCTGCCGGAGCTGCGGCACGGCGCCGACGGCCATCCCGTGCACGCCCTGCGCGGCCTCGCCCTCCAGCGACCGCTTGCCGATCCCCGAGTTGAGGACGAACGCGCCGATGCTGACCCGCAGCGGCAGATGGCTGACCCTCATGTGGCGCACTCCCGTCCGAACGTCGAACCGTGCCCCCGCCTACCCCTCGCGGCCCGGGATAACCGCCCGACGGGTCCGGGACGTCCGCGACGATCGGGGGTAGGTTCGCCCGAGACACATGATCGGGGTGCCGTGTCAGCACACCGACGGACGGCGGCGCGGCGCGTCGGCGTGGAGCAGGAGGAAACCGTGAGCCAGCAGGTCAGGGGAGTCATCTCCCGCAGCAAGGGGGCGCCGGTCGAGGTGACCACGATCGTGTTGCCGGATCCGGGGCCGGGCGAGGCGATCGTACGGATCCAGTCCTGCGGGGTCTGCCACACCGACCTGCACTACCGGGAGGGCGGCATCAACGACGACTACCCGTTCCTGCTGGGGCACGAGGCGGCCGGCGTGGTCGAGCAGGTCGGGCAGGGGGTCGACACCGTCGCGCCGGGCGACTTCGTGGTGCTCAACTGGCGGGCCGTCTGCGGGGTGTGCCGGGCCTGCCGCCGGGGTCGGCCGTGGTACTGCTTCGCCACCCACAACGCGACCCAGAAGATGACCCTCACCGACGGCACCGAGCTCACGCCGGCGCTGGGCATCGGCGCCTTCGCGGAGAAGACCCTGGTCCACGCCGGTCAGTGCACCAAGGTTGACCCGGCGGCCCGGCCCGCGGCCGTGGGGCTGCTCGGCTGCGGCGTGATGGCCGGCCTGGGGGCCGCCATGAACACCGGCGGGGTCACCCGGGGCGACTCGGTCGCCGTGATCGGCTGCGGCGGCGTCGGGGACGCGGCGGTCGCCGGTGCGGCGCTCGCCGGCGCGACGACGATCGTCGCGGTGGACACCGACCCCCGCAAGCTCGACTGGGCGCGGAAGTTCGGCGCCACCCACACGGTCGACGCCACGCAGGACGACCCGGTCGAGGCGATCCGTGCCGCCACCGGCGGCTTCGGCGCCGACGTGGTGATCGACGCGGTCGGCCGCCCCGAAACCTGGAAGCAGGCCTTCTACGCCCGCGACCTGGCCGGCACCGTCGTGCTGGTCGGCGTGCCGACCCCGGAGATGACCGTCGACCTGCCGCTGCTCGACGTGTTCGGCCGTGGCGGCTCGCTGAAGTCGAGCTGGTACGGCGACTGCCTGCCCAGCCGGGACTTCCCCGTGCTCACCGAGCTCTACCTGCAGGGCCGGCTCGACCTGGACGCCTTCGTCACCGAGGAGATCGCCCTGGACCAGGTCGAGGAGGCGTTCGCCCGGATGCACCGCGGCGACGTGCTGCGCTCGGTGGTGGTCCTGTGACGGCGGCCCGGGTCGACCACGCGGTCACCTCCGGCACGTTCTCCCTAGACGGCCAGACCTTCGACGTGGACAACAACGTCTGGGTGGTCGGCGACGACGCCGAGTGTGTCGTCGTCGACGCCCCGCACGACGTCGACGCGATCCTGGCCGCCGTCGGCGACCGGCGGGTACGGGCGATCCTCGCCACCCATGCGCACGACGACCACGTCCGGGTGGCCCCGGCACTGGCCCGGGCCACCGGCGCGCCGGTGCTGCTGCACCCCGCCGACCGGGTGCTGTGGGACATGGTGCACCCCGACGAGGCGCCGGACGGCGAGCTGCGCGACGGGCAGAGCGTCGAGGTGGCCGGCACCACGCTGACCGTGCTGCACACGCCTGGCCACAGCCCCGGCGCGTGCAGCTTCCACGCGCCGCAGCTCGGCGTGGTGTTCACCGGCGACACGCTCTTCGCCGGCGGGCCGGGGGCGACGGGACGCTCGTACAGCGACTTCGGCACGATCGTCGCCTCGATCCGGGACCGGCTGCTCACCCTCCCGCCGGAGACGGTCGTGCACACCGGGCACGGGGATAGCACCACCGTCGGTGCGGAGGCTCCCCACCTCGACGAATGGCTGGCCCGCGGGCACTGACCCACACCCACCACCGGTCGGGCCCGGCCGTTCGTCGTCGGTCGGGTCCGGCCGCTCGTCGTCTGTGCGGGGGCTGTGTCAGGCCGGGCGTCGCACGTACAGCCGGATCGTCGTTCCGGCGGCCGTGCTGTGGACGCGGACCAGGTCGCACAGCGCCTGCACGATCACCAGCCCCCGGCCACCGATGCCGTCCGCGGCCGGGGTGAGCCGCCCGGCCAGTGGGTCGGCCAGCCACCCGTCGTCGTGGATCTCGCAGACCAGGTGCTCGGCGGTACGCCACACGCGCAGCACACCGCCACCGTCGGCGTGCGCGACGCTGTTCGTCGCCAGCTCGGTCACCGCGATCTGCAGGTCGGCCAGCCGGTCCTCGTCCAGCCCCACGCCCTCGCCGTGCCCGGTCACGAACCGGCGCACGGTCGACAGGGTGTCGAACTGGTAGGCCAGCGTCGACACCGGCTCCGCCGGGGTCGACAGGGGCGTGTTGTAGCGGGCGACCACCTCCGCCGGGGCGTACCGCGCGCTCGGGCGTCGCCCGGCGTCGTCGACGAGGACCGGGTGCGTGGCGTGCGCGTCGGCCAGCACGTCGGCGTCGAGTCCCGCCACGTCGTACGGGCAGAGGATGGTCGCCTCTCGGCCGGCGAACGCCATGTTGATCAGCGCCTCGTGCTGGGCGCACGCCGGATACTCCGTCGCGCTGCGTCCGGCCCAGATCGGCTCGCCGATGATCCGCACCCGACGGCCGGGATGCTGCTCGATGAACGCCTGCAACACCCAGGGGATGATCCGGCCCGGGTTCCGGCCGGCCTGCGTCATGTCGGCCCAGCGCACCGCGTCGGCGGGACCGACCGCGGCACGGACCAGCCGCAGGTTGGCGGCGGGCATCGCGACCAGCACCGGCTCCCCGGCGGCGAGCCCGCCGGTGACGAACGGCACCGTGCCCGCGAGCAGGCCGTCCGGGCCGTGGTAGAAGAGCCCCTCGTGTACGAAGGAGCCCGCCGCCTCCGCGACCACGGCACCACCCGTCAATTCGTCGCCTTCCACATGGCGCCCCCACTGTAATCGCCGGTGCGCCCGCGCACCCATGACGCCCCCTGACCCGGAAAAACGGGATGCGGCCCGGCTCGCGCGCGGGGAGGGGCCGACGGGCGTACGGTCGCCGCCGCCCTCGCCGCCGGGGGCGTCTACCGCAGCCGGTTCGAGACCGGCATCTCCAACGGCGGGCTGACCGCCTTCCCCGGGGCGACGGATGTCACTCTCCAGCACCTCAAGCAACTCTGGCACGCCTCGTCCGGTTCGGCGCCCCGCAGGCCTGAAACGACCGTACCGGCGGGCCTGGGCCTCCTGCGGCGCCATGTCCTGACCGTCGAGTGACCTGGACCGCAGCCTTTCCAGGCCGGGGCATATCCGGAATGACCGACAGCGCAACCTGGTTGTGTCCCCCGTACCGCCGGAATCGAAACCTCGTCCGGTATGGCAGTTCCCCCGAGGAGTGCTCATCCAGGGAGCGCTTCGCCTGACCGAAAGGGCAACCATCGTGAAGTACGACTTCACTCGATGGCTCCCGGCCATCGCGAAGGACTCGAACCGTAAGATCGCGCTGAGCGTGGTGGGTGTCGCCGCCCTCGGTGGCCTCGCCTTCGGGCCGACGGCTGTGGCCGCCCCGGTCGCGACCGCACCGCACGAGGGTGCCGTGGCGGCGATCGAGCAGGCCACCGGCATGGGCAGGCCGAGCGCGGCCGAGGAGTCGGCCCTGACCACGGGCGGCACCACCACCAAGCCGGTCGCCGACAAGCCCGGTCGCGAGAAGCTCATCCCGCACGGCGTGCAGGGCGCCCAGTCGCGCATTCCGCTCGACGACGCGCAACTCGCCAACGCCAAGGCCATCATCGAGGAGGCCAAGGACACCGGCGTGGGTGAGCGGGGCGCCGTCATCGGCATCGCCACCTCGCTACAGGAGTCGAAGCTCTACAACCTCGGCCACCTGGGCACGTACAACGACCACGACTCGCAGGGCCTGTTCCAGCAGCGCCCGTCGACGGGTTGGGGCTCGCCCGACCAGATCACCGACCCCGAGTACGCCTCGCAGGCGTTCTTCGAGGCGCTCAAGAACGTGGGCGGCTGGCAGAACCTGCCGCTGACCTCCGCCGCCCAGACGGTGCAGGTCTCGGCCTACCCCTTCGCGTACGCGCAGTGGGAGGAGCAGGCGGCGGACGTCGTCTCCGAGCTCTGGTGACACCCCCGTGACCCGACCGGCCGGTCCCGACCAGGGGCCGGCCGGTCGGCGTCATCCCGCCCATCCCGCCAACCACCCCCGTGCGAGATCTTGGCGGAAATTGGCCCCCTCCAAGGGCCGTCTCTTGCCAAGATCTCTTTCGTCTGACCGCGAGCCCTGTGCTCATTGTCGGGATCTCGCGCGATTGTCCGTTGAGATGTCGCCCCGGTCTGGCACGGCCGGGCGGGGTGCCCGGTTTGGGGGTGTGGCCGGGGGCATCGTGGGGGCGGAATCGTGGCCGGGGCGGGGTCGTTACACCATGCGTACGGCCGAGCAGCATCGCAGGATCGAGTGATGGGTGCACCGCCTACAGGGTTGGTGTGCCGGGCTCCCGGAATGTTGGTGGGTCGGCGGTCGTTACACATGGTCGCGGCTGACGTGAGGGCATCCCCCCGCCCCGCCGGCAGCCCGATCCCTACCGGCCCTATCCCGGCCGGTTGCTGTCGGAGATTTCCCCCTTGTTTGTTGAGCGCCGGACGGTGCTTGCATCCGCACGTGTTGTGCCCGGTTCCTCTTTCGGGTGTGTGGGTGCCAACCCCCGAATGGAGCATCATCATGAAGACGATCTTCCGTAACAGTGTTCTGGGTATTGCGGGTCTCGCGTTTGCCGGTGGTGTGGCTGCCGGCCCGATGACCGACGCCGCGGTCACGGCGGCTCCGGTCGACGCCACGGCTGTGGCGGTGCGGGCTGACAAGCCTGCTGTGGACAAGGCGAAGTTGGTTCCGCATGGTGTGCAGGGTGCGCAGTCGCGGATCGACCTGACCGACGAGCAGGTTGCCAACACCAAGGCGATCATCGCGGCGACGAAGAAGGCTGGTATGGACGAGCGGGCCGCGGTGGTGTCGATCGCGACCGCCCTGCAGGAGTCGAAGCTGGAGAACCTGGGTCATCTGGGTGACCGCAACGACCACGACTCGCAGGGTCTGTTCCAGCAGCGCCCCTCCAGTGGTTGGGGAACGGTGGAGCAGATCACCGACCCCGAGTACTCCACCACCGCGTTCCTCAAGGGCCTGAAGCAGGTCGACGGGTGGCAGGACATGCCGCTGACCAGGGCTGCGCAGACGGTGCAGGTGTCGGCGTACCCGGATCACTACGCGCAGTGGGAGCAGCAGGCCGCTGACCTGGTCGCCGAACACTGGAACAGCT
>NZ_JBEZMR010000059.1:0-15294 GCF_040652795.1 Micromonospora sp. NPDC048170
GCCGCGATCTTGCACTTTCGGCCCGCGTGATGCCGCTTTCGCGACTTTCGTCGGGGCGGAAAGTGCAAGATCGCGGGGGGCTGGCCGGCTCCGTAGCCGACGTCGGGGATCCGCCGGTCTTCGGGGCCTGCCGATCAGGGGAGCGTCACTTGTCGGTCGGCTCGGCCGGACCGTCCTGCCCGCCCGGGCGGGCGAAGACGCCGGCCTCGACTGCGGCGGTGACCGCGTCGGCCTGCTCCTGGGTGAGCTTGCCGTCCTTGACGGCCTGCGCCAGGCGCTCCTTCATCGCGGCCTGCCGGTCGGCGGAGTCGCCCCTGTCGCCGCGCTCGGGCCGGTCGCCCTTGTCGCCGCGCTCGCCCTTGTCGCCCCGCTCGCCCTTGTCGGGCCGGTCGCCCTTGTCGCCCCGCTCGCCCTTCCCGGGGTGGTCGGCCGGCTTGTGCTCCTCGCGCAGCTTCTCCAGCGCGGCCGTCACCTTGTCGGTGTCGACACCCAGCTCCTCGGCCAGCTTCCCGGCGAACTCCGCCTGCCGGTCGGCCCGCTGCTGCTGCCGCTCCTCGCTTCCCTTCTCGCTGGCACTGGCGCTCGGCGTCGGGGTGCCGCCGTCCGCGGCGAAGGCGACCGTCGGGGCCGCGATCCCCACGCCGAGTACGCCGGCTGCGGCCAGTCCGGCCAGCAGGTGCTTCTTCCTCATCGTGCGGGACATGCTGTCCTCCATCTGGTCGGTGGGTGATGCGATGACGTCACCGACAGTGACCAGTCGGGCTGGGGAGAAGCCGTGGCGACCCTGTCAGCGAGCTGGCAGTTCGGCCGGCCGAGTCGGACAAACGGGTTGCTCCGGCACTGTCGGGGGGTAAGGGTGGGCGATCGGCAGGCCCCACCGGGCAGGTGTGGGGAGCTGGCGCGGTGTGTCGGAAAGGCACTCCTCCTTACAAAGCAAGTGACGGAAGGTGACTCCCTCTTGACGACCTCTTCCAAGATCAGGGAAGTTCCGCTGACCGGGGTGGACGCCGGCCCGTATGGCATCACGGCCGGCCCCGACGGCGCGTTGTGGCTGACGCTGGCCCAGGCCGGCGAGATCGCCCGGGTGGGTGCGGGCGACGAGTCGCGCCGCTGGCCGGTGGCGGCCGGCAGCCGTCCGTTGATCATCACTGCGGGCCCCGACGGCGCGCTCTGGTTCACCCGCTCCGGTGACGACCGGATCGGCCGGATCACCACCGACGGCGAGCTGAGCGCCGTCGCGCTCGAGCCCGGAACCGGCCCCTGCGGCATCGCCGCCGGTCCCGACGGCGCCCTCTGGTACGCGGGGATGAACGACGACACGATGGGCCGGGTCACGGTCGACGGGGAGGTGACGCGGTTTCCGCTGCCGGTGAGCGGCGGCTACGTCTCGATGGTCGCCGCCGGCCCCGACGAGGCCGTCTGGTTCACGGTCAACCAGGCGAACGCGGTGGGTCGGATCGGCATGGACGGCGCGGTCACCCTGCACCCGCTGCCGACCGAGGGGGCTGCTCCGGTCGGCATCACCGCCGGCGTCGACGGGGCACTCTGGTTCGTCGAGATCGGCGCCGGTCAGCTCGGGCGGATCACCCCGGACGGGCGGATCACCGAGTATCCGCTGCCCGACCGGTCCGCCCGGCCGCACGCGATCGTCGCCGACCCGGCCGGTGGCTGCTGGTACACCGAGTGGGGCGGCAACCGCATCGGCCACATCGCCCCGGACACCACGATCACCACCTACGACCTGCCCACCCCGGCCTCCGAGCCCCACGGCCTGACAGTCGCCCCGGACGCCACGGTCTGGGCTGCCCTGGAAACGGGCGCGCTGGCCCAGCTGACCCCCTGACCACCCACCCCTCCTGCCTCTCCTGCCCGTCCTGGCTCTCCTGCCCGTCCTGGCTCCGTTGACCATGACGTTGGCCGGGTGAAATGTCGGATTCCCTCCCGCTAACCTCATGATCAACTTGGGAGAGGGCGGGTGGGGGTGGGGGTGGGTGGGTGGGTGGGGAGGGGGTGGGTGGTCAGTGGACGGCGGGGGTGATCTTGAGGGTGCCGGTGTTCGTGTCCAGGGTGGCTTCGGTGCCCACCGGGACCGTCAGCTGGCCGGGGCCGTGGCCGATCGGGAGGCCGCCGAGGACGGGGACGCCGAGGTCGCCGAGGCGCTCGGAGAGCACGTCGGCGACGCCGACCGACCAGCCGTCCGCGCAGTCGGTGAACTGGCCCACCGCCACCCCGGCCAACCCGTCCAGGGCTCCGGCGCGGCGGAGCTGGGTGAGCATCCGGTCCACCTTGTAGGGCGGCTCCTGCACGTCCTCGACGAGCAGGACCGCCCCGGTCAGGTCCGGCATGTCCGGGGTGCCCAGCGACGCCACGATCAGGCAGAGGTTGCCGCCCAGCAGCGGGCCGGTGGCCCGGCCCGGCACGCGTACTCCGAAGGTCTCCTCCTCGGCCACGGCGCTCACCGTGACGGGCTCGGTGGTCATCAGGGCGGCGTGCAGCGACTCGGCCGAGCGCAGCGGCGTGCGCTCGTCCAACCAGGCGGCTCCCGGGCCGTGCACGCCGGCCAGCCGGGCGCCCCGCCAGAGCGCGAACTGCAACGCGGTGATGTCGGAGAAGCCGGCGACCACCTTCGGGTCCCGGCGTACGGCGACCATGTCGATCGCGTCGACGATCCGCTGTGCGCCGTAGCCGCCCCGGGTGCAGATCACCCCGCGCACCTCGGGATCGGCGAACGCCGTGTTCAGGTCCGCGGCGCGCAGCTCGTCCGTGCCGGCGAGATAACCCTGCCGGGCGTACGCGTTCGGCGCCAGCACCGGCCGCAGCCCCCAGCCGGTGAGCAACTCGACGCCCCGGGCCACCCGTTCCGGCCGGGTCGGCCCGGAAGGCGACACCAGCATGACGGTGTCGCCGGGGCGCAGCACCGGCGGTCGTACGGCGGTGGCGGGAGTCGTGCGGGCACGGTCGGACACAGCGGCAGAGCCTAGTCGCGGCGGGTCACGGGTCCACGTACCGGTCGGCCCAGTCCGCCGAGGGTGGTACGGGCGTGATGACGTCGATCAGCACTCCGTCGGGTGCGGCGACGATGAAGTGCCGCTGCCCGAAGTCCTCGTCGCGCAGCGCCAGCTCGGCGTGCAGTCCGCCCCGGACGACGAGCCGTTCCCACTCGGCGTCGACGTCGGTCACCTCCAGGTTGAGCAGGAGTCCCCGCACGGGTGCCCGGTATGCCTCGGGCAGCGTCGGGTGCTGGTGGTCGAGCAGCGCCAGTTCGTACGCGGGTGGGCCCGGTCGCCGAAGGCTCACGTACCAGTCGGCCTCGAAGGTCGTCTCGAAGCCGAGGAAGTGCCGGTAGAAGTCGTGCGACTCGCGTAGCCGCGAGGTGCAGACGACGGGGTAGAAGCTGGTGAGGTTCATGTCAGCCCTTTCGCATACCATCGGTACGTCAAGGACGGTAGTTCGCGTACCGTTGGTATGTCAATGGAGGGTGCGATGACCGAGGGCGTCCGGGCACAGCAGCGGGAACAGACCCGGCGGACCCTGCTGGACGAGAGCCGGCGGCTGTTCGCCACCCGGGGATACGCGGCGGTCGGCCTGGCCGAGATCGTGGGGGCGGCCGGGGTCACCAAGGGCGCGCTCTACCACCACTTCGCAGGGAAGGCCGAGCTGTTCCGGGCGGTGCTGGGGGAGGTGCAGCAGGAGGTGGCGCAGCGGGTCGCCACGACCGCCGACGCCGAGGAGGACCCGTGGGCCCGGTTCACGGCGGGCTGCCAGGCGTTCCTGACCGCGAGCACGGACCCCGCGATCCAGCAGATCATGTTGATCGACGGCCCGGCGGTGCTCGGCTGGAACGAGTGGCGCGCGCTGGACGAGGCGGCGTCGGGCCGGCACCTGGCCGAGGAGTTGACCCTGCTGGTCGAGCAGGGGCTGATCGCGCCGCAGCCGGTCGCACCGCTGACCCACCTGCTCTCCGGCGCGATGAACGAAGCGGCGCTCTGGGTCGCCCGCGCGACCGACCCGGCTGCCCTGGCGGACACCCGCGCCGCGCTGTCCCGGATGCTCGACGCGCTGCGCACCGCCTGAGCCCAGCGCCCGCAGGCTGCGCACCGGCTCAGTCGAGCGCCCGCCGTGCCGGGGCCGGTCGGCGGTGAGGTCGTCGCCGCGCCCGGTGGAGGCGTTCCGGGGACCGTCGGGGTCACCGGCTAGCCTCGACGTCGTGGCTACCGCGTTGGTGATCGAGAACGACCCGACCGACGACATCCGCCGGCTCGGAGAGTGGCTGACCGAGGCCGGCCTCGACCTGTGGGTGGTTCGCACCCACGCCGGTGACGAGATCCCCGCCGACCTGACGGGATACTCCGCGCTGGTGGTGCTCGGCGGTCCGGTGCCGCCGTACCCGCTGCCGGACGGGTCGCCCGCCGAGCCCTGGCTCCCGGCGCTGGAGGGGCTGCTGCGCAAGGCCGTGCGGCACCGGGTGCCGACCCTCGGCATCTGCCTCGGCGCGCAGCTGCTGGCCACCGCGCACGCCGGTGAGGTCGTGCGTAGCCCGAGCGGCCCGGAGGTCGGCCCCAGCGTGGTCGGCAAGCGGGACGCCGCCGACACCGACCCGCTGTTCCGTTACGTCCCGCTGATGCCCGACGTGTTCCAGTGGCACGCCGACGAGATCACCGAGCTGCCCCGGGGCGCCACCCTGCTGGCCGCCTCGACCCGCTACCCGCACCAGGCCTTCCGGATGGGCGACCGGGCCTGGGGGCTCCAGTTCCACATCGAGTGCGACACCGCCATGATCGCCGACTGGGCCGCCGACTCGGCGCTCCTGGCCGAGCTGGGTTACGACCCCGACCTGGTGGTGGCGGCCTGCCACGACGTGATGGTCGACGTCGAGGAGGTCTGGCAGCCGTTCGCCGCCCGGTTCGCCGCGCTGGCCCTCGGCGAGCTGGACGACGCCGAGCCCCGCCGCAGCCTGCCCCTGCTCGGGCAGTGATGAGCCGGCCGGCCAGGGCCGCGGGGCGGCTCGCCCGCTACGGCTTCGGCACCGACGGCGGCGTCGGTGCCACCCGCGCCGGCGACCTGCTCGGCCCGGAGGGGCTCGGGCTGTGGCGGCCGGACGTGCAGGAACCCGCCGACGAGCGCGCGGCGGAGCTGCTCGTCGCGCTCTCCCGGGCCGCCGACCCGGATCTGGCGCTGCGCCAGCTGCACCGCATCGTCGAGGCCGAGCGCCGGACCAACCCGGAACAGTTGACGTCGGCGCTGCTGGCGGCGCTGGGGGACGATCCGGGCCTGCGTGGCCGGCTGATCGCCGTCCTCGGCGCGTCCTCCGCGCTCGGCGACCACCTGGTCGCCAACCCCGACCAGTGGCCGGCGCTGCGCACCGCACCGGACGGGCTGGCGCCGACCGCCGAGGGGCGGCTCGACCTCTCCGGCGACGGCAAGCCGGTGGTGGTGCTGCGCAGGGCGTACCGGCTGGCGCTGCTGCGGATCGCGGCGGCCGACCTGACCGGCGGCCGGGGCCTGGAGCAGACCATGGCCGCGCTCTCCGCGCTGGCCGACGCGACCCTGGCGGCGGCGTACGAGATCGCGGTCGGCGAGCTGCCGGAGGGCACCGCCCGGCCCCGGCTCGCCGTCGTGGCGATGGGCAAGTGCGGCGGCGACGAGCTCAACTACGTCTCCGACGTGGACGTGATCTTCGTGGCCGCCGAGGACGACGACCTCGCCGCGGCCACCACGGTCGCCACCCGGCTGATCCACGTCTGCGGGCTGGTGGCCTGGCCGGTCGACGCCGCCCTGCGCCCGGAGGGCAACCGGGGGCCGCTGGTGCGGACGCTGGCCAGCCACCTCGCCTACTACCAGCGCTGGGCGCGCACCTGGGAGTTCCAGGCGCTGCTCAAGGCCCGGCCGGCGGCCGGCGACCTGGCACTGGGTCGGGAGTGGATCGACCAGCTCGCCCCGCTGGTGTGGCGGGCCGCCGAGCGCCCCGAGGCGGTCGAGGACGTCCGCGCCATGCGGCGCAAGATCATCGACCACGTCCCGCCGAAGGAGCTGGAACGCGAGATCAAGCGCGGCCCCGGTGGGCTGCGCGACATCGAGTTCGCCGTGCAGCTGCTGCAACTGGTGCACGGCCGGGGCGACGAGTCGCTGCGGGCGCCCGGCACCATCCCGGCGCTGCGCGCGCTGGTCGCCGGCGGCTACGTGGGCCGGGCCGACGGCGAGGCGCTGCTGCGCGGCTACCGCTTCCTGCGCGGCGTCGAGCACCGCCTCCAGCTCCAGGGGCTGCGCCGCACCCACACCGTGCCGACCGAGCCGACCGCGCTGCGCTGGCTGGCCGCCGCCCTGGGCCACACCGCCACGCCGGGCCGCAGCGCCGTCGAGGAGTTCCGCGCCGAGTGGGTCACCCACGCCGCCGAGGTACGCCGGCTGCACGCCAAGCTGCTCTACCGGCCGCTGCTGGAGTCGGTGGCCCGGGTGCCGGCCGACGGGCTGCGGCTCACCCCCGAGGCGGCCCGGCACCGGCTGGAGATCCTCGGCTTCGCCGACCCCGCCGGGGCGCTGCGTCACCTCCAGGCCCTCACCGGCGGGGTGAGCCGCACCGCCGCCATCCAGCGCACCCTGCTGCCGGTGCTGCTCAGCGAGTTCGCCGACGCCCCCGAGCCGGATCGCGGCCTGCTCAACTACCGGCAGGTCTCCGACAAGCTCGGCAGCACCCCCTGGTATCTGCGCCTGCTGCGCGACTCCGGGCCGGTGGCCCGCCGGCTGGCCCGGGTGCTCTCCTCCTCCCGGTACGCCGCCGACCTGCTGGGCCGCGAGCCGGAGGCGCTGCGGATGCTGGCCGAGGAGAGCGAGCTGACCCCCCGGCCGAGGGAGGTCCTCTGCGAGGGCTTCGCCGCCGCGGCGGCCCGGCACGCCGACCCGGTCGAGGCCGCCCGCGCCATCCGCGCGCTGCGTCGGCGGGAGCTGGTCCGGATCGCCTGCGCCGACCTGCTGAGCCGGGCCGGCTCGCTGGCCCCGTCGCCGCCCCGGCCCGACGGCGGGCGGGCGGCGCTCGGCCTCGCCGACGTGACCGCCGTCGGCACCGCCCTGGCGGCGGTCACCGACGCCACCCTGGCCGCCGCGCTGCGGGCCGCGCGGGCGGCCCAACCGCCCGTGCCGGGGCTGCGCTTCGCCGTCATCGGCGTGGGCCGGCTCGGCGGGTACGAGTCGAACTACCTCTCCGACGCCGACGTGCTCTTCGTCTACGACGCGCCGGCCGGTGCGGGCGACGGCGCGGCCGGTGCCGCCGCCCGCGCGATCGCCGAGGAACTGCGCCGGCTGCTCGGCATCCCCGCGCCCGACCCGCCGCTCGGCGTCGACGCCGACCTGCGCCCGGAGGGGCGGCAGGGCCCGCTGGTGCGCAGCCTCGCCGCGTACGCGCAGTACTACGCCCGCTGGTCGAAGGTGTGGGAGGCGCAGGCGCTGCTGCGCGCCCGGTTCGTCTGCGGCGACGCGGATCTCGGCGCCGAGTTCGAGGCGATGGTCGACCCGGTGCGCTACCCGGCCGACGGGCTGACCCGCGAGCAGGTGGTGGAGATCCGCCGGATCAAGGCGCGGGTGGAGCACGAGCGGCTGCCCCGGGGCGCCGACCCGGCCACCCACACCAAGCTCGGCCGGGGTGGCCTCGCCGACGTCGAGTGGGCGGTGCAGCTGCTCCAGCTCCGGCACGCCGGGACGATCCCGGCCCTGCGCGGCACGCGTACGCTCGACGCCCTCTCGGCGGCCCGGGACGCGGGCCTGGTCGACCCGACGGACGCCACCGAGATGGCGGCCGGCTGGACGCTGGCCGCGCAGGTCCGCAACGCGCTGATGCTGGTCCGTGGCCGGGAGGGCGACCAGCTGCCCCGGCACGGCGTCGAGCTGGCCGGCGTGGTCCGGCTGCTCGGCCGGGACGATCCCGGCGAGTTCCTCGACGAATACCTGCGCACCGGCCGCCGTTCCCGGGCGGCGATGGAACGCGTGCTCGACTCCTGAGCCGGCCGCGCCGCCGGGCGGTCCGGCCGGCGCCGAGGGCTACCGCGTGCGGCGGACCAGGATCACGTTGTCGACCAGGTGCCCGGTCTCGCCGTGCGGGCCGGTGGCCTGGCGGTGCGGGGCGTCCAGCCGCTCGGTGTCCCACCGCTCGGGGTCGAGGTCGAGCGCGGCGAAGGTCTCCTGCGGGGTGGGGAAGTGCGCGTGCGCGTGATCGTGACGTCCCCACGGCGGCGCCTCGCCGTGCTCGACGACGAGCAGCCGGCCGCCGGGGGCCACGGCCCGGGCCGCCGCCTGGAGCAGTTGCGCCCGGGGAAACTCCAGCGGCGACTGGAGGAACTGGGCGGAGACCAGGTCGTACTCGCCCGGCGGGAAGGTCCGGGTGAGGTCGTGCCGGCGGAACTCGATGCGGGACGCGACCCCGGCGGCGGACGCCTCCTCGGACGCCCGGGCGAGGGCGGTCTCGGAGACGTCGACCGCGGTCACCCGCCAGCCCTGCCCGGCCAGCCAGACCGCGTCGCCGCCCTCGCCGCAGCCGAGGTCCAGTACGGTGCCGGCCGGCAACTGCCCGGCGACGTCGACCAGGATCGGGTTCGCCCGGCCGCTCCAGACCCTCTCGTGCCGCCCGTAGTGCTCCTCCCAGAACCGCGCGGTCTCCTCGTCCACGTCCGGGTGCCGCGGCCCGTCGTGGCCGGTCGCCGCCGTGCTGTCGTGGTGCCGGTGCCCCCCGGCCGTCGCGTCGTGGTGCACGTCTCGTCCTCCTGGTGCGCTGCCTCGGTGACCTGCCACGCCGATCGTTGCGCGGCAACGACGGGAGGAGCAAGTAACGTTGCCGGACCGGCAAAATTCGGGTGACGCCGCTGGTCAACTGCCGAGCCGGTACTGCCCGGCGCGCGGCACGGTCACCGCCGTCCATTCGCCGTCGGCGGCGACCGTGGCCCCGCCCGAGGCGGTCAGCCAGCGGCTGTGCCGGATCCGGACCGGCACCGTGCCGGCAGCCGCCGCCCGGAACGTCACCGAGGCGCCGTCGTACGCGACCAACTCCGCCGGCGCGCCGACGATCGGGGTCGGGTCGTCCACCGCCCAGACCCGCCAGTGCGGGCCGGACCAGGCGGGCGTCAGGTACGGCAGCCCGCCCGCGACCAGCTCGGCCTCGGCCCGCCCGACCCAGGACAGCGGGGCGTCCGGCACCGCGACGAACTGCACCGCGTTGTCGTCGAGCCAGCTCCGGTAGCTCGCGGCGGTCAGCGGCACTCCGGTGCCGGCCGCCCCCGGCACGGTGGTGAAGAAGAGCGGGTTGCGATCGATGTCGGCCTGCCGCAGCCAACCCCGGGCCAGCGGCACCTCGCTCAACGAGGCGGCCTCCCAGTAGTTCCGGGTCGGCGGAACCTCCACCCGGCCGGTGAGTCGCTGCCCGTCGAGGAACGCCCGCAGCGGCGCGAAGTAGGCCGCCCGGCTGGTCGGGTCGTCCACGCTGCGCAGGTCGGCGGGGGAGACCGGCGGCTGCCACCAGCACACCGCCGCCAGCAGCGCGGCCAGCGCGACGCCGCCCCGGGCCCGCGCGCCGCCCCCGACTCCGGCCCGCGCGGTCTCCGCCGGCCGTACGGCGGATGACGGGCCGGGCCGACCGCGCCGGGCCAGCCACCCCGCCAGTCGGGCCGGGGGGCGGGCGGCGGCGGCCAGCAGGGGCAGGGCGAACATGACGGCCAGCCGGGTGGCGTTCAGCCCGACCGGGGTGTGCACCAGCGCCGCCGCCAGCACCCCGGCCGCCGAGAGCAGCGCCCCCACCCGCACCGGCCGGTATCCCACCAGCGCGGCCACGAGCAGACTGGTCAGCACGGCCCGGACCGTGTCGGTGCGGCTGATGTTCATCCAGCCGCCGTCGCCGAAGAGCAGGGTGGTCAGCCCGAGCGGCAGCGCGGCGGCGACGCCGAGCACCAGGCCGTCGGCGTACCGGCGGGTCGACAGCAGCGCCGCGCCCGCCAGGCCGACGAAGAGGCCCGCCACCGGGCTCGTCGCCGAGGCCAGCAGCGCGCCGGCCGCCGCCAGGCCGAGCCGTACGAACTGCCGGCGCCGCGCCCGCCCGGCCGGCGCTTCCGGGCCGGCGTCCGTCGGCCCTGCCGGCAGCGTGAGGGCGAGCAGCGCGCCGAGGCCGAAAGCCACCCCGAGGCCGTACGTCACCCGGCCCGAGACCAGGTTGCCGGCGATGGTGAGCACCCCGACGAGACTGCCGAGCAGCGGGCGGGGCACCCCGGTGCGCACCAGCAGGGCCGCGAACGCGGTGGCCGCCGCCACCAGGGCCAACGCGCCGGTGACCCGTACCCCGAGCAACGCCATCACCGGCTGGGAGACCAGGCTGTAGCCGAACTGCTGCACGCCGCCGTACCAGCGCAGGTCCACCGGGGCGAAGCCGTGGGCGGCGAAGAAGTCGGCCCGCGCGACCTGCGCGGCGAGGTCGGAGCCGGTCGGCGGCAGAGCGACGTAGACCACTCCGACGAGCACGGCGGACGCGGCGGCCACCGCCACCACCCGACTGCGCCGCATGCCCACCTCCGTACCGCGACCACCGTACTGGCAGCATGTCCGGCGTGCCTCACCACCTCGCGCGCTGGCTCGGCCTCGCCGGCTCGACGCTGCTCGCCGTCGCCGCGTTCCTCGGCGGAGCGCTGCCCGGCGGCGACCTGCGCCCCACCCCGGTCAGCATCTGGCAGGGCCCGCACGGCCCGCTGATCATCGCCACCTGGGCGGTCGGCACCGGCCTGATGGCGTACGCCTGGTGGACGCTGCGCGACCGGGTGCCGTCGACCCGCTGGGCCCTGGTGACCGTCGGGCTCTGGCTGCTGCCGCTGCTGGTCGCACCGCCCCTGGGCAGCCGGGACGTCTACGCGTACGCCTGCCAGGGCGCCAGCTACTCCGCCGGGATCAACCCGTACGAGCAGGGTGTCTCGGTGCTGCCGTGCCCGTGGCTGGACACCATCTCCTACATCTGGCGGGACACCTCGGCACCGTACGGGCCGCTGTTCGTGCTGATCGCCGGGGCGGTGGTGAAGGCGACCGGGTCGCTCTACGGCAGCATCGTGCTGTTCCGGCTGCTCGCCGTCGTCGGAGTGGGGCTGACCGCGGCCTGCCTGCCGGTGCTGGCCCGCCGCTGCGGCGTACCGGCCGGCCGGGCGGTCTGGCTGGCGCTGGGCTCGCCGCTGATCGGGGTGCACCTGGTCTCGGGGGCGCACAACGACGCGCTGATGGTGGGGCTGCTCGTCGCCGGACTGGCGGTGGTGGTGTCCCGGCCGGGTCGCCCCGGCCCGCTGCTCGCCGGGGGAGTGCTGCTCGGCCTGGCCGTCGCGATCAAGGTGACCGCGCTGGTCGTGGTGCCGTTCGCCGCGCTGGCCGCCATCGTCGGGGCGTACTCGATCAGGGCGCTCGTGCGCGACGGCGGGTGGGTGGTCGGCGGGGCGGTCGCCGCCGTGGTCGGCGCGACCCTCGCCACCGGCCTGGGCTTCGGCTGGGTGACCGGGCTGGAGCAGGGCGGCCTGGTGATCGCCTGGACGTCGCCGCCGACGGCGGTGGGGCAGACCGTCGCCTACCTCGCCGCGCCGTTCGGCTGGCACGGCGACCCGCTGCCCGTCACCCGGGGCATCGGCATGGCGGCGCTGGCGCTGGTGCTGCTCTGGCTGTGGTGGCGGGCCCGCACCCGCGAGCCGATCTGGCACGCCGGCCTGGCGCTGGCCGCCACCGTCGCGCTCGCCCCGCTGTTCCACCCCTGGTACTGGACCTGGCCGCTGGCCGTGCTCGCGGCCACGTCGCGGCGCACCGGCTGGTTCACGGTGGTCGCGATCGTCTCGTCGTTCCTGGTGCTCGCCGACGGCACGGGGCTGCCCCGGTACACCAAGACCGTCGGGGCACCCCTGATGACGCTGTTGGTGATCGTGGTGGTGGTCCGCTTGGTACGGTCGGCTCGGGCGGCCCGCAGACCGGCCGCCGTGGACTGAGGAGAGGGACGCCGGTGACCGCTCCCGGCGCTCCGCCGACGCCTGATGCGCTGCCGCCGTCGCCCGGTGCCGCCCGGGTCGCCCGCTACGCCGGGCTGGCCGGGGCGGTGCTGCTGGCCGTCGCCGGCTGGCTCGGCGGCGCGCTGCCGTCGACGCCGCTGGACGCCACCCCGCCGAGCGTCTGGCGTTCGGACACCGGGCCGCTGACGCTCGGCGCCTGGCTGGTCGGCACCGCCCTGCTGGCCGGCGCCTGGTGGGCGCTGCGCCGGGGCGCGCCGTCGACGCGGTGGGCGTACCTGACCGCCGGGCTGTGGGCGCTGCCGCTGCTGGTCACCCCGCCGCTGGGCAGCCGGGACGTCTACTCGTACGCCTGTCAGGGCTGGGCGTACGCGCACGGCGTCGACCCGTACGCCACCGGGGTCGCCGAGGCCGGCTGCCCCTGGGTGGAGGCCGTCGCGCCGATCTGGCGGGACACGCCCGCGCCGTACGGGCCGATCTTCGTGCTGCTCGCCGCGCTCGCCGTGACCCTCGGCGGCGGCCTGGTGGGCGCGATCGTGGCGTTCCGGCTGCTCGCGGTCGGTGGGGTGCTGCTGGCCGCCCTCTGCCTGCCGGGGCTGGCCCGGGCCGCCGGCGTGCCCACCCGCCGGGCGGCCTGGCTGGCGCTGGCCTGCCCGCTGGTCGGCGTGCACCTGGTGGCCGGCGCGCACAACGACGCGGTGATGCTCGGCCTGCTGATGCTGGGCCTGCTGGTGTCGGTACGCCGCCCCGGCCGGCCGGGGCCGCTGCTGTTGGCGGGGGCGCTGCTCGGGCTGGCGGTGACGGTGAAGGCGACCGCCGTGGTGGTGCTCCCCTTCGCGGCGCTGGCCGCCGTGCACGGCCGCTACACCCTGCGGGCGCTGCTGCGCGACGCCGGCTGGCTGGCCGGCGGGGCGCTCGGCGCGGTGACGGTCACCTCGCTGCTGTCCGGCCTCGGCCTCGGCTGGGTCGGCGGGCTGACCCGCAGCGGCGACTCCGAGCAGTGGACGTCGCCGCCGACGGCAGTCGGTTTCGTCGTCGACTACGCCGGCGGGTTCGTCGGCCGGGAGCCGGGCGCGGTGCCCGTGACCCGGGCGGCGGCGCTGCTGCTGCTCGCCGTGCTGGTGGCGGTGCTGTGGTGGCGGGCCTGGTCGGGGCTGCGCCGGCTCAACGACGTCCGGCAGCGGGTGCCCCGCCTGGACGCCGCCCGACCCCGGGTCGCCCTGCTCGGCGCCGGCCTGGCGCTGGCCGCCACGGTCGTGCTGGCCCCGGTCTTCCACCCCTGGTACGCCACCTGGCCGCTTGCCCTGCTTGCGGTCGTCGCGAGCCGGACCACCTGGTTCGTGCTGCCCTGCGCGGCGGCAGCCTTCCTCACCCTGCCCGACGGTGCCAACCTGGCCCGGTTCACCAAGGCCCCGGGTGCGCTGGCGGTGACCGCGCTGGTGGCCTGGCTGGCGGTGTGGTGCCTGCTCCGGCTGCGCCGGGCCCCCTGATCTGACGAACCCCATACGGTCCTCCGGCTGGCGTGTCCCTGGCGGGGGCCGTGCTGTGCCCACTGACGGTGCCACGCCGTGCCGCCAGACAGCGGTCATGCCGCGCCTACTGACAGTGCCATGCGATGCCTCACCGACGAGGCCACGCCGTGCCGAATCGGGCGGATCATCGCCACGGTCAGTCGGCGCGGCGAGATCTTGGCAGGAATGTGCCCCTGGAGGGGCCGTTTCTTGCCAAGATCTCGCCTTGGGGCGGGCGCGAGACGACTGTCGGTCGGTGCGGGAGGCTCTGTCGCGGTCGGCAGGCGGTGGAAGGATCGGCGGTCAGCGGTGTGTGCCGCAGGTCGGACAGCGGCTGGCCGGTTCGGCCGGGGCGGGGCGGCGTAACCGCTTGCGCAGGGTGATGGCCAGCGGCAGCAGCGCGGGGCCGGCGAGGCCGACCACGACGGCCGACGCGGCCAGCGCGGACCAGCCCGGGTTGGGCGCTCCGCGCATGTTGCCGTCGATCGCGCCGGCCAGCGGATGCAGGAAGAGCAGACCGACCGGGGTCAGCAGCACCAGCAGCGCCCAGCCGCCCCGGTGATCGGCCCGCAGGGCGAGCCCTGTGCCGATCAGCAGCGCCACCACGAGCAGCACCACGGCGGCGCCGGGCAGGACTTGGCTCGCCGTCCAGCCGTAGTAGCTGCCGTAAGAGTCGTGGCGGAACAGCAGGTTGACACCCGCGAGGCCGGCGACGCCGACGGCGAGCAGAGGTGCCGCCCGGAGCGGCGCTGGTAGGCGCTCGGGTAGGCCGAGCGCCACCAGCCCCAGGCCGAGCTGCGGCAGCAGCACCGACAACGGCGGCCGGGGCAGGCCGGAGAGAGCCGCGACCGGCACGACTGCGACGGTGAGCAGCAGGGCGAAGGCCACGGCGCGGCGGGTCCACCGGCCCGGTCCCGCCGCGTGTACCACTGCGGCAAGCAGCCAGGCGGCCCACACCCCGATCCCGAGCGAGACGAACGGCCCGGCGCCCGGCACCCACTTCGCCGGTGGCGGGTGCATCTCCAGCGTCGACCAGACCGCCGCCAGCGCCGTCGCGGTGAGGAAGGCGAGGACGGCGGCGAGGCGTACGCCCGGGATCAGGTCGGCGGCCCCGGCGGCCCGCAGCCGCTGGCGCAGGCCGCCGCGCAGCAGGTCCGCGGCGTCCGCTGGCGAGGGCCAGCGCCGGCCCGGGCCGGCCAGGTCGAGGTACGTGCCGACGATCTCGGCGCCGCGCGCCCGCCGGTACTCCGCCGGGTAGGCCCGCAGCAGGCGGTGGTAGCGCCGCTCCAGCCCGCTCACACCAGCCCTCCGGCGGTACGCGGGGCCAGCGGTCGGCCCGCGCGGGCGCGCAGTCGGGCGGTGGCCGCCTCGACGTTGCGGCGCAGGCGCTCGGTCTCGGCGGCCAGGGTGGCGCCCCCGGTGGGGGAGAGGCGGTAGTAGCGGCGCAGCCGGCCGTCCACCACCTCCTCCCGGTCGACCTCCACCAGACCGGCGTCGACCAGCCGGTCGAGCGCCCCGTAGAGGGTGCCCGGCCGCAGCGACACGCGCCCGTCGGAGAGGGCGGAGACCTCGCCGATCAGGCCGTAGCCGTGCATCGGCTCGCCGGCCAGCGCGGTGAGGATCAGGAAGGTGGGTTCGCGCAGCGGTGTGTCCACGCCCCGCAATATATCGGACGCGAAGGTATGTCGGTGGCCGTTACGCGGTCGGGGGGGGGGGGGTCGGCGCGGCACCCCGCCGCCCCCGCTACGGGGGGCGATGTGGGGACGGCGGGACAAAGATAGAGGTGA
>NZ_JBEZMR010000060.1:0-14100 GCF_040652795.1 Micromonospora sp. NPDC048170
ACCCCCACCCACGCCCACCAACACTCCCTACCCCCCGGCAAACCCCCCCACCCACCCGCGGCCGTCCACCCCCCCCGCCCCGCCCGCCGGGGGCGATCGACGAGAAGCCGACCGTGCCGGAACGGAGTGGCCGTTGCGCGGGGTCGTGCTGACCAGCGCCGTCGGTCTCGGCGGGGCGGCCAGGTCACCGCCGACGACATGACGCAGCCGGTCAGGCGGCCCGCGGTTCCGCACGCGGGTGGCTCGGCCCGGAGCCGATGCCCTCCTCGCGGATCACGGCCGCGATCCTGTCAAGATCGGTGGTCGACAACCGCACCGTCGCCGCCGCCCGCCAGTCCTCTATCTGCTCCGGCCGGCGCGCTCCGACGATGGCGCCGGTCACGCCACGACACTCCAGCACCCAGGCGATGGCCACGGCGCTGGTGGTGACCCCGTGCTCGGCGGCGACTGCCGCGAGCGTACGGGTCAGCCGCATCGTCTTCTCCAGTCCACGGCCGCGGAAGCCGGGATCGCGCGATCGCCAGTCGCTGGGCGGCAGGGCAGCGGCTCGTTCGGGGGTGAACGCCCCGGTCAGCAGCCCAGAACCCAGCGTGCCGTAGGCGATGACTCCCACCTGGTGCGACGCGCACCAGGCGATCTCCTCCGCGGCCTCTCGCGCGAGGGCGGAGAACGGCGGCTGGAACGAATCCACCGGCGCGACGGCGTGGGCCCGCCGGAGCTCGTCGAGTCGGTGGTTCGAGAGGCCCGCCGCCCGTATCTTGCCCTTCTGACGCAGGTCGGCGAGGGTCTGCCAGTACTCCTCCAGCGGAGTCCCGTCCGTGGCGGGCCAGTGCATCTGGTACAGGTCGATGCAGTCGATCCGGAGCCGACGGAGAGACTCGTCCAGTTCACGCTCGATGCTCTGGCGCCGGCCGGCGACCGTGCCCGGCTCGACGTCTCCACCCCACACCACGCCGCACTTGGTGAACACGTACGGGCGGGCGTCCTCGGCGAAAACCGCGAGCGCCTCACCCACCAGTTCCTCCGCCCGCCCCTGGCCGTAGATCGGTGCCGTGTCGAGCCAGTTCAGGCCGGCGTGTTCCACCGAGTGGCGGATGGTGGCGATCGTCTCCGAGGCGTCCTGCGGCCCCCAACCGAAGGCCCAGTTGTCTCCGCCGAGCGCCCAGGTGCCGAGCCCGAGCCGGGTGACGGTGAGCGGGGATGAACCGAGTCGTACCGATGGCAGCGTTGTCATGGTGCGTCCTCCGGGGGTCGGCGGAAACGGCGGGCAGGCGAGGGCGCGGAGCGGTCACCGCTCCGGCCGGTGTGCCGGGCCGGGGGAATACCGGGCCGGCCCGTGCGCCGCCGCCCGACAGGGCGACCAGGACGATTCTCGCCACGCTTCACCGGCGGCCCCCGGACCTCTACCGCGAATCGTCGCGCATTGTTTCTGAGAACGCAATCCTGGCCGCTCCGGCCATTGCGGGAATGGGAACATCCGGCGATCCCGGAATGGCAGCTCGGCCGCGGATGTGACAGCGCCGTGAAGCCGTCGCGACAGGCCCCGTTGGCAGGCTGGAAGCGTCCCCCGGGTTTCGCGTCGAAAGACGGGGCGAAACGCGATCGACCATCCGGAGCCGAGGAGTGAGGGCGTGGAGTTCATCGCCGAACCAGACCGACAGAGCATTGTGATCAGGTGTTTCTTCGACGCCCCCCGCCACCTGGTCTTCAAGGCGTGCACGGAACCGGACCTGCTCGCCCGCTGGTGGGGGTCGAGCGGGTTCGAGAACAGCGTGGACCGGATGGACGTCAGGCCGGGCGGCACCTATCGGTACGTCAGCCGCGACGGTCACGGTACGGAGTTCGCGATTGGTGGCGTTTACCACGACGTCGCCGCACCCGAGCGGATAGTGCAGACATTCCAGTTCGAAGGTATGCCCGGTCAGGTGCAGCTCGAGACGATCACCTTCGAGGAGGCCGAGGACGGCACCCGGTACGAGGCGGTGTGCATTTTCCAGTCGGTGAAGCAACGGGACGACGCGGTGCTGTACGGAATGGAGGAGGAAACGCGCGGCAGCATGGACCGGCTGGCACAGGTGGTGGCGAGCCTCCGTTGAGGGCCCGCATTCGATGTTCCACCGCTGCGGCGGCCCCAACTGCCCGGGGCGATGTCCCGCCGGCGGGACATCGGCTACCGGCCCAGCAAGGACGAGCCGGCCACCTGTCCCGCCGACGCGGGCTCGACAGGCAGCCCCGCCCCGCCGTGGTCGGACTAGCGTGCCATGGCCCCGTCGCTGGTGGCGGTGACCGTGCCCAGGGCCCGCTCGGCGGCCTGGTCGAGCATCGTCACGATCCACGAGGCGAGGTCGATGCTCGCCTGCTCGGCGGCGAGCCGCCAGCACTCCAGGCGGGCTTCCTCCACCTGCACCCGCGGCAGGGCCGACCCGGTGGGCTGGCTGGGCGCGCCCCGCCCGCGCGCCTCCTGGACGTGCCGACGCAGTTGGTTGCGGGACCATCCGCGCTCCTCGGCGCGGTCCAGCCACGCATCCTGTTCGGCCGGGGGCAGGGAGGCCACTTCGGCGTGGTGCTGGAAGCTCAGGTTCTCCCGCCGCCTGGAGGACTCGAACTTGCGTGCGACCCAGGCGTAGTTACGCAGCGTCTGGTAGTCGAGGCCGATCATCTCGACCGTCTTGGCGTACCTGCCCTCGTATTTCTCCTGCCCGTAGACCAACCAGTCGCCGAGGCACCAGGCGAACGAGTCGACCAGGCTGGAGAGCTTCGGCCCAGCCTCCGCCCACTGCTCGAACGTGATCCCCGACGGGAACCGCAGGCCCACCCGGGTCGTCAGGATCTGACCGTGGCCGTGCGCCGACGTCTCCTGCTGCTCGTCTTCGGCCAGAAGTTGGCTCGTGGGTTGCCTGACGGAATGCCGCGAACTGAGTGCCGTCTGTCTGGGTACACGCTTCACCCTGTTCCCCTTCGCGGAGTGCTGAACTCTGATCCGTGCCTACCGCTGCCGCGATAATCGCTCATTTGACATGGCGCATGAACCACCCCACGGAAATATCCGCTCCGGCTTCACGGAAAACCCTCGGAATCCACGCGCGAACCGGCCGGGCAGATCAGTCGCCACGGCCATTGGAAAGTCTTACATGAATCAGCTTTCCAGGCCCGCAAATCAGCGCCGAACTGGAGGGCAATCGCGACACTGGACATCAGGAACGGCCATCACGACACCACGACCGAGCGAAGGTGGACTCCATATTGAGCGGCTCGCACGACCCATGATTCGTCTCCCTGACGCATGCGTTGCCCCCCGTGGCATAAACACCCTCAACTCAAACACCTAACCGGTGCCGCAACATCAACCGTAACGCCTCCAGGTCCGGATATCAAGATCGACAGAGAGCGATGCGTGGAAGTTGCACCACCCCGTCTCGCGGCCAACCATCACCCCGAGGAGAGGTCCGACGGCTGCGGGAACCCCTGCTCCTCCACGCGTATCAGCAGGGCAGGGGGCCTCCTCGCGACCCCTCACCTCGTCAGCGGTGCCGGCCGCGCGACCGCAACCGGGACGCAGCCGCCCCGCAATCACAGCCGTTAGACATTAGAGAGAGATAGGAATCACTCCCGTTTCGGACGCCAAACACTTGACGTCGATAAACTCACCGGGCGCTTGACAGCGTCTCCACGTCCACGAGATCGTTGGCACCGGCGGTGCATTCCGCCCACATCGCGACCACGCCATTCGCGACTCCGCACGGTGGCGCACGACAACGGCGTGCCACAGAATGCGGCGCAGCCATGGCGGCGGACCCGAAGCAGCAAAGGAAAATCGGCGGACGAAGTCGCCACCTGACCGACGGGAATGACATGTACGTTCCGGCGCAATACCAGGCGGAAGATCCGTCCTGGACCTGGGAGCTGATCGATTCTCATCCCCTGGCCACGCTGATAACCGCGACCGACGGTGTTCCCCTGGCCAGCCATGTGCCGACCATCAGGCGGCCCGCCCCGGAAAGCGATGACGACGCCGTCCCGACGGACACGCATTCGATTCTGGTGGGGCACATGAACCGCGTGAACCCGCAGTGGACGGCGATCGGGACCGGCTGTCCGGCATTGCTGGTCTACACCGGGCCCGACCGCTACGTCTCCCCCACCGTCTACGGCGTCACCCCGGCGGCTCCGACATGGAACTTCACCGCGGTTCACGCGAACGGCTGGCTGTCGCCGTTGCCGCCTGGCGAGCCGACGCTCGCGGTGATCCGGTCCACCGTGGAGGCCCTCGAAGGGCGGCACGGCGCTGGCTGGGACATGACGTCGTCGCTGGACTACTTCGACCGCCTGCTGCCCGGTGTCGGCGCGTTCGAACTGCGGGTGGACCGGGTCGATGCGATGTTCAAGCTGAGTCAGGACCAGGCTCCGGACGTCCGCGACCGGGTCGCGGCCGATACCGCGGCCACCGGCTGCGGTCACCACCGGGAGCTCGTGCGCCTGATGGCACGGGCCGCCGGGCGCGACGAGCCCTGACCGACCCGACCCCCGCGCCGTACCGGGGACGGTGGCCCGCGTCCCGTCCCCGGTAGGGTGGCCCAGGTCGCGGGCCACACCGCTCAGGAGACCGCGGCGGCGGCGCTCGGAGTGTGGTGCGGTTCCTGGCCCGCATCCGCGAGAACCGTGTCGATCTCGTGTGCCAACTCGGCGACGGTCGCCGCCTCGAACAACGACCGCAGCGGCAGGTCGACCCCGAGCGTCTCCCGCAGCCGGTACACCACGCGGGTCACCAGCAGCGAGTGCCCCCCGAGGCCGAAGAAGTTGTCCCTCCGGCCGATCCTCGCGATGTCGAGCACCTCGCCCCAGACATCGGCGACGGCCTTCTCGGTGCCGGTTGCCGGTGCGACGTACCCGTCGACCGTGTCCGGGTCGGGCAACGGAAGCCGCTTGCGGTCGACCTTGCCGGAGGCGGTACGGGGTAACTCGTCCAGCACGAGGATCAGCGCCGGCAACATGTAGTCGGGCAGGTCGGCGCGGAGCGCGCCGCGTACCGCCTCAGGGGTCAGCTCGTGCCCCGGGCGGGGCGTGACGTATCCGATCAGTCGGGGCGCCTCGTGTTCCGAGGTGTCGCAGACCACGGCGGCCGCCTCGACCGTCGGCAGGGCCGCCAGGCACGACTCGATCTCGCCGGGTTCGATGCGGTATCCGTGGATCTTGACCTGGAAGTCGATCCGGCCGGCGAACTCCAGGCTCCCGTCCGGCCGCCACCGCCCCCGGTCACCGGTGCGGTAGAGCCGTTCACCCGGGTTCCCGCCGAACGGGTCGGGGACGAACGCCGCCGCCGTCAGGTCGGGTCGGCCCAGATACCCACGGGCGAGGCCGGCACCGCCGACGTGGACCTCGCCGTAGGCTCCGATCGGCACCGGTCGCATCGCCGCGTCCAGCACGTACACGCGGAGGTTGTCAATGGGGCGCCCCATCGGGGCCTGGTCCGGCCAGTCGTCGGTGGGATGGGCCAGCCGGTTGAGCGTGACGACGTTGGCTTCCGTCTGTCCGTAGTGGTTGTCGAGCACCGCCTCGGGAAGGGCGGCGAACATCCGTCGGGCCGACGGGCCGACACGCTGCCGGTCACCCGTGGTGGCCACGTCCCGCAGCGAGGCGAACTGCTCGGGATGTTCCTCGGCGTGCCGGGCGAGATGTTCGGCGACGACGGTCGGCAGCACCGTGGTGGTGATCCGGTGTGCCTCGATGAGCCGGGCCAGCGCCGGGATGTCGCGCCGGGCCTCCTCCGGCACGACGACCAGTGTGCCGCCGGTCCACCAGGCAAGCATGACCTCCAACAGGTACGTGTCCGGGCTCATGGAGTAGAACTGGAGCACCTTCGGTTGCCCTCGGTAGCACCGGACGATCCAGTTCATCATGTTCAGCTTGGAGCGGTGGGTCATCATGATGCCCTTGGGGCGTCCCGTGGAGCCCGAGGTGTAGACCACGTACAACAGGTTGTCCACGCCGGCGCGTCGCGGCGGGTTGTCCGCCGGCTGCTCCGCGATCCGCTGCCAGCACCCCTCGTCGAGACGAAGCACCGGGGTCGCCACGCCGCTGACCGGCTCCGCCGCCGGGCCGTCGCCAGCGCCGACAGCCTCGACCGGCCCGCCAGTGACCAGGTCCGCCGTCTCCGCGTCGGCCAGCACCAGCGTGGCACGCGAGTCGTGGACCAGGAACCTCAGCCGCGACAACGGATCCGACGGGTCCAGCGGGACGTAGGCACCGCCGGCCTTGATGACGGCCAGGACGGCGATCAGCGCGCGGGTGCCGCGCGGCAGACAGACGCCCACCACCGTCTCGGGTCCCACCCCGGACCCGCACAGGTACCAGGCCAGCCTGTTCGCCTCGGCGTTGAGCTGCCGGTAGGTGAGTCGTTCGACGCCGGACACGACCGCCACCCGGTCCGGGTACGCCTCGACCTGGCGCTCGACGTGCTCGGCGACGGTCTGGACGGCCGGTGCGGGAACCGTCGGTCCGGTGCCCCAGCCGGCCAACAGCGCCTGTTCCGCGTCGGAGATGGGCGCCAGTTCCGAGATCCGCGTCTGCGGCGCCGCCACGGCGGTGGCGACCAGCGCCGCGTACTGGTGCGCGAACTGCTCCATGGTCGCCTGTTCGAAGAGGTCCCGGGCGAAGATGACCCGCCCGAGCAGCCCGCCGCCCGCCGTTTCGAAGACGTGCAACTCGACGTCGAAACGCGTGGTGACGCTCCCGCTGCGGAACTCCTCCACCGCCAGACCCGGCAGGTCCAGTTCGCCGCGCTCGACGCCGGTCCCGGTGCTCAGCAGGCCGAACAGGATCTGGACCACCGGGTTGCGACTCAGGTCGCGGGGCGGAGCGAGGTCCTCGACGATCCGATCGAACGGGACGGCCTGGCGCGCGTACGCCTCGAGTGCGGAGTCCCGGACCCGCTCGACGAGCTCGGTGAACGTCGGGTCGCCGGTGAGATCGATGCGGAACGGCAGCGTGTTGACGAAGAAGCCCACGGCGCCGCGCAGATCCGGGTCGAGCCGGCCGTACACCGGCGAGCCCACCAGCAGGTCCGACACGCCCGCCAGTTTCGACAGCAGCAGTCCGTAGGCGGCCAGGGTGACCATGAACGGGGTCACGCCGCTCTCGGCGCACAGGGTCCGCACCCGGCGTGCGACCTCGTCGGCGATGGGGAACGTGAACTCCCCCGCCGCCGCGGACGGCACGGCGGGCCGGCGGTGGTCGGGCGGCAGTTCCAGGGTGAGCGGCGCGTCCGCGAGGTGGCGTTGCCAGTACTCGAGCTGATCCGCCGTCTCGCGTTCGCCCATCTGGGCCTGCTGGCGCAGCGCGAAGTCGGCGTACTGCACCGGTGGCTTCTCCGGTGGCGGCACGGTCCCCCGCGAGTACGCCCGGTACGCCGCCGTCAGCTCCTCGGTGAGCACCACCAGGGACCAGCCGTCGAACACGGCGTGGTGTGCGGTGCACAGCAGGACGTGGTCCTCGTCGGCGAGGCGGAGCAGCGCCACCCGGAACAGCGGCCCGGTGCTGAGGCTGAAGGGCGCGTCCACCTCGGCGGCCGCCAGCCACCGCGCCGATGCCTCCGGGTCGTCCTCGTCGCGGAGGTCGACGAGCCGCAGTTCGCCGCCGCCCGTGTCGACCACCTGGTACGGCTCGCCGTCGACCGTCTCGATGCGGGTACGCAGGATCTCGTGCCGGTCGACGACATGGTCCACGGCACGCCGCAGGGCCTCGCGGTCGAGCCGACCCCGGATCCGGTACCCGAACGGGATGTTGTACGCGGTGCGCCCAGGAAGCAGGCGGTCGATGAACCAGAGCCGACGCTGGGCGTAGGAGAGCGGCGCGCGACGATGTTCGGTACGAGTGGGATCGGTCATGACCCTCCGATCGAAGTTCCTGCCGACGTTCCGGGTGTGGATGCCGGTTCGCGTGGCCCTGGAGTCCCCGCCATCCGCCCGTCGCTGGCACCTCCCCGCCGGTGCCGACGTCTCACCCGCCCACGCCCGGCGGCCAGCGACTGCCGCGATTCTCGCGATCCGGTATGTCACGGCGCTTTCACTCCACCGTCGGCAGCCCGCCGCGCGGACATGCCAGCGCGTCCGGGCGGGACAGCCCGCACCGCCGAGCCGGACAGCGCGAGGACAGTGCCCCGACGGGCGCCGTTGCCAGGATTGCCGGCGGAACGCTTGCTCTCGTCGGGATGGAAGGCGGCCAGCATGGCGTATGTGGAATTGCCGAAGTTCGTCAGCCGTGACGGCCGGGGCGATCCTGACCCGTACCGGAACTTCGACTGGATGCGGTCCACCATGCCGGTGGGTCCGGTGGTCGGGCCGGACGGCGAGGGCACCGCCTGGTTCGTGACCTCGTACGAGCACGGACGGGCGTGCCTGGCCGATCCACGGCTGAGCAACGAGCGGCGTAACGCGGCGACCGCCACCGAGAACGAGGAGGAGGACGAGGGCGATCTGCTCGGCAAGGACCCGCCGCACCACACCCGGCTCCGCAAGCTGGTGAGCCCCATCCTGAGCCGCGGTGCCGTCGCGCGGTTGCGCCCCCGGATCACCGAGGTGTGCGCCTCGCTCATCGACGCGTTCGCCGGACGCGGCACCGCCGACCTGGTCGCCGAGTACGCGTGGCCGATCCCGTGGGCGGTGGTGCACGAGTTCCTCGGCATCCCGGAGTCGAGGCGGATGCCCGTCAGCCGGTGCATCGACCGTTTCCTCGTCGCCGGATACCACGAACAGCAACGCCGAGGATGCCCGACGCCGGCCACGGACGAGTTGATGGAATACGTCCGGGAACTCATCGCCTACAAACGTCGGCACCGCGGCGACGACCTCACCACAGTCATGATCAACGGCGTCGACCGCGGCGAGGTACGGAGCGAGGCCGAGCTCGAAGGCATGCTCTACGTGCTGCTCGGCGCCGGCCAGGTGAGTACCGGTCCGATGATCGCCGCCGCGGCGCTGCGACTTCTCGAAGATCCGGCACACCTGGCCAGGCTCCGTGCCCGGGAGACGAACTGGCGGCTCGTCGTGGAGGAGTCGTTGCGCTACGACGCACCGGTGCAGACCTCCGTCAGCCGCTACGCCCTGACCGACCTGGAACTCGGGGACGTACGCATCGCCAAGGGCGACATGGTGATCGTCTCGCTCGCCGCCGCCAACCGCGATCCGGCCCGTTTCGACGATGCCGCGCGGTTCCGCACTGATGCCAGGCGTCCCTCGCACCTGGCCTTCGGGCACGGGATACACCTCTGCGTGGGCGCGCCCCTGGCCAGGTTGGAGGGCGAGATCTGCTTGCGGATGCTCTTCGACCGGCTGCCTTCGCTGCGGCTCGCCGGGCCGGCCGGGGACACGGCGTGGGTGCTGGGGCCGAAGCTGCGCAGCCCTCGCGAGATCGCGGTGCGCTTCGACGCGGAGCGAACTGCGCCGCCGCGTCCACGGACACACGCGTTTCCCGCGCCCGGGACGCCGTAACGGCCCGCCAGCACCGGCATTCTCGCCGGTTGGCGGGCCGGCGGGGCGCCCGCCGTCACCGCTGCCCGAGCACCGCGTCCGCGATCTGGTCCAGCGGCAACGACCTTCCCGCGTCCTTGAAGGACAGGGCCAGCACCCCGGCCCCCACCAGCGGCGTCTCGGACCGCGGGTCGGCGGGGACGGTCCGGGGCGGGCGGCCGGAGCGTGGGCCGCTCGTACGCCGCCGGCGCGCATGCCCGGCGGAGGGCTGAGCCGGAACCGGCCCGGCCGGAGTGCCGGCCACACCCACGGCCGGCGCAGAGGTGTTCGACGGCGGGTTCAGCAGCGCCAGGTGCGCCTCGCGCAGCATGTCGGACGGGTCCACGCCCAGTTCGTCGGCGAGTCGCCGACGCACGCGCCCGTAGGCCCGCAGCGCTTCCGCCCGCCGGCCGACGGCCGCCGTCAGCGTCAACAACCTGGCGTGCAGCGGCTCGTCGAACGGCAGGTGGGCGGCGAGGTGTTCGACCAGCGGCAGCGCCAGGGTCGCCCGGTCCAGCCCCAGCGCCACGTCGCCCAGCTCGTAGGTGCGCTCCAGGCGGTCGCGCTCCAAAGCGAGCACGGCGGGGTCCATCCGCAACCATTCCGAGGACTCCGCGAGGACCGGCCCTCGCCAGGTCCGCAGCGCGTGCAGCAACGCTTCGAACCGGGTTTCCGGGTCGTCGGCCTCGTCCGCGCGGCGAGCCAGTGCCGCGAAGCGTGCCGCGTCGAGCCGGTCCGGGGCGATGGTGATGCGGTACCCGGCCCCGGAGTGCTCGATGCCGGTCTCCCGGCCACCGGCCTCGCCGAGGATGCGGCGCAACCGCGCCACCGCGCAGTGCAGGGCGTTGCGGCTCACGTCGGCCTCGCCCCAGGTCAGGAACGCCAGCCGACTGTGGCTCACCCAGGCGTTCGCGTGGAGCAGCAGGGCGCCGAGCAGGTGGTTGATGACAGTGCCCCGTACGTCGAGGGGCAGGCCGCCGGCCCGTACCTCCAGGGCACCCAGCAGACCGAAGGTTACGTCGTTGCTCGGCATGGACCGGTCCTCCCGGTACGGGTCACGGCATCAGAGTCCGCGCGCCGGGGATCCTGTCCCCGCATCCGGCGGCGATCGACGTGGTGATCTCACCGGCCCGGACCGCGCTGTTCGACAGCAGCGACGAGGAGATCCCGTGCGTCTCCTCGGTGCCGCCCTGGAGGTAGACGGCGCAGTCGACGCCGCCGGTCGTGACCACACGATAGTCGCGCTCGAAGCACAGGGCACCCCTGTCGTCCAGTTTGCAGTACTGGACGAAGCCGCCGAGCAGTGGGATCGGGTCGGCCGGCCGGTATCCGGTGGCGTAGACGAGCACGTCCGAGCTGAGCCGTCGTACCTCCCCGGTCGGCAGGTGCTCGACGGTGACCCGCAGCCCCGCCGGGTCGGGTTCGACGGCCTGGACCCGGGAGGCGTTCACCATGTGCAGGCGCCGCGGTCCGCGCACGCTCTCGTCGTACACGCGCCGGTGCAACTCGGCGATGAGGTCGGCGTCGACGGCCGAGTAGTTGGTGTTCGCGTGGTAGTCCAGCAGCATCTTCCTGACCGAGGGTGGCGAGTGGAAGAAGAGGTCCACCGCGGCCGGGTCGAAGATGCCGTTGACGAACGGGCTGTCGTCGGCTGGGCTGTATCCGAAGCGGGAGAACACCGAGTGCACCGTCGCCGCCCGGAACCGTCGGTGCAGGTACTCCGTCACCTCGGCGGCGCTCTGGCCGGCACCGACCACGGTCATGGTCAGCGGCATGGCGTCGTCGAGTCGGTCAGCGCGGTCCAGCAACTCGGAGCTGTGCCAGACGCGGTCCGACAGGGCGGCGCCGGGCGGCGTCGCGGGCACCAGCCCACAGGCGAGGACCAGGTTGCGGGTGCGGAACACCGTGGTCCCACCTGCCGACTCGGCCACCACCTCCAGATGGGCGACGCGTCCGTCGACCACCACCGGACGGACCTCGACGACCTCGGTGCCGTACTGGACGACGTCGTCGAACGCCGCCGCCGCCCAGGCGAGGTAGTCGCTGAACTCGACACGCGAGGGGAACAGCGCCTTGTGGTTGATGAAGCTCGGCAGCCGCCCCTTCTCGTGCAGGTACTTGAGGAAGGTGAACGGACTGGCCGGGTCCCGCAGCGTCGCGAGGTCCTTGAGGAACGAGACCTGTAGCGTCGCCCCGTCGATCAGCATGCCGCGGTGCCACCCGAAGCGTCGCTGCTTCTCGACGAAGGCGAAGGTCAGTCGACCGTCCCGAGGCGTCGGCCCGCTCTCGCCCCGCACGGCGACAGCGTCGTTGTGGCTGCGTAGGGCGATGGCGAGCGCCAGGTTCGACGGTCCGAAGCCCACCCCCAGGACGTCGAGGACGGGCCCCGCCGCGGTGTCCGGAGCTGCGTTCATGGCTTCTCCGTCCGGTGGCGTTCGATCAGGGTGGCCATCGCCGCCACCGTGCGGTGGTCGAATATCGCCCGCAGCGGCAGATCGAGCCCGAACGTGCGGCGCAGTTCGGCGACGACCTGGGTGGAGAGCAAGGAGTGGCCGCCCAGCCCGAAGAAGTCATCCGTCACACTGATCTGGTCCAGGTGCAGGATGCGGGCCCACACCCCGGCGATCGCCGCTTCGAGTTCGTTGCGGGGCGCCACGAAGCCGTCGCTCTCGGGTGTCGCCACGGGAAGCCGATCGATGTCGATCTTTCCGGATGGCAGCCGCGGCAGCTCCGGCAGCACCACGAAGACCGCCGGGACCATGTACTCGGGGACCCGCTCGGCCAGGTCGGCCCGCATCTCCGCCGCCGAGGGTGCCAGCATGCCCCTGGCCACCACGTAGGCCGCGAGGATCGGGCCGTCGACGGCGCGGACGGCCGCCTCACGCAGGCGGTTGTTGGCCAGCAGGGCGGCTTCGATCTCGCCGGGTTCGACACGGTACCCACGGATCTTGATCTGGCGGTCGGCGCGGCCGAGGAACTCGAGGTTGCCGTCGTGGCGCCAGCGGGCGAGGTCCCCGGTGCGGTAGAGGCGTTGCCCGGCGACGGTGCCGAACGGGTCGGGCACGAACCGTTCGGCCGTCAGGTCGGCGCGGCCCACGTACCCCCGGGCCACTCCGGCACCGCCGAGGTACAACTCGCCGGGCATGCCCACTCCGACCGGTGCGCCCTGCCCGTCCAGCAGGTACGCGGTCACGTTCGGCAGGGGACGACCGATCGGTGGCCGCACCTGCCCCGGCTCCACCGGGTAGGCGGTGGCGACCACCGTGTTCTCGGTGGGGCCGTAGTGGTTGCAGACGGTGACCTTCGCGCCGGAGTCCGGCTGGGCCGGGCCCGGCAGGGTCAACGTGTCGCCACCGGTGAGCAGGTACCGCAGCCGGGTGGCCGGGAGCCCGCTGCGCAGCAGTAGTTGCGCCATCGGGGTGGGGACGAACGCCACGGTCGTCCGTGCGAGCTGGAAGTGCTCGGTCAACAGTTCGGCGGAGGTCTCCACACCCGGCTCCGGGATCACCATCTGCGCGCCCGAGAGCAACGCGCTCCATATCTCCCAGCACGCCGCGTCGAAGGAGGGGTTGGCGACCTGGCTGACCACGTCGCGGCTGTCGAGCCGGTACCGGTCGACATGCCAGTCGACGAGATTCAGCAACGAGCCGACGGTGACCGCCACGCCCTTGGGTTTTCCGGTGGAACCCGAGGTGTAGATGACGTAGGCCAAATTGTCGGGCGAGGCCGGACACGGCGGCAACGGTCGGTCATCGGAATCGGTTTCCGGTAGGGCACCGACGTCGATCGTCTCCACACCGGCAGGCAACCGTCCCGCCCCAGCGGCGTCGGTCAGCACCAACCCGACTCCCGCATCGGCCACCATGTACGCCGTCCGCTCCGCCGGCTGCCCCGGATCCAACGGCAGATACGCACCACCAGCCTTGAGCACCGCCAACACCGCCACCACCAGATCCACCCCACGCGGCAGACACACCCCCACCACCCGCTCGACACCCACCCCACGCGCCGACAACAACCCCGCAACCCGGGCAGCCCGCGCATCCAACTCCGCAAAACTCAACCGCTGCCCACCACCGACCACCGCCAACGCCTGCCCAGCCCTCGCCACCTGCTCCTCGAAACGCCGCACCACCGTCCACCCACCAGACCGCTCCACACCAGTCGCATTCCACTCCACCAACACCCGCGCCAACTCGTCATCCGGCACCACCACCAACCGCGAACACCGCTGACCCGGATCAACAACCACCGACTCCAACAACCGCCGATAATGCCCCGCAAACCGACGCATACTCTCCTCATCAAACAAATCCCGCGCATAAATCAGCTGACAATCCCACCCATCCACACCACCCACACAATGCAACTCCACATCAAACCGCGTCGTCACCGACTCCTCGGGGGCGGCGGTGACCCGGGTGCCGTCGAGCTCCAGACGGACCAGCCGGTCCTCGGTCTGGAACAACTGGAAGAAGACCTGGACGAGTGGGTTGCGGCTGAGGTCGCGGGTCGGTGCCAACTCCTCCACCAATCGATCGAACGGCACATCCTGATTCGCAAACGCATCCAACGCCATATCCCGAACCCGACCCAA
>NZ_JBEZMR010000061.1:0-13761 GCF_040652795.1 Micromonospora sp. NPDC048170
TCCCCCCCGGGGCCCCCGGCCGGCCCCGCCGGGGCGCACGGGACCACCCGCGACCACGGCCGAGCGCCGTGGTCGCTTCCGTGTGCGCGGCCCCCGTCGCCCAGGGTCCACCGGCGGCACGCGACCCCGGACCGAACACCACGGCGGCACCGGCCGGGAGCCGGGAACATGCGGCACGCCCCGGCCGGGGGCCGAGGAACACCGCACCGCCCAGCCGGGCCGAGGAACGCGGCGTCGGACGGGAGACGGCCGGGCCGCAGGGCGTACGACGAACCGCCGCCGGCACCGGTCCGGCGGCGGTCCACGGGTGCGACGCGCCCGGGCCCGGGACGCGGCCGGCCGGAGCCGGTCGTCGCGTCCCGGGCCCGGGTCGACGGGGTGGGCCGGGTCAGCCCCTGACCGGGCTCGACTGGTAGGACAGGACCTGCCAGTCGCCGTCGGCGCGGACGGTGATGAAGACGATGCGGCTGCTCCGCTCGGGGGCGACCTCGTTCTCGCCGGCCAGCAGGATGCCGCCCTCGGCGACGATCATGGCCGAGTCCCGGTGCAGCATGCTGATCTCGACGGGCTCGAAGGTCATCCGCGCCCCCTTGTACGGACCGGCGAACGCATCGGTCAGCCAGGCCCGGATCTCGTCCCGGCTCTTGAGCTGCTCGTCGCCCATCAGCATGCTGCCGTTGTCGGTGAACATCTCGGCGATGGCGTCGGCGTCGTTGGCGTCCCAGTTGGCCCGCACCCGCAGCGGCGCGGTGAGGGCGTGGCCCTCCTCCCCGTTGCTGTACGGTCCGTAGTGCTTCGCCCACTTCTTGGACTGCTCGACCAGCGACGCTGCCTTGTTGGTCATGGTGTGCTCCTCTGCCGGTGTCGGATGTGGGTGCTCGCCGGCGCTCCGGTCGCGCCGGCACTGATACCGCTGGTGGTCACCGCCTCGGGCCACGACCGGGTCGCGTCGCCGGCCGTGACCCCGCCCGGCGCGCTACCGCGCCGGGCCCGCCGCACCGGCGGCCAGCGCCGGCTCGGTGGCCGCGGCCACCCCCCTGATCAGGTCCGCCGCCTTCTCGCCGATGGCGATGGTCGCGGCGTTCGGGTTGCCGCTGACCAGACGGGGCATCACGGAGGCGTCCGCGACGCGCAGCCCGTCGACGCCGAGGACCCGCAGCTCCGCGTCGACCACGGCACCCATGGCACAGGTGCCGGCCGGGTGGTAGATGGAGTGCGCGTACCGGCGTACGTAGTCCCGCAGGTCCGCGTCGGACTCCGAGGCCGGCGGCCGGAACGGCCGCTCCGTGTACGGCGCGAGGGCCGACTGCCGGGCGATGTCCAGCCCGATGCGCAACGCGGCCACCGCGTCGTCCAGGTCGGACTCCTCGGCGAGGTAGTTGTGGACGATCTTCGGCTTCGCGGTGGGGTCGGGCAGGGCGAGCTGCACGCTGCCCCGGCTGCGGGGCGCCAGCATCGACGGGCCGTAGGACAGGGCGTGGTCGGTGGGCGTACCGAGGCCGTTGTCGGCGAACATCACCGGCGCGGACAGGAACTCCACGTCCGGCGCGGACAGTCCGTCGGCGGTCCGGACGAAGCCGCCCGCCTCGGGGCCGTTGGAGGTCATCGGCCCCCGCCCCTCGGACACGAACTGCTCGAGGTCGTCGGGGGTGCCGGCGGCGATCAGGCTGACCGGGTGCGAGTGGGCGTAGATCAACGGCACCAGGAGGTGGTCCTGGAGGTTCTGCCCGACCTGCGGCTGGTCCAGCACGACCGGCACGCCGAGCGCCGTGAGCAGCGCCGCCGGCCCGATGCCGGAGAGCATGAGCAGCTGCGGCGAGTTGTACGCCCCGCCGGACAGCACCACCTCCCGCTCGGCCCGGATCTCGATGTCCTCGCCGAGCCGCTGGCCCACCACACCCACCGCCCGGCCGTTCTCGACCAGCACCCGGTGCACCTGGAGGTTCACCTCGACGGTCAGGTTGGGCCGGTCGGCCGCGGGGTGCAGGAAGGCGGTGGCGGTGCTGGCCCGCCGGCCGTCGCGCTGGGTCAGCTGGAACAGCCCGAAGCCGTCCTGCTGGGCGCCGTTGAAGTCGTCGTTGGCGCCGAAGCCGGCCTGCTGGGCCGCCGCGACGAAGGCGGCGGACATCGGGTTGCGGGACCGGCCGTCGGAGACCCGCAGCGGACCGCCCGTCCCGTGGTAGGCCGACTCGCCCCGCTCGTTGTCCTCCGACCGCCTGAAGTACGGCAGCAGCTCGTCGAAACTCCATCCGGGCTGGTTCCACCCGTCGAAGTCGGACCGGTTGCCCCGGACGTAGATCATCGTGTTGATCGAGCTGGTGCCGCCCAGGACCCGGCCGCGGGGCAGGTAGATCCGGCGACGGTGCAGGTACGGCTCGTCGTGCGTGTCGTAGTCCCAGTCGAGCTGGGTGCGGAACAGTTGGCCGAACGCCACCGGAACGTGCACGTTCTGCGCCGTGTCCGCCGGGCCGGCCTCGACGAGGCAGACCCGGACGTCGGGATCCTCGCTCAGTCGCGCGGCCAGCACGCAGCCCGCCGATCCCGCGCCGACGATTACATAGTCGTACATCCACCCCTCCTCGTCGCGTGCCCGCCCGCAGGCGTGACATCAGCGCAGCTGGTACGGGATCCCGGGCCGCGACCGGCGTCACCGGCTGCCGCGGCCCGAGCCCGGTGTCAGATGTAGAAGCTGTTCGGCTCCAGGCCGCAGAGCACCCGGCCGTAGAGCTCGAAGTTGGTCTGCGGCGTCATCAGGGCGTGCAGGTTGACCGTCTGCACGTCCCGGGCGATCCGCTGGATCGGCACCGAGCTGTAGACCGACGATCCGCCGCTGGCCCGGGCCAGCACCTCCACCGCCTCGCGGCCCAGCTGGCAGACCGCGCCCACGTCGGCACGGGAACGGACCCGCTCCTCGAGCGTCCACGGTTCGCCGGAGCGGCCCTTGCTGTCGGTCAGGTCGGCGACCCGGTACCCGTGGAAATCCGCCTGGTCGGCCTTCAACGTCGCCTCGGCAACCTGGAGGTGGGTCACCGGCGCCTCCGCCTGGCTGGCGTAGTCGGTGTAGGTGATCTTCCGGCCGGGCAGCCGCTCGAAGAACGCCTCCCGGGCTGCCCTGGCCAGCCCCATCACGGTGCCGACCGAGGACGCGGCGGCGACGCCGAGCAGGGGTGCGCGGTACATCGGCGACTCGGCGTTGAGCTTCGAGGCGTACTGGCCCTGGAGGATCGCCGGCAGCGGCAGCACCCGCTCCTGCGGCACGAACACGTCCCGGGCGACGGTGGTGACGCTGCCCGAGCCCCGCATCCCCGCGGTGTGCCAGTCGTCGACGACCTCCAGGTCCGACATGGGCACCAGCATCATCAGGGGCATCGGGGTGCCGTCCGGCGCCGCCCCCATCGCGATGATCTCCTGCCACTGGCTGTGCAGGGCACCGCTGATGAACCCCCACTGGCCGTTGAGCAGGACGCCCCCCGGCTGAAGCTTCGCGCTGCCGGTGGGGCTCAACGTGCCGCAGACCCGGACGTCGGGCGTGCCGAACACCTCGTCCTGCACCTCGTCGGGGAACATCCCGACCATCCAGCCCGGGATGCACCACACCGAGGCGGTCCAGGCGACGGAGCCGTCACCCCGGGCCAGCTGGGCCGTCACGTCGGTCAGCGTCCGGGTGTCCGACTCGTACCCCCCGTACCGCTTCGGGATCCGCATCCGGAACAGGCCGGCGGCGGCCATCGCCTCGACCACCTCGTCGTGCATACGGCGGTTCTCCTCGGACCAGCTCGCGTACTTCTGCAACAGGGGCACCAGCTCCGTCGCGCGACGCACCAGTTCCGTGCCGGGCACCGTCTGGGTGACGTCCACCCTGACCTCCTCGAAATCGTCGGTTCGGCGGTTACACCACCGCCGCGTGACCGCCGGGCGCACGGCGCGGGACCGGGCCGGCGGGGGCGTCCGCCCCGGTCGCGTCCGGTCCGGCCATCCGTCACCGGCGGCGGGCGGCGCGGTCGCACGGGGCGCGCCCCGCCTGGGGTGGCCCTGGCATCGTCTGCTCCCGCCGGAGCCCGACGCATCTCCGCAAGTGCGGTGTCGCGCGGTCCGCCAGCTCCGGCCCGCCGCCGCGGTGGGCCCAGCTGGTACGGCAGCGCAATCAAGGAGATGCAGCCGGTGACGGCCCCCGGCAACGATTCGGGGTAGCGATCACGACCGGTACCCGGCGTCGGCGCACCCCGCCGCCCGAACCGACGAAGGAGCACCCCCATGACCACGACCACCGAGGCCAACCGACCCGATCTCGACGCCTACTACGGGCCCTTCACCAGCGAGAAGGAGAAGGAGGCCCTCAGCGTCCCGCTGCGGCTGGTCGCCGCCTGGAGCCGCAACGACGCCGCCGGCGTCGCCGACAGCTTCACCGAGGACGGCATCCTCATCCTCCCCGGCGACGTCTACAAGAAGGGCCGCGACGAGATCTACTCGTTCATGGCCGCCGCCTACGCCGGCCCGTTCAAGGGCACCGGCGTCACCGGCAACCCCGTCGACGTGCGGTTCGTCAACGACGAGGTCGCCCTGCTGCGCACCCACGGCGGCATCCTCGCCCCCGGCGAGACCGAGATCGCCCCGGAGCTCGCCGTCCGCTCGACGTGGGTCGTGGTCAAGCGCGACGGCGAGTGGAAGCTCGCCGGCTACCAGAACAGCCCCCGCGGTGCCGGCGCGACGCTGCGCTGGTGACCGCCCATTCCCCGCGACGATCGGCAAGGAGCACCCATGACCACCAAGGCAGCGTCGCGGTGGCGCGACGCGACGGAGATCCTCGAGGCCGCCCGCGTCGCGGAGGACCACTCCTACTACCGGGAATTCGTCAGTGACGACGAGAAGGCCGTCCTGGCCGTACCGCAGCTGATCCAGGCCGCGTGGAAGGCCAACGACCCGGACTTCTTCGCCGGCCTCTTCGCGGAGAACGGCAGTCTGCTCATGGGCGACGAGCAGCTGACCAGCCGCGAGGAGATCCGCGCCTTCATGGCCAAGGGGTTCGCGGGCCCGTACCGGGGCGCCTACGTCAAGGGCTACCCGGTGTCGGTCAACTTCCTGCACCCCGACGTCGCCATGGTGGTCACCGGCGGCGGCATCATCCTCGCCGGCGAGAGCGAGGTCGCCGCCGAGCGGCACATCCGGGCCACCTGGATCATCGTCCGCCAGGACGACGGCCGCCCACTGCTCCTCTCGCACCAGAGCAGTCCTGTCACCGGCTGACCCGGGGGCCGGCCCGTCGGGGCCGGCCCCCACCAGCAGTCCCATCCAGCGACGTACGAGGAGAGACCGATGTCGACAGATCCTGCCCAGTCCGTGGAACGGCCGTCGCCGGCGCGGATGTACGACTACTTCCTCCACGGCACGAACAACTACCCGGTGGACCGGGCCGCGGCGGAGGCCGTCATCGGGCGGGTCGGACAGACGCTGACCCGCGACGTGGTGTGGGAGAACCGGCGCTTCCTGGGCCGCGCCGTCCGGCACCTCGCGGCCGAGTGCGGGATCCGGCAGTTCGTCGACGTCGGGGCGGGCCTGCCGAGTCAGGAGAACACCCACCACGTGGCACGCCGCGCCGTGCCGCAGCCCCGGGTGATCTACGTGGACAACGATCCGGCGGTCGCCGAGCACGGCAGGCGCCTGCTCACCGAGGACGAGCGGGCCAACACCGGGATCTTCACCGCCGACCTCCGCGACCCCGGGTCGATCCTCGACCACCCCGACACCAAGTCCCTGATCGACTTCTCCCAGCCCGTCGGGGTGCTGTTCATCGCGGTGTTCCACTTCGTCCGCGACAGCGAGGACCCGAAGGGCATCATCCGGGCCTTCCGCGACCGGATGGCTCCCGGCTCCTACCTGGCCCTGTCCCACCTCTGCGTGGAGGGTGGGCCCGACGAGGAGCGCAGGATGATGGAGGACAGCTACCGCAACGCCACCGCGCCGATGGTCTACCGGACCGCCGCGCAGATCGGCGAGCTCTTCGAGGGCTTCGAACTCGTCACGCCCGGCCTCGTGCCGACCGGCCGGTGGCGGCCCGACGACCCGGACGCCACCTCCACCGACCGGATGTACGCCGGGGTGGCGCGCAAGCTCTGAGCCGTCCCGCCCGCCGCAGCACCCACCTGGACCCACAACCGAGGAGAGACATGCGCGTCGTGTTCGCCCTGTGGCCCAACCCGGCCCACCTGTACCCGCTGGTTCCGCTCGCGTGGGCGTTGCAGAGCGCCGGCCACGAGGTCCGCGTCGCGTCCCACCCGATCCTGGCGGAGAGCACGCTGGCGGTCGGGCTGACCCCGGTCGCGGTCGGCGCCCCGGAGATCATGCCGATGGGGCCCGGCCGGCCGCAGCCGCGCAGCGTCAAGCAGCGGCTCGACCGGATCACCGAGGCGCTGGAGCTGACGCCCGCGGACAAGGAGGTCTGGGACGTCTTCTACCAGTTCATGCTCCCCTCCATGTGGGACTTCCACCCGGTCGGGTCCACCGCCCGCGACCCGCACCCGGTCCTCGACGACCTGGTCGCCTTCACCCGCGACTGGCAGCCTGACCTGGTGCTCTGGGACCCGTGCTTCCCGGCCGGCGCGGTGGCGGCGCGCGTCGCCGGGGCGGCGCAGGCGCGGCTGCTCTGGGGGCTGGACTACTTCGCCTCGACGATGGACCGGTTCGCCGAGCGGGCCGCCCGGCCGGGCCCGGGCCCGGAGGAGAACCCGCTGGTCGAGACCATGCGCCCGGCGGCCGAGCGGTACGGGCTGGAGATCGACGACGAGCTGCTGCTGGGCCAGTGGACCGTCGATCCCACTCCCCCGGGCGTACGACTGCCGACCAGCGCCAGGACGGTGCCGGTGCGTTGGGTGCCGTACTCGGGGCAGACGGTGCTGCCCCGCTGGCTGCACCAGCGGCCGGAGCGACCCCGCGTCGCGCTCTCCCTCGGGCTGTCCCAGCGGATGTACTTCAAGGGGGGCTGGGACCACGTGCCCGGCCTGCTGGAGATGGTCTCCGACCTGGACGTCGACGTGGTCGCCACGCTCAACGCCGACCAGTTGGCCGGCATGCCGAAGCTGCCGGACAACGTGCGCGCGGTGGACTACCTGCCCCTGACCCAGCTGCTGCCGTCCTGTTCCGCGCTGGTGCACCACGGCGGCATGGGCACCTTCGCCAGCGCGGTGGCGCTGCGGGTGCCGCAGCTGATCACCGACTCCGACGACGACAACGGCATGATCACCATCGAGGCCGACGGCCTGGAGTGGTCGATGGCCACCAAGCACATCGAGTCGTCGGTGACCGCCCGCTGCGTCGCCGAGCGCGGCGCGGGGTTGGTCCTGGACATCAAGAACCTCTCCGTGGACGCGATGCGCAAGCAGCTGGTCCGCGTGCTCGACGAGCCGGCGTTCCGGCAGGGCGCCGACTCGCTCCACGACGACCTGCTCGCCACGCCCAGCCCGACCGAGACCGTCCCGGTGTTGGAGAAGCTCACCCGACGGCACCGGGCCTGACCCAGGCCGTCGCCGCCGCCGGCGGGCGGGCCGGACCGGACGCCCGCCGGCACCATCCGGTCGCGCACCGCCCGCCAGCGGCCCACCCGGGTGGCGCCCCGCGCCGCCCCGCTGCCGCCTGCCCGCCGCCACCCGCGTCGCCGTCGGTGGACGTGCGTCCCCGACCACAGGAGAAGCGATGATCAACGTCTTCCAGCCGAGCCTCGGCGCCGAGGAGCTCGACGCCGTCCGCGCCGTCTTCGACAGCAACTGGCTGGGGCACGGGCCACGCACCAGGGAGTTCGAGCAGGAGTTCGCCGCGCACGCCGGCCTGGTACCCGAGCGGACGATCTTCATCAACTCGGCCACCTCCGGCCTCTTCCTCGCCGTGGAGCTGCTGGGGCTCGGGCCGGGCGACGAGGTGGTGCTGCCCTCGATCAGCTTCGTCGGGGCGGCCAACGCCATCGCCTCGGCCGGTGCCCGACCGGTCTTCTGCGACGTCGACCCGCGCACGCTCAACCCGTCCGTGGCCGACGTGGAGCGGGCCCTGACGGCCACCACGAAGGCGGTGATCCTGCTGCACTACGGCGGCGTACCCGGCGAGGTGGCCGAGATCGCCGAGCTGTGCCGCCGGCGCGGGGTGGCTCTGGTGGAGGACGCGGCGTGCGCCGTCGCGTCGACCGTCGACGGGCGCCCGTGCGGCAGCTTCGGCGACATCGCCATGTGGAGCTTCGACGCGATGAAGATCCTGGTCACCGGCGACGGCGGCATGCTGCACGTGCGCGACGCGGAGCTGGCGCGGCGGGCCCACCGGCTGGCGTACCACGGGCTGGAGCACGCCAGCGGCTTCTCCGCCGCCGGCAAGGGGGTGCCGCACCGCTGGTGGGAGCTGAACGTACGCGACTTCGGTCGCCGGGTGGTCGGCAACGACCTCACCGCGGCGATCGGGCTGGTCCAGCTCCGTCGCCTGCCCGGGTTCGTCGCGCGACGGCGGGAGATCGCCGCGGCGTACGACCGGCTGCTCGCCGACGTCGAGGGCGTCCGGCTCCCCCCGCCGTTGCCCGCCGGGCAGCGCGGTTCGCACTACTTCTACTGGGTGCAGCTCGACCCGGCGATCCGCGACCAGGTGGCCGCCGACCTGCTCGACGTCGGGATCTACACCACGTTCCGCTACGCGCCGCTGCACAAGGTGCCCGCGTACGGCGCCGGTCGGCACCTGCCCGGCGCCGACGAGGCGGCGCGGACCACCCTCCTCCTACCGATCCACCAGGGACTGGACGATGCAGACGTACGAACGGTCGTCGACGGCCTGCGCAAGTCCGTCGAGCAGCGACAGGGCCGGGCCGGTGACTGACCGGGCGGCACAGCCGGTGGCCGGCCCGCCCCGGCGACGGGGCACCGACGCCGGGAGGCCCCGATGAAGGCCCTGGTGCTCTCCGGCGGCGCCGGCACCCGGTTGCGCCCGCTGAGCCACTCGATGCCCAAGCAACTCGTCCCGGTCGCGAACAAGCCGGTCCTGGAGCACGTGCTGGAGAGCGTCCGCGACGCCGGCGTGACCGAGATCGGCGTGATCGTGGGCAGCTGGGCCGACCAGATCGGCGAGGCCCTCGGCGACGGCTCCCGCCTCGGGGTCCGGCTGACCTACCTGCGTCAGGACCGGCCCCGAGGGCTGGCCGACTGCGTCCGCCTGGCCCGGCCGTTCCTGGGCGACGACGACTTCGTCATGTACCTCGGCGACGTCATGCTGCCCGAGGGTGTCGCCCGGTACGCCGACCAGTTCCGCCGGCACCGCCCGGCGGCCCAGGTGCTCGTGCACAAGGTGGACGATCCGCGCGCCTTCGGCATCGTGGAGCGGGACCCCGACGGCACGGTACGCCGGCTGGTGGAGAAGCCCCGGCAGCCGCGGGGGGATCTCGCGCTGGTCGGCGTCTACTTCTTCACCCCGGCCATCCACGCGGGTGTCGACGCCATCACGCCCAGCCAGAGGGGCGAGCTGGAGATCACCGACGCGGTGCAGTGGCTGGTCACCAGCGGCGCGCAGGTGCGCGCCAGCGAGTACGACGGGTACTGGCGCGACACCGGCCGGGTGGCGGACCTGCTGGCCTGCAACCGGCACCTACTCGACGGCCAGCCGCGCGCGGTCGCCGGCACCGTGGACGAGGCGAGCGAGCTGACCGGCGCCGTGGTCGTGGAGCCGGGCGCCCGGATCGTCGCCAGCCGTGTCGAGGGCCCGGTGGTCATCGGCGCGGGCACCGTGATCGAGGGGTGCCGGATCGGCCCGCACACCGCGATCGGGCGCGGCTGCCGGCTCGTCGACGCCGAGGTGGCCGACTCGATCGTGCTGGAGGACGCCTCGATAACCGCCGTCCGTGGCCTGCGCGGCTGCCTGATCGGCCGGTCGGCCACGGTCAGCCTCAGCCCGGCGGCCGGGAGCCGGCTGGTGGTCGGCGACCACACCCGGATCGAACTCGCCGCATGACGCTCGTACGGCCGCCGACCGACGCCCGCTGCCGGGCACGATCCGAGAGGAAGATGGGATGAGCGACCCCAAGGCGCTGCTGCTGGACAGCGTCCGCAAGTACCACCAGGAGGTCCAGGAGGATCGGCCGTTCGTCCCGGGGGAGACCGAGATCTGGCCGTCGGGCGCGGTGCTGGGCGCCGAGGAGCGGGTGGCGCTGGTCGAGGCCGCGCTGGACCTGCGGATCGCGTCCGGGCAGAACGCCCGCCGCTTCGAGTCGGCCTTCGCCCGCAAGCTGCGGGTCCGCAAGGCGCACCTGTGCAACTCCGGTTCCTCGGCCAACCTGCTGGCGGTCTCGGCGCTCACCTCGGCCCAGCTCGGCGACCGGCGGCTACGCCGGGGCGACGAGGTGATCACGGTGGCGGCCGGGTTCCCCACCACGGTCAACCCGATCCTGCAGAACGGGCTGGTGCCGGTCTTCGTCGACATCGAGTTGGGCACCTACAACGCCACCGTCGAGCGGGTGGCCGCCGCGATCGGCCCGAAGACCAGGGCCATCATCCTGGCCCACGCGGTGGGCAACCCGTTCGCGGTCGCCGAGATGGCGCAGCTCGCCAAGGAGCACGACCTGTTCCTCATCGAGGACAACTGCGACGCCGTCGGGTCCTTCTACGACGGCCGGCCCACCGGCAGCTTCGGCGACCTGGCCTCGGCGAGCTTCTATCCCGCGCACCACATGACGATGGGCGAGGGCGGCTGCGTGGTCACCAACAACCTGGCCCTGGCCCGGATCGTGGAGTCGCTGCGCGACTGGGGCCGGGACTGCTGGTGTGACCCGGGCAAGAGCAACACCTGCATGAAGCGGTTCGAGCACCAGCTGGGCACCCTCCCGGAGGGCTACGACCACAAGTACATCTACTCGCACGTCGGGTACAACCTGAAGACCACCGACCTGCAGGCCGCCCTGGGGCTGGCCCAGCTGGCCCGCGTCGACGAGTTCTGCGCCGCCCGGCGGCACAACTGGCGGCGCCTGCGCGAGGGACTGGACGGGGTGCCGCACCTGCTGCTGCCGCACGCCACGCCGCGCAGCGACCCGAGCTGGTACGGCTTCGTGATCACGGTGGAGCCGGGGGCGCCGTTCGACGTGCCCGAGCTGGTGGGCTTCCTGGAGGATCGCAAGATCGGCACCCGGCGGCTGTTCGCGGGCAACCTGACCCGGCACCCCGCGTACGCCGACCAGCAGTACCGGGTCGTCGGCGAGCTGACCAACAGCGACATCGTGACCAGCCAGACCTTCCATGTCGGGGTCTTCCCCGGGCTCACCGACGAGATGGTCGACTACGTCGTCTCGTCCATCCGCGAGTTCGTCAAGACCTACGGCTGACCGGCGGGGTCCCGGACCTGGGGCCCGGCAGCTTCCCTGATTGGAGCACAGATGGGTGTTCTGTCCGACCAACGAGAACCTCGGGTGGCGGTCGTCGGGCTCGGCTACGTCGGGTCCTGCATCGCCGCGGTCCTGGCCGAACGCGGCCTGGACGTGACGGGCGTGGACGTCGACCCGCACCTGGTCGACGAGCTGCGGGACGGGCACTGCCGGTTCGAGGAGCCCGGCCTGCCGGAGCTGGTCCGCGCCGGCATCGAGGGTGGCCGGCTGCGGGTGACCACCGACTACGCGGCGCTGGCCGAGACCGACGTCGTCCTCGTCACCGTCGGTACGCCGGTGCGCCGCGACGGCTCGCTCGCCGACGAGCAGCTCCGTGGCGCCTGCGTCGAGTTGGCCCGCCACCTGCGGCCCGGCCAACTGGTCGTGATCAAGAGCACGGTCCCGCCGGGCACCACCCGCGACTTCGTGCTGCCGCTGCTGGAGCGCGGCGGGCTGCGCGGCGGGACCGACTTCGGCATCGCCTTCACCCCGGAGCGCCTCGCCGAGGGCACCGCCCTGCGCGAGCTGCGGACCTTCCCCATCGTCGCCGGCGGCCTGGACGCCGACAGCACCCGCGCGGCCGGCGGGTTCTGGCAGCGGGCGCTCGGGGTGGAGGTGATCCCGGTGGACTCCCTGGAGGCGGCGGAGATCGTCAAGCTCGCCGACAACTGGTGGATCGACCTGAACATCGCGCTCGCCAACGAGCTGGCCAAGTTCAGCGCGCTGTTCGACGTCGACGTGCTGGACGTCATCTCGGCCGCCAACAGCATCCCGAAGGGCAAGAGCAACATCAACATCCTGCTGCCCAGTGTCGGGGTCGGCGGCTCCTGCCTGACCAAGGACCCGTGGATGGTCTGGCACTCCGCCCGGGAGCGGGGCCTGGAGATCCTCACCGCGCCGGCCGGCCGGCAGGTGAACGCGGGGATGCCGGGCTACACGGCGCGCCTGGCCCTGGACGAGCTGGCCGCTCTCGGCAGGTCCGCGGAGACGGCGACGGTGACGGTGCTGGGCCTGGCGTTCAAGAACGACACCGGCGACCTGCGGGCCACCCCGACGCTGCCGGCCGTCGCGGCCCTGCGCGAGGCCGGTTGCGAGGTACGCCTGCACGACCCCCTGGTCGACCCGGACGAGGCGGAGAAGCTCTTCGGCCTGCGGCCGGTCGACAGCCTCGACGAGGCGGTACGGGGCACGGACTGCGTGGCCGTACTGGCCCACCACCGGCGGTTCGCCGAGATCGACTACGCCGCGCTGCCGGTGTCCCGGCCCTGCCTGGTGCTCGACGGGCGCGCGTACTTCCCGAAGGACAGGATCGCCCAGCTGCGGGCCGCCGGCTACCACTACCGGGGGATCGGCCGGTGAGCGCGCGGGTGGTGGTGACCGGCGGGCACGGCTTCATCGGCGGTCACCTGGTCGACCGGCTGCTGGAGCGCGGCGACGACGTCACCGTCTTCGACGGCCCGGCCCCGCCGGTGGGACGCTCGCCGGCCGCGACGCACGCCCGCCTGGTGGAGGGCGACGTCCGCGACCCGCGCCGGCTGGCCGAGGCGATCACCCCCGGCGTCGACGTCGTCTACCACCTGGCCGCCGTGGTGGGCGTCGACCAGTACCTGTCCCGTCCGCTGGACGTCGTCGACATCAACTTCACCGGTACCCGCAACGTGCTCGACCTCGCCTGCCGGGCCGGGGCCCGGGTCGTGCTCGCCAGCACCAGCGAGGTCTTCGGCAAGAACCCGGCGGTGCCGTGGGCGGAGGAGGACGACCGGGTGCTCGGCGCGACGTCCGCCGACCGCTGGACGTACTCGTCGAGCAAGGCCCTGACCGAGCACCTGACGTACGCCTTCGCGCGGCAGCACGGGCTGGCGGCGACCATCGTCCGCTACTTCAACGTCTACGGCCCCCGGCAGCGCCCGGCGTACCTGGTCAGCCGCTCGGTGCACCGGGCGCTGAACGGGCGCCCGGTGGTGGTCTACGACCAGGGCCGGCAGACCCGCTGCTTCACCTTCGTCGACGACGCCGTCGCCGGTACGCTCGCCGCCGCCACCAACCCGGCGGCGCTCGGCGAGTCGTTCAACATCGGCAGCATGGTGGAGAACACCATCGCCGAGGTGGCGGAGATGATCGGCACGTTCACCGGCACCGACGCCGTGACCGACGTGGACACCCACCGGGTGCTGGGCAGCGCGTACGAGGACCTGGCCCGGCGGATCCCGGACACGACGAAGGCCCGCACGCTGCTGGGCTGGAAGTGCGACGTGCCGTTGCGTACCGGCCTGGAGCGCACGGTGCACTGGGCCCGGGAGAACCCCTGGTGGTTGGCCCTGCCCGACACCGGCGCGAGCTGACGCCCCGACACCGAGGCGCGGGCCCGCCCCCCCCGGGGGGGGGGGGGCCGC
>NZ_JBEZMR010000062.1:0-9509 GCF_040652795.1 Micromonospora sp. NPDC048170
GCGCAGACGGTGCAGGTGTCGGCGTACCCGGATCACTACGCGCAGTGGGAGCAGCAGGCCGCTGACCTGGTCGCCGAACACTGGAACAGCTGACAAAGCGAACGAACGCCGCTGGCCGGCACCCCCACCCGGGGTGCCGGCCAGCGGCGTCTGCACGCCCAGGCACGTATGGCCGAGCCACGCATCCCGATCCGGGCGGCGGGTCGCGTAGTTGCGGATGGCGGGTCATCGGCGACGGCCGAGGGTGACGTCGACCAGGGCCGCGACCAGCGCGAGCGTGATCACCCCGGCGGCCAGCAGCAGCGAGTGCCGGAAGGCGAGTGAGAAGTCCCCACCAGTGGCGGCCAGCGAGGAGAAGAAGAGCGATCCGACTGCGGCGATCCCGGCGGCGGAGCCGATCCGCTGGCCGGTCTGGAGCATGCCCGCGCCGCTGCCGGCCTGCCGTACCGGCACCTGGGACAGGGTCAGGGTCTGGTTCGGTGCGATCACCAGGCCGCTGCCGAGCCCGGCGACCAGCAGCGGCGCCGCGGTCAGCCACGGCACGGCGGCGCCGCTCGGCGCCCGGTCGAGCACGACGACCACCGCGACGAGCCCCACCACCACGGTGAGCAGCCCGAGGGCCACCAGCGGGCGACCGTAGCGGTTGACGATCCGGCCGCCGAGTGCCGACGCCGCCGCCGAGCCCAGCGCGAACGGGGTGATGGCCAGGCCGGCGACCAGCGCGCTGTACCCGAGGCCGTTCTGTAGGTAGAGCGTGAAGATGAAGAAGATCGCGGTGAACCCGCCGAAGTAGACCAGCGCGATCAGCGAACCCAGGGCGTACGACCGGAAGCCGAACAGCCGCAGGTCGAACAGCGGCTCCTGGCGCCGGGCGTACCACCGTTCCCACAGCGCGAAGCCGGCCAGGACGAGCAGCCCGGCCGGTACGAGCAACCACTTCGCCGGGCCCCGCCACTCCTGCTGCACCAGCGGCAGCAGCACCAGCAGCACGCCGACGCCGAGCAGCAGCACCCCGACGGGGTCCAGCCGCCGGTGGTCCCGTGGGCCGGCCGGACGGGTGGGGATCAGCCGCCAGCCGAGGACCACCGCGAGAACGCCGACCGGCACGTTGACGAAGAACACCCACCGCCAGCCGTGCTCCTCGCCCCCGACGGCGATCAGCAGGCCGCCGAGCAGCGGGCCGACAGCCGTGGAGATGCCGATGGTGGCCCCGAGCAGCCCGAACGGGCGGGCCCGTTCGGGGCCCTGGAAGAGTTCCTGGATCAGCCCGGTGACCTGCGGGTTGACCACCCCGGCGGCGGCGCCCTGGAGTAGCCGGGCCGCGATCAGCCACGTGGGGGAGGCAGCCAGCCCGGCCAGCGCGCTCGCCAGTGTGAACAGGGCGATCCCGATGACGAACGCGGTGCGCCGGCCGCGCGCGTCGCCGAAACGACCGGCGGAGACCAGCACCAACCCGAACGTCAGGGCGTACCCGGAGAGCACCCACTGCAGGTCGCTGGGGGAGGCCCCGAGGGCGCGGTCCATCGACGGCACGGCGACGTTGACGATGCTCACGTCGAGCAGCGTCATGAAGGCGGCGACCAGCCCCACCGAGAGGGCCTGCCAGCGGCGTCGGTCGTCCGGCGACGTGGTGGCGTCGGCCGGTGGCGGCGCACCCGCCGGGCTCATCGTGCCTCCCGTGGACCGGTGATCGGGCATCGCCGAGCGCTACCCCGATCCCCGGGGGGCGAACCATCATGTGGCGCCCGGCGGCTCACGCCATCTGGCGGGCGCAGAACCGGGGTCCGAAGTCCAGCCCGGCCATCGGCGAGTCCTCCCGGTGCAACAGGTTCTTCTCGGTCAACTGGTGCAGCGGCGCGTGCAGCTGCTCCTCGGTGAGGCCGGCCTCCTGGGCGATCAGGTCCGGATACGGCACCTGCCCCCGCGTCTCCAGCGCCGCGACCGCGTTGTACACCCGCTCCTCGACATCCGACAGCTGCACCTGCCGCATGGCCTTTCCTCCTTAGCCTCTCCCGCCCTTCGGCGGGCGGTCACGCCGCGCGGTTACCCGGTGGGTGACCGAAGATGCCCACTCGATCGGGCGGTGCCCGGGCCGCGCCGGCAGCGCCGGACACTGCGGTTTGCCCTAGGCTTGGCCGGTGATCGTCTGGGATCTCGCCGTCGTCGGCGCCGGCCCCGCCGGGCTCTCCGCCGCGCACGCCGCAGCCCGCGGGGGAGCGCGCACACTGGTCCTGGAGCGGGCCGCACACCCGCGCTACAAGACCTGCGGGGGCGGCCTGATCGGCACCTCGCTCGCGGCGGTGGCCGGCCGGATCGAGGTGCCCGCACATGACCGGGTCGACCGGGCGACGTTCACCCGGGACGGGCGACGCGGGTTCACCCGCCGCCATCCGGACGCTCCGCTGGTCACCATGGTGCGCCGGGAGGAGTTCGACGACCGGCTGCGGGCCGCCGCGCTCGCCGCCGGTGCCGAGGTCCGCGAGCGCGTCGCGGTCCGTGCGGTCGAGCAGGACCCCGACGTCGTACGCCTGCGTCTTGCCGACGGGGACACGGTCCACGCGCGGACGGTGATCGGGGCGGACGGCTCCTCGGGCGTGACCGCCCGGCACGTGGGGGTCCGCCACCGGCAGGTCGACCTGGGGTTGGAGCTGGAATTGCCCGTGCCGCCCGCGGAGCAGGCCCGTTGGCGGGGTCGCCTGCTGTTGGACTGGGGGCCGCTGCCCGGCTCGTACGCCTGGGTCTTCCCGAAGGGCGACCGGCTGACGGTCGGCGTGATCGCCGCGCGGGGTGAGGGGGAGCGGACGCGCGCCTACCTCCGCGGATTCGTCGATCGGCTGGGCCTGTCCGGGGTGGAGCCGGCGCACGACTCCGGCCACCTGACGCGCTGCCGGACGGACGACTCCCCGCTGCGGCGGGGTCGGGTGCTGGTCGTGGGCGACGCGGCGGGGCTGCTGGAGCCGTGGAGCCGGGAGGGGATCAGCTACGCGCTGCGTTCCGGGGAGCTGGCCGGCGCGGCGGTGGCCGCGGGTGACCTCGCCGGCTACGACCGCGCGGTCACCCGGGACCTGGTGCCGTCGATGCGTGCCGGGCACCGGCTGCTCGACGTCTTCACCCGGCGGCCGGGGGTGTTCCACGCGTTGCTGGCCACGCCGCCGGGCTGGCGGATGTTCGTGCGGTTCTGCCAGGGGCGGACGAGCTTCGACGAGACGTTGCAACGCGCCCCGGTCCGGGCCGCGCTGGCGCTGCTGGACCGCCCGCCGGCCGCCTGACCCCGGATACGCAAGGGTTCGCCGAGCGCACTTTCCACGGCGGGCGGGGTTTGACGGGTCCCGTGCCGCAGAGAGCCAGCAGCACGCCAGGATCCTAGGATGCCTTAGCGGTAGTGCCCGCCACCACGATGCACAACAGGCGGAATCAAGGCGACTGGCAGTACCGCCGCTGCTAACGTGGCCGTCGTGGCACGAGGTATCTGGTCGCAGAAGGTCCGCTCCGCCCGCTGACGGCGGCGCCCTTTCTTCTGCTTGAATCCGCGCTCGCCGTCCCGGTTCCCGCCGGGCGGCTGCTTGACGCTGCCCGGCTCCACCACGAGCTGCGGAGCACCGTTGAACCTCACCCCGAATCCCGAAGCCATGTCCCTGCCCGTCGCGGCGGGTGCCGTCGCACACGTCCGCGCCGACGGCGTCACCGTCATCCGAGGATCCCGCCGTGTCCTGAGCGACGTGACGGTGACCGTCTCCGCCCGGTCACGGGTCGCCGTCGTCGGCGAGAACGGCCGCGGCAAGACGACGCTGCTGCACGTCCTCGCCGGCGTGATCCCACCCGACGAGGGCACCGTGCACCGGGCGGGCACGATCGGCCTGGCCCGCCAGGAGTTGGCCGCGCGCGACGGTGCGACCGTCGGCACCCTGACGTCCGAGGCGCTGGCGGCGTCGCTCGCGGCCCTCGCCGCGCTGGACGAGGCGTCCCGCGCCATCGTCGCCGGCGATGCCGGCGCGGAGGACCGTTACGCCGCCGCGCTCGACGTCGCCACCGGCCTCGACGCCTGGGACGCCGAGCGCCGCGTCGACGTCGCCCTCGAAGCCCTGGGCGCGTGCACGGACCGCGACCGCGCGTTGTCGACGCTCTCGGTCGGGCAGCGCTACCGGGTACGGCTGGCGTGTCTGCTCGGCGCGCGTCACGACGTGCTGCTGCTCGACGAGCCGACCAACCATCTCGACGCCGACGGGCTGGACTTCCTGACCCGCAGGCTGCGCGAGCACGACGGCGGCCTCGCCGTCGTCAGCCACGACCGGGCGCTGCTGCGCGACGTCGCGGACCGGTTCCTCGACCTCGACCCGACCCGTGACGGAATGCCGCGCCTGTACGCGGGCGGCTACGACGCCTGGCAGGACGCCCGGCGCCGCGAGCGTGAGTCCTGGGAGCAGGACCACGAGGAGCAGCAGGCGGAGCACCGGCGGTTGCAGGACGCGGTGTCCAGGGCCCGCAACCGGCTCTCCACGGGCTGGCGGCCGGACAAGGGGACCGGCAAGCACCAGCGTCAGTCTCGCGCGCCGGGCGTCGTGCAGGCGCTGCACCGGCAGCAGGACGCCCTGGAGGCGTACCGGATCGACGTGCCGGAGCCGCCGCCGACGCTGCGGTGGCCCGAACCGGGTGTCCGGCCGGGTGCGCCGCAGGTGCGGGCGTACGGCGTCGCCGTCGACGGGCGCCTGGCCGGTCCGGTCGACCTCACCCTCGACGGCGGCGACCGGCTGCTGGTCACCGGAGCGAACGGTGCCGGAAAGTCCACGCTGCTGGCGGTGCTGGCCGGGGCGCTCCGGCCCACGGACGGACACGTCTGGACGGCGAAGGAGGCACGGATCGCCCTGATCAGCCAGGAGACCGCCGGGCACGACCCCGGCCTCACCGCCCGCGAGGTCCACGCCCGTGAGGTGGGGCGGCTGGTGGCCCGCGGGGCACTCCGCGAGGCCGACGCGGTCCCGCTCGGTGCGCTCGGGCTGCTGGACTCGGCGGCGATGCGCACACCGGTCGGGCGGATGTCGCAGGGGCAGCAGCGCCGCCTCGACCTGGCGTTGGCGCTGGCCGGGCGGCCCGGCCTGATCCTGCTCGACGAGCCGACCAACCACCTGTCGGCGGCGCTGGTGGACGAGCTGACCGGGGCGATCCGCGACACGAGCGCCGCCGTCGTGGTCGCCACGCACGACCGGCAGCTGCTGCGGGACCTCGCAGACTGGCCGCGCCTGGAGGTCGGGGGTCGGATCACCAGCCGCTGACGGCGGCGATCCAGCCTGGTCGGCCGGGTGCCGGACGGGCCGCGGGCGATCCGCCCACGGCCCGTCCGGCACTGCGGGCCACCGTCAGGTCCGGGCCCGCGAGGGCCTGCGTACGCCGATCAGAAGACCGGCACGCCCTCGCGTACGAGCTGCCAGTTCGGCTGGTAGAAGTCGGCCGGGTCGATGGCGCCCCTGGCCTGCGCCCAATCGATCAGCAGCTGACGGATCTCCTGCTGCTCGTTGTACACCTGGGTCTTCACGATGCCGGGGAAGTTGCCGCCGCCACTGCGCCGGTAGTTGTTCACCGCCACCACGAACTGCGCGTTGTCCGGCACCGGTGTGTCGGTGCCGGGCAGCACCAGGCGGGTGATGCGCTGGCCCACCGGCCTGGAGACGTCGATGTCGTAGTCCAGGCCGGAGATGACGTCGTAGTTGTAGTCCGGCACGGCCGGGTCGCTGATCGTCGCCGGGTCGACCGAAGCACCCGGGGCGAGGGTCCGGAAGTACTTCGCCGAGTACTCCAGGTAGGTGCGCACCTCGGCGCCGCTGAGCACGACCGCCTCGAGGGTGTTGTCGAAGACGTACAGCCCGGCCACGTCGCGGATCTTCACGTCGCCGGCGGGGAAGACCGCGGTCCGGCTGAACGGCGCGGCGATCGACAGCACCGGCAGGTCCGCGTACGGCGTGCCGGCCAGCGCCTGGCCGACGACCTCGGTCTGGACGTGGTTGATGAAGTCCAGGATCGGGGTGTCCCGGTAGCGGCTCTCCGCTGCGGAGAGTTCCACGGTGGAGCGGGCCACGACCTGGTTGACGTACGCGACGGTCTTCTGGTGCTGCGCCCGTACGGCGGCGAGGACCTTCGGATCCTCGACCACGGTGTTGGTGTTGAGCAGGGCGGCGTTCTTCTTGGTGATCTTCCAGCGGCCCCGTTCGCGGGCCAGGGTGAAGTCCATCCGGCTCAGCCGCTGGCCCCACTTCGACGGCTCGGTGAGCAGCACCTGCTCGCCGGTCTCCTCGTTGGTCACGAACTTCTCGGCGACCTCGGCGTGGGCGTGGCCGAAGAGGATCGCGTCGATGCCGGGGACCTGCTGGGCGATCAGCGCCGTCGGGTTCTCGTTCGGCAGTTCCGGGCCGTAGCTGGAGGTGCCGCTGTCGCCGCCGTGGGCGGAGATCAGCACGATGTCGGCGCCGCGCGCCCGCATGATCGGCACGTACTTCGCGGCGGTGGCGATCATGTCGTCGAACCGCAGTCGGCCCTCGACGTTGGCCTTGTCCCAGATCGCGCTGCCCGGATTGGTCAGGCCCAGGATGCCGACGCGCAGGGGAGGCGCGGCGAAACCGACGGAGACCTTCTTGATGACGTACGGCAGGAACGCCGGCTTGCCGGTGGCGACGTTGACGGCGTTCGCGGCCAGCGCCGGGAAGCCCAGCTGCGAGATCCACTTCGCCAGCAGCGGCAGGCCGTAGTTGAACTCGTGGTTGCCCAGCGTCACGGCGTCGTAGCCGAGCACGTTCATCGCGTTGGCCATCGGGTGCGTCTCACCGGTGGTGGTGATCGGCTCCTGCTTGGCGTAGAAGGTGGCCAGCGGGGTGCCCTGGATGGTGTCGCCGGCGTCGAGCACCAGCGTCGCCCGGCCCCGCCGCTCGGCGCGGATCTGGGTGACGAGAGCGGCCAGCTTCGCGACGCCCACGTCGTTCCGCTTGCTGTCGTCGTACTCGGCGTCCGAGTAGTAGTCCCAGTTGTAGACGTAGCCGTGGGTGTCCGACGTGCCGAGGATCGTGAGGTCCCAGGTCCGCGACCGGGCCGCGCCGGCCGCCTGGGCGGGGGTGGCGGCGATCAGCGGGACGCTCGCCGCCGCGGCCGCGGCGGCGAGCACCGTCCGACGCGACGGGCCGGAGGGAGAGGTCATGGCGTTGCCCTTCCATGGGGTCGGGGCGCCTGGTGGGCGCCGAGCGCACCCTAACGAGCGCCCGTCACTCCTGCCACACCAGTCCGAGGTGTTCCACCCGACCAGCGCCCGGTGCCACACCGCCGCGTCCGTTTCCGCCCGCCGCCGCAGGGTAGCGGTGGGATACCAGGACCCGATCGGTACGCGAGGAGACGTCGGTGAGCGAGGACCAGCACACCCAGCAGGACCCCACCAGCCAGTACGGCCAGCAGGAGGGACAACCGAGGCAGCAGCAGGCGCCGCCCGGTGCGACCGGCGAGATGGCCCCCAAGCCGGACCACGGCGAGGAGTCGTACCGGGGCAGCGGCAAGCTCGACGGCCGGCGGGCGGTCATCACCGGCGGTGACTCCGGCATCGGCCGCGCGATCGCCATCGCATACGCCCGGGAGGGCGCCGACGTGCTCATCTCCTACCTCGGCGAGGAGGAGGACGCCGACGCCCGGGAGACCGTCCGGCTGGTCGAGGAAGCCGGCGGCAAGGGCGTCGCCGTGCGCGGCGACATCACCGACCAGCGGCACTGCGAGGAGCTGATCGAGCGGGCCGTGCGGGATCTCGGCGGGATCGACATCCTGGTCAACAACGCCGCCTACCAGATGGCGCAGGACAAGGGCATCCTCGGGATCAGCACCGAGCAGTTCGACCGGGTGCTCAAGACCAACCTGTACGCCATGTTCTGGCTCTGCAAGGCGGCGGTGCCGCACATGTCCGAAGGCTCGACCATCATCAACACCTCGTCGATCCAGGCGTTCGACCCGTCGCCGCAACTGCTGGACTACGCCACGACCAAGGCGGGGATCGCCAACTTCACCAAGGCGCTCGCCGCCGACCTGGCCGAGCAGGGGATCCGGGTGAACGCGGTGGCGCCCGGCCCGATCTGGACGCCGCTGATCCCGGCGACCATGCCGCCGAAGAAGGTCGAGCAGTTCGGGCAGGACACCCCGGAGGGCCGCCCCGGCCAGCCGGCCGAGCTGGCCCCGGCGTACGTCTTCTTCGCCTCCCAGGAGTCCAGCTACGTCACGGGCGAGGTCCTCGGCGTGACCGGCGGGCGCTTCACCAAGTAGTCCCCGACGCCGGGGTCAGCGGGGCCAGGTGGCGAGGCGGGTGCGGACCCGGGCGACGGCGGCGGCGTCCAGACCGTAGCGGGCGAACCTGCGGTCCGGCAGCCGGTCCAGGTAGCGGCCGGCGGCCCGGACGTCCGCCTCGTCCAGGGCCGGGTCGAGCTGGCGGGCCAGTTCCAGCAACTCCGCCACGTCGTGGTGTTCCAGGGCCGCCGCGACGTCGATGTAGTCCCGGACCTCCCGCCGGTTGACCAGGGCGGCGGTCTTGTTCGCCATCAGGTCGCGTACGTCCATCACCGGCCCGAGGTCCATCACCACCGGGCTGCGGTGCCGGTCGAGGCGGGCCAGGCTGAGCCGGATGAGTCGCCCGTCCCGGCTCACCACGAAGTCCCTGAGATCCCGGTCGAAACCGTCGAACAGCTCGGCCAGCTCGCTGTCCGGATCGGCGTCGGTCACCTCGAACCCGGCCCGCTCCAGCGTCACCCGCACCGCGTCCGCCGCCGCGGCGGCGGCCCCCTCCACGTCGGCGAACAGGTCCACGTCCTCCGTCGGGCGGGTCACCAGCCCGTGCGCGGCCCAGGCCACCCCGCCCCCGAGCACGAACCGGTACGGCCCGGCGGCGGACAGTGCCACCCGGGCCACCTCGCGATAGAACTCGTGCGGGTGGGCGGTGCTCACGCCGTACGCAGCCCCCGATGGCGGCTCTCCCACGCCTGGCGTACGCCTCGGGGCAGGTTGAGCAGCCGCCACACCCGGCGCAGCATGCGCCCGTTGATGAGCAGCCGAAGGTCTTCGGCGCGGGTGGTCTCCCGCAGCACGTTCTCGTACATCCAGAGCAGGTCGTCCGGATCGGCCAGGTCGAAGGTGCGGTGGGCGTTCCACATCAACCGCACCGGCAGCTCCACCACGCCACGGGTGGGCCCGGTGAGCTCGGCGAGCGTGCGGGCCACCACGGCAGGCCGACCCGGCCGGGCCAGCTGGGCCGCGCGGGTCGGGGCGGGGGAGAGGGCCTGCATGGTGTCAGGGTAACCCCAGGTCGGGCTGTGTGGGCTTGCGGTTCGCTCCGGGTGTTGTTGCGCTGGGCGGCCTGTTGCGCTGGGTCGGGCTGGTTGTTGCGTGGGGTGGTTGTGTTGCGTGGGGTGGTTGCGCTGCGTCGTGGTGGGGGTGTGGCCCGCCGTGCCCGGCCCCCCCCCCCGCGGCCGGGTGCAAGAGGGCGGGGGGCCCGGCCCCCC
>NZ_JBEZMR010000063.1:0-5292 GCF_040652795.1 Micromonospora sp. NPDC048170
ATGGTTTGGCTGGTTTTGGATTCCTTTGGCAACACTTTTTGTTGTCGGGACAGTTTTTCAACAAGTTTTTGTTGGAGAGTTTGATCCTGGCTCAGGACGAACGCTGGCGGCGTGCTTAACACATGCAAGTCGAGCGGAAAGGCCCTTCGGGGTACTCGAGCGGCGAACGGGTGAGTAACACGTGAGCAACCTGCCCTAGGCTTTGGGATAACCCTCGGAAACGGGGGCTAATACCGGATATGACCTTACATCGCATGGTGTTTGGTGGAAAGTTTTTCGGCCTGGGATGGGCTCGCGGCCTATCAGCTTGTTGGTGGGGTGATGGCCTACCAAGGCGACGACGGGTAGCCGGCCTGAGAGGGCGACCGGCCACACTGGGACTGAGACACGGCCCAGACTCCTACGGGAGGCAGCAGTGGGGAATATTGCACAATGGGCGGAAGCCTGATGCAGCGACGCCGCGTGAGGGATGACGGCCTTCGGGTTGTAAACCTCTTTCAGCAGGGACGAAGCGTAAGTGACGGTACCTGCAGAAGAAGCACCGGCCAACTACGTGCCAGCAGCCGCGGTAAGACGTAGGGTGCGAGCGTTGTCCGGATTTATTGGGCGTAAAGAGCTCGTAGGCGGCTTGTCGCGTCGACTGTGAAAACCCGCAGCTCAACTGCGGGCCTGCAGTCGATACGGGCAGGCTAGAGTTCGGTAGGGGAGACTGGAATTCCTGGTGTAGCGGTGAAATGCGCAGATATCAGGAGGAACACCGGTGGCGAAGGCGGGTCTCTGGGCCGATACTGACGCTGAGGAGCGAAAGCGTGGGGAGCGAACAGGATTAGATACCCTGGTAGTCCACGCTGTAAACGTTGGGCGCTAGGTGTGGGGGGCCTCTCCGGTTCCCTGTGCCGCAGCTAACGCATTAAGCGCCCCGCCTGGGGAGTACGGCCGCAAGGCTAAAACTCAAAGGAATTGACGGGGGCCCGCACAAGCGGCGGAGCATGCGGATTAATTCGATGCAACGCGAAGAACCTTACCTGGGTTTGACATGGCCGCAAAACTCGCAGAGATGTGAGGTCCTTCGGGGGCGGTCACAGGTGGTGCATGGCTGTCGTCAGCTCGTGTCGTGAGATGTTGGGTTAAGTCCCGCAACGAGCGCAACCCTCGTTCGATGTTGCCAGCGCGTTATGGCGGGGACTCATCGAAGACTGCCGGGGTCAACTCGGAGGAAGGTGGGGATGACGTCAAGTCATCATGCCCCTTATGTCCAGGGCTTCACGCATGCTACAATGGCCGGTACAATGGGCTGCGATACCGTGAGGTGGAGCGAATCCCAAAAAGCCGGTCTCAGTTCGGATCGGGGTCTGCAACTCGACCCCGTGAAGTCGGAGTCGCTAGTAATCGCAGATCAGCAACGCTGCGGTGAATACGTTCCCGGGCCTTGTACACACCGCCCGTCACGTCACGAAAGTCGGCAACACCCGAAGCCGGTGGCCCAACCCGTATGGGAGGGAGCCGTCGAAGGTGGGGCTGGCGATTGGGACGAAGTCGTAACAAGGTAGCCGTACCGGAAGGTGCGGCTGGATCACCTCCTTTCTAAGGAGCACCTTCCGACGAAAGTCGGTAAGGAGCCCGCACTGCCCGAGTGTGGTGGTGGGGTGCTCATATGGCGGAGACACTGGCGAGTTTTTCTTCGGCAACGGCCGGGACACCTAGTACAGCTGCCCCTGGGGTGGTGGGAACGGATGTTGTGGTGCGGCTGGAGGAGGATGTAGAGCACCCTGTTGGGTCCTGAAGGAACAACCATGGGTTGGTTCTTTCGGAGGCCGTGGGCGAGCGTGATGCGCTTGTCGGGCTGCCAGGCATGGCCTGGTCTCACATACCGTCGGCGGTTGTCGGGCTGGTGTGGGGCTGTTCGGGTTGTGGGTTGGTCGTTTGTTGAGAATTGCACAGTGGACGCGAGCATCTTTGTGGTCAAGTTGTCAAGGGCGAACGGTGGATGCCTTGGCACCAGGAGCCGATGAAGGACGTGGGAGGCCGCGATAGGCCTGGGGGAGCTGTCAACCAAGCTGTGATCCCAGGGTGTCCGAATGGGGAAACCTGGCTGGAGTCATGTCCAGTCACCTACACCTGAACACATAGGGTGTATGGGGGGAACGCGGGGAAGTGAAACATCTCAGTACCCGTAGGAAGAGAAAACAAATTTAGTGATTCCGTGAGTAGTGGCGAGCGAAAGCGGATTGAGGCTAAACCGGCTGCGTGTGATACCTGTCAGGGGTTGCGTGGTCGGGGTTGTGGGACCCTGCTGAGTGTACTGACATGCATTCGAGGAGTTATAAAGCCAGTTGCTAGCCGAACAGTCTGGAATGGCTGACCGTAGGCGGTGAGAGTCCGGTAGGTGAAAGTGGCTGGTCTTCTGTGGGTGTTCCCGAGTAGCGGCGGACCCCTGTAATCTGCCGTGAATCTGCCAGGACCACCTGGTAAGCCTAAATACTTCCTGGTGACCGATAGCGGACGAGTACCGTGAGGGAATGGTGAAAAGTACCCCGGGAGGGGAGTGAAATAGTACCTGAAACCGTTCGCCTACAATCCGTCGGAGCCTTGCGGGGTGACGGCGTGCCTTTTGAAGAATGAGCCTGCGAGTTAGTGGCATGTGGCGAGGTTAACCCGTGTGGGGGAGCCGTAGCGAAAGCGAGTCTGAATAGGGCGTTCAGTCGCGTGTCCTAGACCCGAAGCGGAGTGATCTAGCCATGGGCAGGCTGAAGCGCGGGTAAGACCGCGTGGAGGGCCGAACCCACCAACGTTGAAAAGTTGGGGGATGACCTGTGGTTAGGGGTGAAAGGCCAATCAAACTCCGTGATAGCTGGTTCTCCCCGAAATGCATTTAGGTGCAGCGTCGCGTGTTTCTTGCCGGAGGTAGAGCACTGGATGGTCTAGGGGGCCCACAAGCTTACCGAAATCAGCCAAACTCCGAATGCCGGTAAGTGAGAGCGCGGCAGTGAGACTGCGGGGGATAAGCTTCGTAGTCGAGAGGGAAACAGCCCAGATCACCAGCTAAGGCCCCTAAGCGTGTGCTAAGTGGAAAAGGATGTGGGGTCGCATAGACAACCAGGAGGTTGGCTTAGAAGCAGCCATCCTTTAAAGAGTGCGTAATAGCTCACTGGTCAAGTGGTTCCGCGCCGACAATGTAGCGGGGCTCAAGCACACCGCCGAAGCTGTGGCATTCACATTTCAACCTCGCTTGGACTTGATTCCTTGTGCAGGTGTGTGGATGGGTAGGGGAGCGTCGTGCCGGGGGTGAAGCAGCGGGGTGACCTAGTTGTGGACGCGGCACGAGTGAGAATGCAGGCATGAGTAGCGAAAGAAGGGTGAGAAACCCTTCCGCCGGATGACCAAGGGTTCCAGGGCCAGGCTAATCCGCCCTGGGTGAGTCGGGACCTAAGGCGAGGCCGAGAGGCGTAGTCGATGGACAACGGGTTGATATTCCCGTACCCGCGAAAGAGCGCCCGTGATGAACTTCGTTGTGCTAACCACCCAAACCAGTTGAGGCCTTCGGGCTGATGTTGGGGAGCGTGGGAACCTGGCGGGTAGTAGTCAAGCGATGGGGTGACGCAGGAAGGTAGCTGAGCCCGGCCGGTGGTTGTGCCGGGGTAAGCGTGTAGGCCGGTGTGTAGGCAAATCCGCACACCATTAGGGCTGAGACGTGATGCCGAGCCGATTCAGGTGAAGTCAGTGATCCTATGCTGCCGAGAAAAGCCTCTAGCGAGTTCTTAGCGGCCCGTACCCCAAACCGACACAGGTGGTCAGGTAGAGAATACCGAGGCGATCGGGCGAACTGTGGTTAAGGAACTCGGCAAATTGCCCCCGTAACTTAGGGAGAAGGGGGGCCGGAGACGTGAAGCCCCGCGCGGGTGGAGCGTTGTATGGCCGCAGAGAGCAGGGGGAAGCGACTGTTTACTAAAAACACAGGTCCATGCGAAGAAGTAATTCGATGTATATGGACTGACGCCTGCCCGGTGCTGGAACGTTAAGGGGACCTGTTAGCTCTTCGGGGCGAAGCGGAGAACTTAAGCGCCAGTAAACGGCGGTGGTAACTATAACCATCCTAAGGTAGCGAAATTCCTTGTCGGGTAAGTTCCGACCTGCACGAATGGCGTAACGACTTCCCCACTGTCTCAACCACAGGCCCGGCGAAATTGCATTACGAGTAAAGATGCTCGTTACGCGCGGCAGGACGGAAAGACCCCGGGACCTTTACTATAGCTTGACATTGGTATTCGAATTAGCTTGTGTAGGATAGGTGGGAGCCGGTGAAACCTGTACGCCAGTATGGGTGGAGGCAATCTTGAAATACCACTCTGGTTGATTTGGGTATCTAACTTCGGACCGTTATCCGGTTCAGGGACAGTGTCTGGTGGGTAGTTTAACTGGGGCGGTTGCCTCCTAAAGGGTAACGGAGGCGCCCAAAGGTTCCCTCAGCCTGGTTGGCAATCAGGTGTTGAGTGCAAGTACACAAGGGAGCTTGACTGTGAGACTGACAGGTCGAGCAGGGACGAAAGTCGGGACTAGTGATCCGGCACTTGCGAGTGGAAGCGGTGTCGCTCAACGGATAAAAGGTACCCCGGGGATAACAGGCTGATCTTCCCCAAGAGTCCATATCGACGGGATGGTTTGGCACCTCGATGTCGGCTCGTCGCATCCTGGGGCTGTAGCAGGTCCCAAGGGTTGGGCTGTTCGCCCATTAAAGCGGTACGCGAGCTGGGTTTAGAACGTCGTGAGACAGTTCGGTCCCTATCCGCCGTGCGCGTAGGATACTTGAGAAGGGCTGTCCCTAGTACGAGAGGACCGGGACGGACGAACCTCTGGTGTGCCAGTTGTCCCGCCAGGGGCACGGCTGGTTAGCTACGTTCGGAAGGGATAACCGCTGAAAGCATCTAAGCGGGAAGCTCGCTTCAAGATGAGGTATCCCACCCCACTTTGTGGGGGTAAGGCCCCCAGCTAGACGACTGGGTTGATAGGCCGGAAATGTAAGCCCGGTAACGGGTTCAGTTGACCGGTACTAATAGGCCGAGGACTTGACTACTAAGCTGCTACGCGTCCACTGTGCAACTCTCGACAAACGAACAACAGACCACGGTGTGTGTGGTGTTGTTTGATATGTTGATAGAGTTACGGCGGTCATGGCGGAGGGGAAACGCCCGGTTACATTCCGAACCCGGAAGCTAAGCCCTCCAGCGCCGATGGTACTGCACTCGGGAGGGTGTGGGAGAGTAGGACACCGCCGGACAATCTTCCAGTTCAGGG
>NZ_JBEZMR010000064.1:0-4918 GCF_040652795.1 Micromonospora sp. NPDC048170
GTGGCGTCGACCGGGTCAGGTCGACGCCACCACCGGGCGGGGCTCACTGGAACAGGCCGACGTTCTTCTTCTCCGTGTCGAGGTAGTCGGCAGCGGAGTCGTCCACCGCCAGCTTGATGTCGCGCAGCATGGCCTGGAGGTCCTGTGAGGCCGAACGCCAGCGGCCCTGCCGCTGCTCGTAGGCCTGTCGGGCCTCGCCGGACCAGCTCGCCACGAGCGGGGCGGCATCCCGTTCGAGCTGCCCGAGCTGCGAGTCGAGCGCGCTCAGCGCCTTCTGGATGTCCGCGCTCGCCTGTTGCAGAGCGGCGAAGTTGACGACCAGTACACCGTGGTCCATCGGATGTCTCCTCCCCGAGACCGGGTCAGAGCGGCAGCTGGATGCCGCCGCGGTTGGTGGTGGACACCCGGCTGGCGGCTTCGGTGTCCGAGACGTCGTATTGCTGGCCGGCCGTGCGGATGGCGCCGGCGGTCTCCCGCAGGGCCCGCTGCAACGCCGCCTGGTCCTGTGCCCACTGCTGCTTCACCTGCTCGAACGAGCGCCCGCCGGCACCGCGCCACGCCTGCTGCAACACCTCCAACTCGGCCATCAGGCTGCTCAGCATGGACTGCAGGGACTGGTCGACCTGCTCGAACTTCGCAGCGGTCTGCTGCATCACCGCTGCTTCTGCCTGGGTCTGGGACACCCGGGACGTCACCTCGTCTCCTCGGTCGTGGCTGGCCGTCGGTGCGCCCACTCACCGGGCGTGCCGCTCGCGCCGCCCCGACGTCAAGCACGGCGGGCGCGGGGGTCAGCAAAACTCGTCGCTGACGGTAGCGGCCCGGTCGCGGTTCTGCTACCCCGTGACGATCCCCTGTGGAGGACCGCCGCCCCCACCCCACCGGGCTCGCCCCCTACGATGGGCGGCGTCGATGTCGCGGCAAGTGACCGGTCGAGGAGGCACGGTGACGGTGACCACCGGCACGGGCCCGCACCGGCCGGCCCCGGGCCACGATCCCGGCCCACCCGCCATGGCCTTCGAGCCAGCACCGCCCGCCCCTCCCGGTCCGCCCGGCCCCGCCGGCGCCGGTGCAGGTGCCCCGGCACCCCGGGCTGCCCTGCCGCCACAGTGGATCCCGGCCGCCCGGCGGGGCGGCGCCGGCGTCCGGGCCGGCCAGGTCGTCGCCACGCAGGTGGCGGTGGCCGTCGTGGTCGCGGCCGTCGGCGGCGGCGTGCTGGCGATGCTGGCCGCCGTGGGGGTGGCCACGCTGCTGCTGCCCGTCGCATGGGTACGGCTGCGGGGGCGCTGGCTCTTCGAGTGGCTGACCACCGGCCTGGGCTACGCCACCCGCCGCCGCGCCCTGCCCCCGGCCGCCGGCCCGGCGGCCCTGCTGGACCTGGTCGACCCGGGGGCGGTCGTCCGCCCCGCCGAGCTGGCCGGCGCACCGGCCGCCGTGCTGGACGACGCCACGGGCATGGTGGCCCTGCTGGAGGTCGGCGACCCGGCCGACCTGCTCGGCGACGTTCCCCGCGCGCTGCCGGTCCCGGCGGCGCTGCTGCCGGCCGCCGCGCCCGACGGCCCCCCGGTCCGGCTCCAGCTCCTGCTGACCGGCTCACCGGCGCCGACCGTCGGCGCCGGTGGCGGCACCGTCGCCACCTCCTACCGGCAGCTGACCGACGGGCGGCTCGCCGGCCGGGAACGGGCCGTGCTCGCCGTCCGGGTGCTGCGCGTCGAGGGCTGGACGGCAGAGGAGCTGCGACGGGCGCTCTCCGGGACGGTGCGTCGGATCACGCGCCGGATCGGGCCCGCCACCGCCCGCCCGCTGGGCGAGCACGCGACGCTGCGGGTGCTGGCGGAGCTGGCCCACCACGACGACCACCCCGCCCAGGAGTCCTGGCAGGCGGTCCGGGCGGGCGACCTGCTCCAGACCACCTTCCGGCTGAGCCGCTGGCCCGACGCGCGTACCGACGCCGGCCGGCGCCTGGTGGGCCGGCTGCTCGCGCTCCCCGCGACGGCGACCACCGTCGCGCTCGGCGTCGGGCCGTGGGCCGGTGCCGACCCCGCGTCGGCGCCGACCGAGCTGGCCGTACGACTGGCCGCCGCCACCCCGGCGGAGCTGTCGATCGCGGCGCAGGCGCTCCGGCGGCTGGTGACCGAGGTGGGCGGCGAGGTGCACCGGCTCGACGGCGCGCAGCTCGACGGGCTGGCCGGCACGCTGCCGCTCGCGGCGGCGGGCGCGGCCAGCCCGGGTCCGGCGCCCGACGGCCTGGAGCTGACCGTCGGTGCGGCCGGGCTCATGGTCGGCACGAACCGGCACGGCGGCGCGGTGACCGTCCGGCTGTTCCGGCCGGAGAGCACCCGGGTGATGCTGGTCGGCGGCGTACGCGCGGCGCAGCTCGTGGCGGTGCGGGCCATGGCGCTCGGTGCCCGGGTGGTGGTGCAGACCGCCCGCCCGCGCGCGTGGGAGCCGTTCGTCCGGGGCGTCGGCATCCCCGGCGCGATGATCCCGGTGCTCCCACCCGGCCGCCCGGTGGGCGAATCGGGTTCGCCGCTGCGCCCACTGCTGGTGGTGGTCGACGCCGGTCCCACGCCCCCCGAGACGGAGCCGGGATCCCCGTGGCGGACCACGCTGCTGGTACGCGACGAACTGACTCCCGCCGACGCCGACGCGCTGGGCCGCGCCGACCTGGCCGTGCTGCAACCGCTCGACCCGACCGAGGCCGCCGTGGCGGGCGCCGCCCTGGGCCTCGGCGGGTCGGCGGAGTGGCTGACCCGGATCCGGGACGACATGGTGGCGGTGGTCAACCGGCGGGCGCTGCGCTGGGCGCTGCTCTCCCCCACCCCGATCGAGTCGCAGTTGATCGGCCGTCCCTCCCGCCGCTGAGCGCGGCCCGGGCGATCTCGCGGGTTCCCCAGGTGGTCCGTCCGTGGCACGATCCCCGCCATGGGTTTCCTCAAAGGGCTGCTGATCCGGCTGGGCAGCACGGCGCTCGCCTTCTGGCTGGCCACGCTGCTCATCCCGGGCATCACGTTGGGTACGGCGTCCGCCGGCGAGGCGGTCATCACGCTGCTCCTCGTCGCGGTGATCTTCGGTGTGGTCAACGCGGTGCTCCAGCCGATCATCAAGACCGTCGGCTGCGGCTTCTACCTGCTGACCCTCGGGCTGATCGCGCTGGTGGTCAACGGGCTGCTGTTCCTGCTCACCAGCTGGATCGCCGACCAGGTCGGGCTGCCCTTCCACGTCGACAGCTTCTGGCCGGAGGCGGTCCTCGGCGCGCTCTTCGTCGGCATCGTCACCTGGATCCTCGGGGCCGTCCTGGACCGCGACTGACCCGGGTCACACCCTGGTCGGCCCGCCCTCTGGCCCAGCCCGTGGGTGGGCCCGACCAGAGGGTGGGAATTGGCCGCTGATCGGGCCGGGTGGCCAGGCTAGCGTCGCGGGCATGTCCACCCTGACCCGCGACGACGGCTACCTGCTCAGCACCGATCCGGACCGGATCGACCTGGACCTGGTGCACCACTGGCTCGCCACCGACGCGTACTGGGCCATGGGGCGGGACCGGGAGACGGTGGTGCGGGCGTTCGCCGGGTCGGTGCCGTTCGGCGTCTACCGCCCGGATAACGGCCGGCAGGTGGCGGTCGCCCGGGTGGTCACCGACCGGGCCACCTTCGCCTGGCTCTGCGACGTCTACGTCGACCCCGCCGAGCGAGGTCGGGGGCTGGGCACGTGGCTGGCCGGGGCCATCCGTGACCATCTCGCCGATCTGGGCGTACGCCGGATCCTGCTCGCCACCGCCGACGCACAGCCGGTGTACGCGAAGGTCGGGTTCGCCCCGCTGGCCGATCCGCATCGCTGGATGCAGCTCGACCAGCGGAGCAGCCGGTGAGCCGGATCACCGGCAAGGATCCGGGCAGCCGTTCGCCCCTTACGGTGTAGGCGTGACGCCACTCCGTCTCGGCTACCTCTACGGCATCGTCGCGTACCTGCTCTGGGGGTTCTTCCCGCTCTATCTGAAGCTGTTGCGCCCGGCCGGGTCGATGGAGATCCTGGCCCACCGGATCGTCTGGTCGGTGGTGTTCGTCGCCCTGCTGCTGGGAGCGATGCGCAACGCCGGCTTCCTGCGGGCGCTGCTGCGCCGGCCCCGGGCATTGGCCGGCATCGGCGTCGCCGCCGCGCTGATCGCGGTCAACTGGGGCACCTACATCTACGGCGTGACCTCCGACCGGGTGGTCGAGACCGCCCTCGGCTACTTCATCAACCCGTTGGTGGTGGTGCTCCTGGGCGTCACCGTGCTGGGCGAGCGGCTGCGCCCCGCGCAGTGGGCGGCACTCGGCATCGGCGGACTGGCCGTGGCAGTGCTGACCATCGACTACGGCCGACTGCCGTACCTGGCGCTGGCCCTGGCACTCAGTTTCGCCGGGTACGGCCTGGTCAAGAAGCGACTCGGGCTGCCCGCCGCGGAGGGACTCTTCGTCGAGTCGGCGGTGCTGGCGCTGCCCGCGCTGGCGTACCTGGGGTGGCTCGCCGCCGCCGGCGACGCCACGTTCGGGCAGGTGTCGGTCGGACACACCGTGCTGCTCGTGTCGGCCGGCGCGGCGACCGCGATCCCGCTGCTGCTCTTCGCCGGGGCGGCGAACCGGCTCCCGCTCACCAACCTCGGCATGATCCAGTACCTCGCCCCGATCCTCCAGCTCGGCTGCGGGGTGCTGATCTTCCACGAGCCGATGCCGCCGGCCCGGCTCGCCGGCTTCGCCCTGGTCTGGGCCGCGCTGATCGTCTTCACCGCCGACGCCCTACGCCACTCCCACCGCACCCACCGCACCCGCCGCGCCACCACGACACCCGCCCCCACCCCCCGCTGACCCTCTCCCCCCACCCCACCCCACCCCCACCCCCCCCGCCGGGGGGGCGCGCACGTCCCGGGAGGTCACGTGCTCAT
>NZ_JBEZMR010000065.1:0-4139 GCF_040652795.1 Micromonospora sp. NPDC048170
GGCGGCGACCGCGCCGGCCGGCAGCCGCGCCGCCGGCGTCCAGAGTGTCCGGCCGGCCGCGGCGGCCTCCGCCAGCGCCCGGGCCTCCGCCTCCGGGTCGATGCCGTGCGGCGTCGGGCGCGGGGCGTCGGCCCGCGTCGGGTGTGCGGTGATCGCGGTGTCGGCCCGCGTCGGGGATGCGGGGCCCGCCGCGCCGGCCTGCGCCAGGTGCCCCAGCTCGTGGGCGAGTAGCGCCCGGCCGGCCGTGCGCCGCGGGTCGTATCCGGGGGCCAGGTAGAGCGCGCCGTCGGCGAAGAGCCCTCTCGCGCCGTGGTTGGTGGCCCGCCGGCCGGACTCGCCGAGGTGCACCCGCACGGCGTCGGGCCGCAGGCCCAGCGCGGGGGCGTACCTGTCGACCAGGTTCCGGGTCAGCTCGGCCAGCTCCGCGTCCCGGGCGGGGGACCGGTCGCCGGGCGGGGCCTGCGGCCGGACGGCCGCCTCGCGTTCGGTCATCGGCCCGCCTCCCGGCACGCGGGCCGGCCCAGCTGCGCCCAGATCGCCTCGGCCAGGGCGCCCGGCAGGTCCGATCCCGGTCGCGCCGGCAGCGGGCCGGGGGCGGGCGAGGCGGGCGGCAGACCCCGCTCGGCGAGCAGCCGGGCCAGCCGCGCGGTCACCGCGGCGCCGAGCGCGCCGGGGTCGGGCGCCTCGATTCCGGTGAGGACGAGTTCGCGGACGTCGACCTCGATGTTCATGACCACAGTCCCGGGTCGGCGGGCCGGTCGTGCTTGGCGTACTCGGCGGCCACGGCGTCGAGCACGTGCCGCATCCGGACCGGGACGTGCTCCCCGGCGGCGACGAGCGCGGCCCGCAGGGCGACGGTGTGGATGTCGCCGCCGGTGAGGTCCAGGTCGGCGAGGCGGCGCAGGTCGAGGTCCTCCGTGGCGACCTGCGGCGGGAACGCGCGCCGCCACAGGTCGACCCGCTCGGCCGGGCCGGGATGCCCGAAGGGGACGAGCACCCGCAGCCGCCGCAGGAACGCCGGGTCGATGGCGGTGCGCATGTTGGTGGTCAGCACCGCCACGCCCCGGTACTGCTCCATGCGTTGCAGCAGGTACGACACCTCGATGTTGGCGTACCGGTCGTGGCTGTCCTTCACCTCGGACCGGCGGCCGAACAGCGCGTCCGCCTCGTCGAAGAGCAGCACGGTGCCGCCGCGTTCGGCGGCGTCGAAGATCCGGCGCAGCTGCTTCTCGGTCTCGCCGATCCACTTGCTGACCACGGTGGCCAGGTCGACGCGGTGCAGGTCGAGGCCGAGGGACCCGGCGACCACCTCGGCGGCGAGGGTCTTGCCGGTGCCGCTCGGGCCGGCGAAGAGCGCGGTGACCCCGAGCCCCCGCCCCGTACGCCGCCCGAAGCCCCGCTCGGCGAGCAGCGCCCGGCCGGCCGCGGCGGCGGTCAGCTGCCGCAGCTGGGCCAGGGCCGGGGCGGGCAGCACCAGGTCGTCCCAGCCGGCGCGGACGACGATCCGCTCGGCCACCCCGTCGAGGTCGCGGCGGACCCGCTCGCGGACCAGGTCCCGGGCGAGCGCCGTCGGGTCGGCGGCGGGCCGGGCGGCGGTGGCGAGGATCTCGTGGTGTCCCAGGTCGTACTCGCGGGCCAACTCGGCGGCCGGGCGGTCGGGCAGCAGCCCGCGCCACAACGCGCGCTGCTCGTCGCGGGTCGGCCGGTCCACGGTGGGTCCGGCGGCGACCCCGTCGAGCGCGACGGCGCGCGGGGTGGACACCACCACGTCTCCGACGAGCCGTGCCAGCAGGTGCGCCACGACGCCGGCCAGTTCGGGCGGCTCGTCGCCGGTCAGCTCCACGACCAGCACCGGGTCGGCGAGCACCACCTCGCGGTTCCACAGCCGGGCGAGAGCATCCCGGTCGGTGACCGCGCCAGGCAGGTCGGCGGCCGTCAGCCGGTGGGCGGGCCGGCCCACCGTCGCGGCGGCGGCGGCGATCACGTCCGTGCGGTCGGCGCGGTCCGGGCCGCTGACCCGCAGGGCGCGGCGGCCGGCCTGCCAGGCGGCGCAGAGGTCCGTCGCGGCCCGCCGGCGGCTGGCCGGCAGCCCGGCCGGCGGCGCGGGCAGTTCCGTGAGGTACGGCCGCAGCCGCTCGTCGAGCCGCCCGGCGCCGCGCAGCTCGTGCAGGATGCGCTCGTCGGCGCGGAGCGGGGCGTGCGGCAGCGGTCCCTCGCCGAGTTCGACCAGCCGGGCGGCGCGCAGCGGACGGTCGGGGGCGAGGGCGTCCCAGTGCCCGCCGGGCAGGGCGTCGAGGCACCAGGCGAAGGTGGGCGGGCGGTCCAGCAGGCCGAGTTCCCCGGCGACGGCGGCGACCAGCACGTCCCGCTCGAAACCGGTCAGCCCGAAGCCGGCGACGATCCGGTCCAGGTGCGTACCGCCCGCGCCGGTGCCCTGCGCGGGCTCGCCCTTGAGCAGCAGCCGGATCCGCTCCACCTCGGCGGCCAGCCCGTCGTCGTCCCGCTCGGCGGCGGCGGGGGCGGGCCAGCGGGCGGCGGCGCGGGGGGCGGGCATCACAGCACCACGGAAGGTCCGGTGTACCGGCCGGCGGGGTCGGTGCTCAGCGGGCTGTCCACCCCGTCCACCCGCAGCCGGGCCAGGTACGCCCCGGCGGGCAGGTCGCGGAAGGCGAAGCGGATCCGGTCGGTGCTTCCGGCGCCCGGGGCGACCCCGTTGCCGGGCGGCGCCGGCAGGATCGTGCCGCCCGCCCCGGTCAGGGAGAGGGTGACCTGCTGCGTCGCCTCGACCTGCGGGGTGACGGTGACGGTGACCGCGCCGGTGCGCAGCAGCACCCCGTCGACGGTGCGGCTGGAGTCGACGACCACGTCGGCGGGGGCGACGGTGATCGTCGGACGGTAGGTGACGGGCACGGCGTCGGAGCTGAGTGCCGCCCGGGGGGTCGGCGGGTCGCCCAGGTTGACGGAGTGGGTGACGACCAGCCCTCGTAGACCGGCGGGGACGGGCCGGTCGAAGGCCGACAGCGGCACCCGCAGCTCGGTGGCCGACGCGGTGGCGGGGCTGGCGGTGGCCGCACCGAACCGGATCCTGGTGTCCGGGCCGGCGAGGTTGCGGCCGGTCACGACGAGGGTCGCGGTGGCGGTGACCGGGGTGCCGGTCGGGCCGTCGGCGCGTACGGTGTCGACCTCGGGGCCGTGCACGTCGACCGTTCCGGCGGTGACCGACCGCACCGGCAGGGGCTCCCGGGCTCCCCGCAGCGGGTCGACCAGCACCACGGAGACGTCGAAGAAGACGCTGCTCCGGTACGGGGCGCTGAACGCCGACCAGAGCCGGAAGCTCTCCTCGCCGCCGGGGCTGTTGGCGACGCTGATCCGCAGCTGCTCGACCTGCTCGGCGAGGCGGGACTCGGCCACCGGCGCCGGCAGGGTCGCGTCCGGCGGGTCGGGGGCCAGCGACCGGCGGATCGCCGCGCGGGTCAGCACCGGCGTCTCGTGCAGCATCGCCAGCAGGTGGCCGAGGAGGATCTCGCCGGTCAGCGGGTCGTGGCCGTAGACGCTGGCCACGTAGTGCAGGTCGACGCCGAGCGGGACAGCGGCGACGTCGTCCCCGCCGGCGCTGCGGGGCGGCGGCCCGAGGTTGGCCCAGGCCGGGTTGCGGGTGACCCGGCTGAGGAACAGGTTGACCTGGTTGCCCTCCTGGTTGCCCACGGTCACCCGGTCCGGCGGGCCGGCGGAGACGGACACCCCGCCGACAGCCGAGGACGCGCCCGTGGCGCGCAGGTACGCCATCATCTGGGCGCGCAGCACGGCGGTGACGGCGGCGAGGGCGTACGCGGTGCTCATCGTGGCCGTCCCTCCGGATCGCGCAGGTAGGCCTCCAGTTCGGGGGCGGGTCCCGGGGCCACGGCCGGGGCCGACGAGACCGGGGCGACCGGCGCGGGCGCGGCGGGCGCGGAGCGCTGCCCGGGGGCGAGCCGGACGTCGATCCGGCCGATGTGCAGGTGCACGGTGGGCCGCTCGGTTGCCCGGGCGGCGGCGCGGGCGACCGGCACGGCGCGCGCGGGCGGGGCGGGCGGCGCGGGGCGGAGCACGGTCGCCGGGACCACCGGCGGCAGCGCCGGCGGCCGGGCGGCCAACCCGAC
>NZ_JBEZMR010000066.1:0-3876 GCF_040652795.1 Micromonospora sp. NPDC048170
CCCCACACACCACCACCCACCACCACCGGCAAATCCACCAACCCACCCCACCGCAACGGCAACTCCAAACCCACCACCCGACCCAAACCCCACACCGCGGAACCCGCGACGTCAGTCAGCACGTCGGAGCCGCCGACGGACACCGCCCCACGCGTCAACCACCACAGCCGGCCCGTCCCACCGACCTCGGCCAGCGCCTGCGCCACCGCCAGCGCCGTCGACACCTCGGCGACGGCCGGAACCGTGGACAGCTCCCGCGGATCGGCCAGGGACAGCAGGGACACCAGGTCGGCGTCCCGGCAGTCGGTCCCCATCGCCTCCCGCAGCAGCTGCGCCACCGCGTACCGGTCCGCGCCGGCCGGGACCAGCACCGGGACCACCCGGTCGGCCCGCGCCGCCAACGCCACGGCCACCGGGTCGTCCTGCTGCCCCGGCGCCATCAGCAGCAGCCAGGTCCCCGCCAGCGTCGCGGACTCCGGCACCTCGGCCGTACGCCACGTCGCCTGGTACCGCCAGGAGTCCACAGCGGCCCGCTGCTGCGTCGCCCGCCGCCAACGGGCGAGCTTGGGCAGCAGCGCCGTGGACGGCTCGTCCGCGCCCACCGCCAACTCGTCGCCCAGCACGCCGAGGTCCCCGGACTCGACCGCCGCCCAGAACTGCTCGTCGGACGGGGCGTGGGCGCTCTCCGGAGCCGGGCCGGGCCGGGAGTCCTCCAGCCAGTAGCGCCGCCGCTCGAAGGCGTACGTGGGCAGGTCCACCACGCGCGGCCGGGCACCGGTCTGACGGTGGTACGCCGCCCAGTCGACCGGCACACCCGCGATCCACAACTGCCCGACGGCGGCGGTGAGGGCGGTGACGTCGGACTGGTTCCGGCGCAGCGTGGCGACGTACCGCACGTCGTCGGCCGCTTCCGCCTCGGCGGCCATGGCGGTGAGGACGGCGTCCGGGCCGACCTCCAGGAAGGTGTCCGCACCCTGCTCGCGCAGAGCCGCCACCCCGTCGGCGAACCGCACCGGCTGCCGCACGTGCCGCACCCAGTACTGCGGATCGGTGATCTCTGCGGCGTCGGCCACGTTGCCGGTCACGTTCGACACCACCGGAATCCTCGGCGGCTGCCAGTCCAGCCCCGCCACCACCGCCGCGAACTCGCCCAACATCGGATCCATCAACCGCGAATGGAACGCGTGACTGACCGACAGCTCCTTCACCCGCCAACCCCGCTCACGGGAGGCCGCCACCACCGCCGCGACCTCGACCGCCGCACCCGACACCACCACCGACGCCGGACCATTCACCGCCGCGATATCCACCGCCGCACCCGACGCCTCGATCAGCTCACCAACCAACTCCTCCGGCGCACCGACCGCCGCCATCACCCCACCAGCCGGCAACGCCTGCATCAACCGACCCCGCGCCGCCACCAACACACACGCATCCGACAGCGACAACATCCCCGCCACGTAGGCGGCACTCACCTCACCGATCGAATGACCGGCCACAAAGTCCGCCCGCACACCCCACGACGCGAGCAACTCCCACAACGCCACCTCGACCGCAAACAACCCCGCCTGCGCAAACACCGTCTGGTCCAACAGACCCGCCTCGGGCGAACCCGCCTCCGCGAACACCACCTCCCGCAACGCACGCGGCAACAAACCGTCGAACCGCCCACACACCTCGTCGAACGCCGACGCGAACACCGGGAACACGTCGTACAACTCGCGGCCCATACCGACGCGCTGCGAACCCTGACCCGTGAACAACACCGCCCGACGACCCACCGACACCACACCCGACGACCGGCCCTCGGCAACCGCCGTCAAGCCCGCCGTCAGCTCCTCGACCGAACTGCCCCACACCACCGCCCGATGCTCCAACGCCGCCCGCGACACCACCAACGACCAGGACACATCCGACACCGCAAGATCGGAACGGCCCCCCACGAACGACGCCAACCGCGCCGCCTGACCCACCAGACCCCGCTCCGACCGCCCCGACACCACCCACGGCACCGGCAACGCCACGGTCGCACCCCCGACGGGCTGCGAGACGAACTCCCCAGCCGAGAGTTCGGTAGCGGCCTCAGGTTCACCGGCCGTCACCACCGGCGGTGCCGTCGGCACCACGTCGAGCGCCGACTCGGGCTGTTCCAGGATCACGTGGGCGTTCGTGCCGGAGATGCCGAACGACGACACCCCCGCCCGACGCGGACGCCCCACCGCCGGCCACTCCCGTGACTGGGTCACCAACTCCACCGCACCCGACGACCAGTCCACATGCGACGACGGCTCGTCCACGTGCAACGACGCCGGCACCACGCCCGAGCGCATCGCCAAGATCATCTTGATGATCCCCGCAGCCCCGGCAGCCGCCTGCGTGTGACCGATGTTCGACTTCACCGAGCCGAGGAGCAGCGGCGCAGCCTCGCCGCGACCCTGCCCGTACGTCGCCAGCAGCGCCTGCGCCTCGATCGGGTCACCGAGCCTGGTGCCGGTGCCGTGCGCCTCGACGACGTCCACATCCCCGGCCGACAGCCCTGCCGACGCGAGGGCCTGCCGGATCACCCGCTGCTGCGACGGGCCGTTCGGCGCCGTCAAACCGTTCGAGGCGCCGTCCTGGTTCACCGCCGTGCCACGTACCACCGCCAGGACCCGCCGGCCCTCGCGCCGCGCGTCCGACAACCGCTGCACCAGCAGCACGCCCACGCCCTCGGACCAGCCCGTGCCGTCCGCGTCGTCCGAGAACGACCGGCACCGGCCGTCGGCCGACAGCCCGCCCTGGATCGAGAATTCGGCGAAGGTGGCCGGAGACGCCATGACGCAGACACCGCCCGCGAGGGCCAGGTCGCACTCCCCCGACCGCAGCGCCTGCGCCGCCAGGTGCAGCGCCACCAGCGACGACGAACACGCCGTGTCCACCGTCACCGCCGGCCCCTCGAAGCCGAACGAGTACGACACCCGGCCCGACAACACGCTGGTCGCGTTGCCGGTGAGCAGGTGGCCGCCGACCTCCTGCGCCCGGCCCACCGACCCGCTGGCGTACCCCTGGAAGCTGGCACCGGCGAAGACGCCGACCGCGCCGCCCTTCAGGCTGGTCGGGTCGATGCCCGCCGACTCGATCGCCTCCCACGACGTCTCCAGCAGCAGCCGCTGCTGCGGATCCATCGCCAGCGCCTCGCGCGGTGAGATGCCGAAGAACTCGGCGTCGAACTCACCGGCGTCGTAGACGAAGCCGCCCCTACGGACGAAGGACGTGTCGGACAGGCCGCTGCCGAGGAAGCTGTCCCAGCCCCGGTCGAGGGGGAACTCGGAGATGCCGTCGCGTCCCGCGGCGAGCAGTTGCCACAGCTCGTCCGGCGATCCGACGCCACCCGGAAGGCGGCAGCCCATTCCGACGATCACGATCGGATCGTCGTCCACCGCGGTGACCCTGGGGGCGGCCGGCGCGGCACCCGAGGCGCCGAGCACGGCCTCCCGGATGAAGGTGACGAGGGCGGCCGGCGTCGGGTGGTCGAAGACCAGGGTGGAGGGCAGTGCGAGACCCGTCTCGGCGGTCAGCCGGTTGCGCAGCTCGACGGCGGTGAGCGAGTCGAAGCCGAGACGCTGGAACGCCCGGTCCGGCGGCACCGCCTCCACCGTGGCGTGGCCGAGCACCGCCGCCACCTGGGACCGTACGAGATCCAGGAGCGACGCCTCGACCTCCGGTGCCGTCAGGGGCGCGAGCCGCTCGCGAAGTGCGGAGGCCTGGTCGGTGGGGCCGGCGTGGGCCGCTGCCTCGATCGCGGACTGTGCTTCGGGGATCTCGGCAAACAACCGAGACGGACGCAACGCCGTAAACGACGACACAAACCGATCCCACCGCACATCCGCCACCACC
>NZ_JBEZMR010000067.1:0-3649 GCF_040652795.1 Micromonospora sp. NPDC048170
CTGGGCACGAGGTCTCCGGTATGAAGTTCTTGCTTGGTCGCAGAACCAGATACCGGAGACCTCTTCAGTTATCGATCACCGCCACGCCGCAACTTGGCGGGCACAGCCCGACTTACGAAACACGCCTTAATGCCGGTCGCTCCTGTCGGCCTCAGGACCCGGGATCATCACAGCGGTGCTCCAGTCGCCGAGAAACGCGCCGTTCTCCAGGTCCAACGCGATGTCCAGATCACCACCGAAGCTGATGCCGCCCAGTCGGCACACCTCGATGTACCAGGGCGACAGACCGTCGCGTGCTCCGTCCGGAGACATGCACGAGCCGCCCAGGTGCTCGGCGTGAAAGACATCGAACCTGTCCGGCACGTCGACGTAGGCGTCGTCGTCCGACGGGAGACTCACCGGTGCCACGCCCGCGTTGGGGTCGTCGCGGGGGACAAGCCACAGCGGACCGTACTGGCCGTGCTTCGCCCGACGGGCGGCGTTGTCGAATTCGCCGTCTGCGAGTGATGGCGCCGCGGTGGGGCGGGCCACGCGTGGTCCGTTCAGCTCCGTCTCGGTCAGCCACACCATGGCGAACAGGGATGCGACGCCGTCGTCGGCGACCTGTAGCCGAGGGTGCGGCCTGGCCTGGGCGAGTTCGGCCCAGAAAGGGTGCCCGGCCGGTGCGACGTCGGCCGATCGTCCGGCGATGACCGCCGCGACCTCCGGCGACGGGTCCTCGAAGTAGCGCTCGTCCTCCCATTGGAACACCGCCACGGCCACCAGTTCGGGCCCGCGCCGCCGGTATACCTCAGGCAGCCACAGCGTGAAGCAGTGCAGCATCGGTTGACCGGTACGTGGAGAGCGCGGCCAAGCCGAAACGTCGATGCCCGGACCGGTCTGGTCGGCCCACCCCGCAGGCAGCCTGGGTCGGTCGCCGGCCTCCTCCGCGACGTTGTCGTCGGTCCAGATGTCGAACGCCTCGATCTTCACAGGGCCGGACACTAACGCACCCTGGCTAGTGCTGATCCAGTCGGTTCAGGCTCTGACGGCTGCCATCGGCTCGCCGACAGCAGCAAGGTGACGACTCGTCGTACGACCTCGTGTCGTCCTCAGACAACTGGGCCGCAAACACCGGAATCCGGCCAATCTTGACCGTCCACATAGGTGGGTGACTCCGCACCGGCGGGGGTGACGACAGGCCGATCAAGAATTCAAGATCGTCCAGGCGCTCCGCTATCAGCGCCCCTTCCCATGCGCCGGACGCTTTCTGGTCCTGCGCGCCACCAGGCATCAGCACAGGAGACCCTCATCGTGATCAACAGGTACCCCGGAAGCTGCGGAAAGTGCCGGAGACGGGTGGAAGCCGGGGCCGGACAGGCGGTCAACACCGGGGGCCGCTGGAGTTCGTACCACCATGAGTGCGCACCGGTCAGAACCGCTCCGCCGCGCGGGAACCACCGCGGGTGGCACGACCTGCCGGTGGTGGGTTTCGACATCGAGGGCACCGACAGGCAGCCCATGGACAGCCGCATCGTCTCCGCCGCCCTGGTCTACGCCGACGGGACCACCTCGAACTGGCTCATCGACCCCGGGGTGCCGATCCCGCCCGACTCCACCGCGGTCCACGGGATCACCGACGAGATGGTGCGCAGCGCCGGGCAGCCGCCGCGGAAGGCACTGGCCGAGCTGGGAACGGCGATCTCGAAGGTGATCGCGGACGGCACGCCGTTGGTCGTCTTCTGCGCCCACTACGACGTCACGGCGCTGCACACCGAACTGGCTCGCCATGGCCTTCCGCCGGTCGAGTGGGACCGCGCCGCCATCATCGACCCCTCGATCCTGCACGGTGAGGTCGAGCCCCGCTGGTACGACAGCCGACAACTGGGCGACCTGTGCAGGTACTACCAGGTCGACCTGGCGACCGCTCATGACGCCGAGAGTGACGCGCGCGCGGCAGTCGACATGGCGGTGTCGATCGCGGCCCGTCACGAACGGATCGCCCGGACGCACCCCGACGCCCTTCACCAGGCGCAAGTCGGCTGGTACGCCCAGCAGAAGCGGAACCTCCAGGAATTCTTCGACCGGCAGGGCCGCAACGAGACGGTCAGCCTGGAATGGCCACTGGAAACCAAGCGACGCCGATAGGCGGGGCGGCTGCTATCCGTGGCGCGACACCGGCTCCCGCACCTCGGCCTGCCAGGTGCGCAGGGCCCGCTTGATCCGGTCGTTCTCGGCGAGGGTGCGATCGACGCCATTCCGGCTCTCGACGTGCAGTTACTCCGCCGCACCATCTGATGCGGCAGAAATGGCGGGGTGACGATCAAAAACCTACCCGAATGCGTGGTGCAGGACGCCGACTTGGCATAGCGAGGCGGAGACCGTGAACGGCAGGTCTCGCATGGGCAGCCACAATCAGATCTTGGTGGGAAACGGCCCCTATAGGGGCCGTTTCCCACCAAGATCTCCGGTCATCCTGAAAAGCGGAACGAAGTTCCCGAGAGATGGACGAATGGCGGGCCAGGTCGGCAGGTTTGGGGCAACCGGCGGGGCGGGCTCCCGTGGGCGGGACAGTCGGGACAGGGTGGCCGGTGAGGCGGTGACCGCCGCCGGTGGCATCCGCGCACGCGGCTTCGATCAGCGCGGTATCGGACACTCCGCGACGTGCCGGGGCCCTTCCAACTACCGGCCAGACAAGCTGTCGGGCCGTCGGCGCACAGTGACGAAGTGCGGATGTTGGGCCGGGAGCGAAAGAATCAGTCGGCCTGGGCGGCCAGTTCGCGGGCGCGGTCCCTGGCCGCCTCCAGCGCGGCGAGCAGCGCCGCCCGTACGCCGTGCTTCTCCAGCTCCCGTACGGCGGAGATGGTGGTGCCGGCCGGCGAGGTCACCGCCTCGCGCAGCTTCACCGGATGCTCGCCGGAGTCGCGCAGCATCACGGCCGAGCCGATCGCGGTCTGCACGATCAGCTCGTGCGCGACCTGCCGGGGCAGGCCGAGCAGGATGCCCGCGTCGATCATCGCCTCGACCAGCAGGTAGAAGTACGCCGGCCCGGAGCCGGACAGCGCGGTCACCGCGTCCTGCTGCGACTCGGGCACCCGGACCGTCGAGCCGAGCGGCTTGAACATCTCCTCGGCCAGCGCGAGGTGCGTGCCGGTGGCGTGCGCCCCGGCGGAGATCGCGGTCATCGCCTCGTCGACCAGGGCCGGGGTGTTGGTCATCACCCGCACCACGGGGGTGCCCTCGGGCAGCCGGCGGTTGAAGAAGCTGGTCGGCAGGCCGGCGCAGAGGGAGATCACCAGCTTGTCGGCAGGCACCTTGGGCCCGATCTCGTCCAGCAGCGTCGCCGCGTCCTGCGGCTTGACCGAAACGGCGAGCACCTCCGCCTCGTCCACCGCCGTGAGGTTGTCGACCACCCGGACCCCGTACCGGGCGGTCAGCTCCTCGGCCCGGGCGGGACGGCGGGCGGTGGCGAGCAGGCGGTCCACCGGCCATCCCGAGCGCAGCAGCCCGCTGAGCATCAGTTCGCCGATCTTGCCGGCCCCGATGACCGCGACCGTGTGCACCGAACCCGCCATCGGGTCGTACCCCCCTTGCCGTGAGCCGGCGTCGCGGTGGGTGTCGAGGAGGAGTTCCTGCTCGTCGACCCGCACACCGGGGCCGCGGTGCCGGC
>NZ_JBEZMR010000068.1:0-3265 GCF_040652795.1 Micromonospora sp. NPDC048170
ATCGGCGCCATGCTGTTAATGGCAGCGTTGGCCCTGATGGTCGCTCACGGGGTCCTCGAGTATCGCGCCAGGCGTCGGAATGGTCGTGACCAGCAAATCGGGCCGTGACGAGCGCCAGCGGGGCCGGCCGTCGTCGATGTCAGGGCGCTTCGCTGCCGTGCCGCTCCGCAGCTTGCCACCGGGTACACGAACGTCCAAGCGCGCGTCAGGCGAGCGGTCCGCAAATAGCCGCAAGAGGTCAACGGACGCGACGCTGACTGGCTGGCCAAGCTTCAGTAGTGTCCTCCCGTGGTTGAGGAGACGTGGAGCCCGGAGTGGTGCATTGTGGGCAACCTGCTGCCATATCCGTACAGCCCGGATGGGCCGCAGGCCGACTTCCGCAGCCAGAAGATCTTCCCCGCCGGGGCGAAGCTCTACGTGGTCGGCGGGTTCGCTGGATTGGGATACGAGACGATCACGGTGATCGGATACGCCCACCGCCGACCCCATCCGGTGACCGCGCACATCAACGCGAAGTACGTGGGCAACTGGCGGGCGAAGCTGATATATCGGCCGGTCGTTCTCCGCGCGATCCACGCCGCTCAACAGGAGCAGCGGCGCGAATGCCATCGCTGGCTGAAGCCATTCCGGGATGACCGGGAGGCCGTCTACGAGCCGGGCGAGCCGGAGTACGGCGAGCACCTGGCACAGATCGCCGCCGGCTTCCAGCAAGCTCTTCATGGCGGCCTGTAAGGTCGTGCCCGTTTATGACCGGAGCCGAGGGTCAACGGTGGTCAGTTCGTGGACCTGGCGGCCGGTATCGCGGCGCAGCAAATCCAGGCCATTGCCGGGCAATTTGCGGCCGTGTCCGTACTCCCTGAAGCGTGTGGCTGTACAGTCATCCTTTGGCAATGCAATGTGCCGTCGCCCATATGGCTGCCCTCCACGGGGCTTTCCGGTGTGCCGCGCTTCCGTCGCCGCTGAATTTATGCCATTATGTCCGGCGAAATGCACGACCATTTCTACGGCGGAATGTGGAGCCCCGATCTTGCGGGGTCTCGTCGGGTGGAATGGGCATCGATACGCAGGTCGTCGAGAGCCAGGTGCCCGGACCGTTTTCGGCCGCCGACTGCTGGCGATCGGCCTGAGGCAGGCGCGGCGGTGCCCGACGACGTGGGGTTCGCCACCAAGCCGCAGCAGGCCCGCACGATGCTCGAGCAGGCCATCGCGGCCGGGGTGCCGTTCGCCTGGTTCACGGCGTTCGGGCAGAACCCCGGCCTGCGGGACTGGCTCGAGGAGCAGGACATCGCGTATGTGATGGCCACTCGCAATGATGACGAGGTCCCGGCCGGGCTGCACACGGTCAGCCCGGTCAAGGCCATGATCGCCACGATCTGGCCCGGGGCTTGGCGGCGGATGTCCTGTGGTGACGGCGCCCACGGTCCACGGGTCTACCACTGGGCTTGGACGCCGATCCGGACCGAGTTCGCGCACGGCCGGCGGGGTTGGGTGCTGGCCCGCAGGTCGATCGGCACCGGCGAGATCGCCTACTACCGGTGTTTCGGCCGGCGTGGGACCCAACTGCGTGATCTCGTCCGGGTCGCGGGTTCGCGCTGGGCGATCGAGCAGTCGTTCCAGACGGCGAAGAACGAGGTTGGCCTGGACCAGTGCCAGGTCCGCCGCTACGACGCCTGGTATGCCCACATCACCCTGGCCATGACCGCTGCCGCGTTCCTGGTCGTGACCCGCGCCGCCGAGGCCGCAAGGGGGGTCCCGGCGCAGGCGCGGCAAGCTGATCCCACTGACCAGCAACGAGATCCGCCGCCTGTTCACCCAGTTGGTCCTGACCATCACGCACACCGCTGAACACGTCTGGCATTGGTCCTGCTACCGACGCCGACGCCAGGAACAAGCCCGAGCCTGTCACTACCGCAAACGACTCGAACCGCCGTATGCAGCGACATCAGGTTGCAGTACTGACGGCGCCTGACGCCGTATCCCAGTATATGGGAGCCGGTGAGGCCCGTTTGGCGACCTTCGGCCAGGTGCGGGTGTTGGTTGTGGGATGCGTAGAGTGAAAGGGGTTGTGCTGACAGTAACAACTCAGTCAAGATCGCCTGACGTCTATATAGACCGATGGAGGTTTTGTGAACAGGTTGACAGCAGCGTTCAGGGCCACGGGGGAAGGCAGAGGCGCCAGGGTTGGTCGCATAGCACGGGTCGCCGCCATGCTCGCCGCACTGTTGGTCACCATTCCGCTAGCCGCCGGTCCTGCGGCGGCAGCGCCGACCCCGATCGTCGGGGGTGAGAACCAGAGCGACGCCGATGGCCTCGCCGCAGTACTCGTCAACGGCCAGTTCCAGTGCTCCGGGTCGATCGTCGACAACTACTGGGTGCTCACTGCCCGGCACTGCCTCTACAACGGCTCCACCCGGATCCCCGACGGCGACATCAGCGTCCGCGTGAAGAGCATCTGGTGGTACACGGGCGGGGGCGTGGTTAACGTCAGCACCTCCCGGGTGCGCGCCAGCCACGACATCGCGATGCTCAAGCTCGACCGGTCGGCGAACGCCGAGCCGGTGCGGCTGCCCACCGCGACGACCACGGTGGGGGCCACCACCTACGCCTTCGGTTGGGGCCGGACGTGCTCGAACTGCGGGGTTGCCGAGGTGGTCCGCCGGGCGACCCAGAACGTGCTCGCCATCAACGGCAACACCGACTATTACGGCGGCCGGGCTGTCCGCACCGACGGTTTGAACGGCGACATGTGCTACGGCGACTCAGGTGGGCCGCTGTTCAAGCTCGTGGACGGCCTGCGGTACCAAGTGGGTGTTCTGTCGACGATCACCACCGGCTGCACCGGCGGCGCCTTCTGGGCGACCGTGCCGGACAGCCGGGACTGGATCCTGAACGTCATGGCGACCGTGTAACCGAGCGCGTGGAGTGGCGGACCGGCCGGATTCCGGCCGGTCCGCCGCCGTTAGTACTCCAGTCGTAGTTGATGAAGTCGGTGTATTCGCTGGTAGTGGGCTGTCCTGGCGCGGTATTGGTGTCGGCGTCGCCATCGTGACCATCGATGTAGGCGGTCGAAGGGTCGGGTGGTGGTGATTAGGTGTGCCAGGAGACGGCGGACCTCGCCGAGGCTGAGCGATCCACGTCACGCTCCCCGCACCAGGCGGGGGGGGGGGGGGGGGGGGGGCGCGGGCCCCCCCCCCCCCCCCGGTGTTTGGGGGTGGCCGGGGGGCCCCCGGGGGGGGGGGGGGCGCCGGCGGGCCCGGGGCGCCAC
>NZ_JBEZMR010000069.1:0-2435 GCF_040652795.1 Micromonospora sp. NPDC048170
TCAAAACAACACCGCAACACCTCATGCCGCTGCACCACCACACCCAACGCCCGCCCCAACACCCCCACCGCCAACCGACCACGAATCCGGTAGGCCAGCGGGAGGTTGTAGGCGATCAGTCCGGGCTGCAACTGGTCCAGGAACCACAACCGCCGCTGCCCGAACGACGGCACCCACCGATCCCCCCGCACCACCGGCTCCAGCCCGACCTCGTCGGTGCCGGTCGGCCGGCCGCTGACGGCAGTGGCGAGCGTGGCCACGGTCCGGTTCTCGAAGATCGCCCGCAACGGCAGCTCGATCCCCAGCGCGCCCCGGACCCGCGCCACGACCTGCGTCGCCAGCAGGGAGTGGCCGCCGAGCTCGAAGAAGTCGTCGTCGACGCCGACGGCCGGTACGCCGAGGGTCTCCGCCCAGATGGTCGCGATCGTCCTCTCGTCGGCCGTGCGGGGCGCAACCCGGTCCGCGACCTCGTCCGCCGGCGCCTCGGCCGGGCTTGGCAGGCTCTTGTGGTCGATCTTGCCGGTTGCTGTGAGTGGCAGGGTCGGTAGCGCGACGACGTGCGCCGGCACCATGTACTCCGGCAGTGAGGCGCGCAGGAAGGCGCGCAGTGCCGAGCCGGGTGGCAGGGTCTGTGCCGCGGGGGCGGCGTACGCGACCAGCCGGGTGTCACCGGTCCGGCCCTGGTCGGCGACCACCAGGGCCTCGGCCACGTCCGGATGCCGAAGCAGGGCGGCTTCGATCTCGCCGGGTTCGACACGGTACCCACGGATCTTGATCTGGCGGTCGGCGCGGCCGAGGAACTCGAGGTTGCCGTCGTGGCGCCAGCGGGCGAGGTCCCCGGTGCGGTAGAGGCGTTGCCCGGCGACGGTGCCGAACGGGTCGGGCACGAACCGTTCGGCCGTCAGGTCGGCACGGCCCACGTACCCCCGGGCCAGACATTCTCCGGCCACGTAGATCTCTCCCACGGCTCCGGGTGGGACCGGCAGGAGGTGCTGATCGAGCAGGTAGATCCGGGTGTTGGCGATCGGCTCGCCGACGCCTGGGAACTCCGGCCAACCGGCCGGGTCACCGGTCAGCCGGCCGGCGGTGATCACATGGGCCTCGGTGGGGCCGTACTGGTTGTCGATCACGACGCCGTCCCCGGCAGTCGCCAGCTCGCGGATCTCCGCGGTGATCTGGAGTTGTTCACCTGCGGGTGCGACCTCCCCGAGGGACAGCCGACGGCCGGTACGCCGCGCCGCGAGCGCGATCTGTGCCAGCACCGCCGGCGGGCAGTGCAGCCGCCGAACCTGCTCGACGGCGAGCACGTCGACCAGTTGTTCCGGGTCGCGCCGCTGCTCGTCGGTCACGAGCACCACGTGGCTGCCCCCCAGCCAGGCGGTGAACATCTCCTGGAACGAGATGTCGAAGAAGATCGACGAGAACTGGAGCACCGGGCCGACGACCTGGCTGCGCCGCAGTTGCCAGTCGATGAGGTTCGCCAGCGGCCGGTGCGACATCGCCACGCCCTTGGGTTTTCCGGTGGAACCCGAGGTGTAGATGACGTAGGCCAGGTTGTCGGGCGAAGCCGGGCACGGCGGCAACGGTCGGTCATCGGAATCGGGGTCGGTTTCCGGTAGGGCGCCGACGTCGATCGTCTCTACACCGGCAGGCAACCGCCCCGCCTGCGCCGCGTCGGTCAGCACCAACCCGACCCCCGCATCGGCCACCATGTACGCCGTCCGCTCCGCCGGCTGACCCGGATCCAACGGCAGATACGCACCACCAGCCTTAAGCACCGCCAACACCGCCACCACCAGATCCACCCCACGCGGCAGACACACCCCCACCACCTGCTCGACACCCACCCCACGCGCCGACAACAACCCCGCAACCCGGCCAGCCCGCGCATCCAACTCCGCAAAACTCAACCGCTGCCCACCACCGACCACCGCCAACGCCTGCCCAGCCCTCGCCACCTGCTCCTCGAAACGCCGCACCACCGTCCACCCACCAGACCGCTCCACACCAGTCGCATTCCACTCCACCAACACCCGCGCCAACTCGTCCTCCGGCACCACCACCAACCGCGAACACCGCTGACCCGGATCAACAACCACCGACTCCAACAACCGCCGATAATGACCCGCAAACCGACGCATACTCTCCTCGTCAAACAAATCCCGCGCATAAATCAGCTGACAATCCCACCCATCCACACCACCCACACAATGCAACTCCACATCAAACCGCGTCGTCACCGAGTCGACTGGGAATGGTTCGACCCGCAGGCCTTCCAGGGGAAGGGCCTCACCGGGCGAGAAGAAGTCGAACCAGGTCTGCACGAGTGGATTGCGGCTCAGGTCGCGGGTCGGTGCCAACTCCTCCACCAATCGATCGAACGGCACATCCTGATTCGCAAACGCATCCAACGCCATATCCCGAACCCGACCCAA
>NZ_JBEZMR010000070.1:0-2312 GCF_040652795.1 Micromonospora sp. NPDC048170
CGTTGGCGAACCGGTGGTTGGGTTTGTTGGGGTCGGGTGGTCTGGTCAATGAGTACGGGCCGACCGAGGCGAGTGTGGGTACGTGTATTTTCCCGATCGAGGGGGAGCAGCCGGGTCCGGTGGTGCCGATCGGCCGTGCCTTGCCGGGCATGACCATGTATGTGCTCAACCGGGATCTGCAACTGTCGCCGGTGGGTGTGGTCGGTGAGTTGTATGTCGGTGGCGTGGGTGTGGCCCGTGGGTATGCGGAGCAGCCGGGGTTGACGGCGGAGCGGTTCGTGCCGGACCCGTTCGCCGCAGCCGGCGCGGCGGCCGGTGCCGGGGCGCGGATGTACCGCACCGGGGATCTGGTGCGCCGGATGCCCGACGGTGCGGTGGAGTTCGTCGGCCGGGTCGACCACCAGGTGAAGATCCGGGGCTACCGGATCGAGCTGGGCGAGATCGAGTCGGTCGTCGAGGGCACCGACGGCATCGCGGACGCGGTGGCCCTGGTCGGCGAGTCGGACCGGCTGGTGGCGTTCTACCGGCCGGCCGCCCCGGAGGCCCCGGGCCTGCTGGATCGGGTGCGGCAGCGGTGTGCGGAGCAGCTGCCGGAGTACATGATCCCGGCCGAGTTCGTGGCCGTCGAGGCGATCCCGCTCAACGCCAACGGCAAGGTCGACCGGGCCGCCCTCTGGGACACCGCCGTGCCTGCGCACCGGCAGCACGTCGCCCCGGCGACCGAGCTGGAGGCCCAGCTGGCGGCGATCTGGGGCCAGGTGCTCGACCTGGAACAGGTCAGCACCCAGGAGAGCTTCTTCGACCTCGGTGGGCACTCCATCAGCGCCATCGCGCTCGTCGGCGCGCTGCGCGGCGCCGGGCACCCGGTCTCGGTGCGCGACGTCTTCGTGCACCGCACCGTCGCCGCCCTTGCCGCGCATCTCACCGGCGGTGACGACGTCGAGGTCGCGCCCGCCTTCCGGGCGGTCGCCCCGTTCAGCCTGCTCGACGACGCCGACCGGGCCGCCCTGCCCGCCGGGCTCGCCGACGCGTACCCGTGCGCGCAGGTGCAGCTCGCCATGCTCGTGGTCACCCTCTCCGACTCGGAGCGGCGCACCTACCACAACGTGTCCGCGTTCCCGATCCGCGACGAGCACGCCTTCGACGGCGACGCCCTGCGCCGGGCCGTGCAGACCGTGGTGGCGCGGCACGAGATCCTGCGCACCTCGTTCGACCTGACCAACTACTCGGTGCCCATGCAGCTCGTGCACGCCGAGGCGCCCGTCGACGTCACCGTGCTCGACCTGGGCGACGGCACGGACGAGGAGGCCGAGAACCGGCTGCGGACCTACCTGGCCGCCGAGCGGGCCCGGCCCTTCACCCCCGACCAGGTGCCGCAGATGCGGGTCGCCGGAGCGGCCGGCCGCAACGGCACGTGGTGGTTCGTGCTGACCATGTCGCACGGCATCCTCGAGGGCTGGAGCCACCACTCGCTGCTGATGGAGATCCTCGACAACTACCGCAGCCTGCGCGACAGCGGCGTGCCGGCCGCGTTCGAGGCGACTCCGGTCCGCTACGCCGACTTCGTCGCCGGCGAGATCGAGGCGCTGTCGTCGCCCGAGGACCGTGAGTACTGGCAGGGCGTCGTGGCACAGCCGATCTTCGAGCTGCCTGACGGCTGGGGCGAGGACGAGTCCGTCCCCGAGTACGAGTGCGGCACCCAGGTCCCGCTGCACGACCTGATGGACGACCTGCGCGGCCTGGCCAGCCGGACCGACACGTCCCTGAAGAGCGTCCTGCTGGCGGCGCACCTGAAGGTGATGAGCCAGCTCACCGCCGAGCCGGTGTTCACCAGCGGCCTGGTCAGCCACGGCCGGCCCGAGGTGACCGGCGCCGACCGGGTGTACGGCATGCACCTGAACACGCTGCCGTTCGTGCACGACGCCCGCGCGCGGACGTGGCGGGAGCTGATCCGGGCGACGTTCGCCGGGGAACTGGAGCTGTGGCCGCACCGCCGGTACCCGCTGCCGGCCGTGCAGCGCCTCGGCGACGGGCGACGGCCGATCGAGATCCTCTTCAACTACCTCGACTTCGAGCAGGTCGACACCGAGCGGGTCGACTTCGACGACGCCATCTACGAGGCCAGCGGCGAGTTCGGCCTGCACGTCTCCACGCTCGGCGGCGTACTCAACATCCTGTCCCGGCCGCACCTGGTCAGCTACCCGAACGTGCTGCGGATCGGTGGCATGTACCGGGCGGTGTTGGAGGCGATGGTCGCCGACGTGGATGGTGACGCGTTGGTGGTGTGTCTGCCGGCGGGTGAGGTGTCGGTG
>NZ_JBEZMR010000071.1:0-2097 GCF_040652795.1 Micromonospora sp. NPDC048170
TCACCGGCACCACCATCAAATGGCACGACTTCTTCTGCCTCAACGGCGAATTCCCCTACCTCGCCGACGTCAACGGCGACAACAAAGACGACATCGTCGTCTTCACCAAAGGCACCACCAACGACATCTACGTCGCACTCTCCACCGGCACCACCTTCGCCAACAGCACCAAATGGCACGACTACTTCGGACTCAACGGCGAAACCACCCTCTGAACCCGTCCTACGTGGACAGCAAAGCTCCGCGCCGCCGTTCTCGTCCGTCCCGGCGCGGTCTCACCCGATGGAGGATCCATGGAGCACACCCCTGCCGTCCGCCAGCCCGTCAGCCGTCGGCGACTGCTGACCGGGGCCGCGGGAGTCGCCGCCGCCGGCACGTTCGCCGGGGCCCTCGCCGCGCCGCTGCCCGCGGCTGCCGCCCGCGACGGCCACGGTCTGCGCCTCGTCCGCTGGGACGAGAACCCCGGCCGGCTCCAGTACTACCGGTTCGCCACCGACGCGATCGAGTGGGACCCGGCGGTCAACGTCCTGCTGCCCGACGGCTACCACACCAGCGGCAAGCGTTACCCGGTGCTGTACCTGCTGCACGGCGGAGCTGCTGACTTCCGGCACTTCCACCTGCACGAGAACATCATCAACCTGACCGCCGGCAGGGAGATCATCGTTGTCATGCCGGACGCCTCGACCGGCTGGTACTCCAACCCGGTGAGCAGCAACGCCGGCCCCCGCAACTGGGAGACGTTCCACATGGCCCAGTTGCTGCCGTGGATCGAGTCGAACTTCCGCACCTTCCCCGAGTACAACGGTCGCGCCGTCGCCGGCTTCTCGATGGGCGGGTTCGGCGCCCTCAAGTACACCGCGAAGTACTACGGCCACTTCTGCTCGGTCAGTTCCCACTCCGGCCCGGCGAGCCTGCGCCGGGACTTCGGTCTCGTCGTGCACTGGGCCAACGCCACCTCGGCCGCGATGGACCTGGGCGGTGGCACCGTCTACGGCGTGCCGTTCTGGGACGAGGCGCGGGTCAACGCCGACAACCCGATGCAGCGCATCGAGAGCTACCGCAACAAGCGGATCTTCCTGGTCGCCGGCACCTCCCCGATCCCGGTCGACTTCTGGGACCGGATCAACGAGGAACAGGTGCTCGCCGGCCAGCGGGAGTTCCGGGCGGCCCTGGGTCGGGCCGGCATCCCCTTCGAGTGGCGCGAGCCTTCCGGCGGGCACGTCTTCCGCCACGACCTCTTCATCCAGGACCTCAACGGCATGCTCGGGCGCCTGCGCCGCGCCGGCTGACCCATCCTGTCGACGACGCGCCGCCGCCGCGCCCATCGGTCGCGAATCCGGCGGCGCGTCGTCACCGGCGCCCGAACACGGCCCCCGGCGTCGCTGCGCGACCCGACCGCACGCCACCCACCCATCCGAGTCGTCCCTGACGGGAGTCACTCATGTCACGGCATTCAAGGACCAGGGTGCGTCGCGTCCTGGTCGCCCTGCTCACCTTGACGGTGGGCGTCCTGACCGGCGCGGTGGCGACATCGTCCCCCGCGCTCGCCGCGCCGAACTTCAAGGCCCCGTTCCCGTGCGGGCAGCGGTGGACCTACGGCCACCACAGCGCCGAGGTCCGGCAGGCCCTGGACTTCGTGCGGGCCGACGGAGGCGCCACCGCGGGCACGCCGCAGGTCGCCTCCGCCGCCGGCGTCGCCCGGCGGCACTCACAGCCCAGCGGCGCCGGTAACTACATCGTCATCGACCACGGCGGCGGGTGGACCACCTACTACTTCCACCTCAGCTCCTATTCGGTGCCCGACGGGGCGTACGTGCAGCAGGGCCAGCAGATCGGCGTCACGGGCAGCACCGGCAACTCGTCCGGGGCGCACATCCACTACGAGCAGCTCTACAACGGCGTCGGGCAGACGATCGTGATCAACGGGGCGTCGCTGGCACCGTATCCCGGCCAGTACCACGCGAAGTACCTGGTCAGCGACAACTGCGGTCCGTCACCGACGGGTGGCCGGTATCTGGCGGGGTCGCCGACGGACTTCACCGGCGACGGCCGCGACGACGTGGTCGCCTTCACCCGAGGATCCCTCAACGACGTGTA
>NZ_JBEZMR010000072.1:0-1054 GCF_040652795.1 Micromonospora sp. NPDC048170
CGGAGGTCCTGGTGCCGCTGCTGCGCCGGATCTGGACCGACACGTTCGGCCGCGACACCGACGCCATGGCCGCCGCGCTGCTGGCCCGCCACTGGCGGACCCTCGTCGTCAACCCCAAGCCCCGGCGATGGGACCGGCAGCCGCCTGTACCGGGACTGGGCTACCCAGCCATCGCCGAGAACGACCCGATCCGGCAGGGCTCGCTGCGTGAGGACCTCGACGGGTTCGACGAGTGGATGTACCTGCTGCACCTCGACCAACGGCGGCTGGTGGTGTACGAGGCGACGGTCCACGGCCGCTGGCTGCGGCACAGCGCGCACCACCTCGACCCGGTTGAGGACCTGTTCGTCACCGAATCCGCCCTCGGCGAGGGCGGCTCGGGGATGACGGTGTGCACCGTGTGCGGCGCGGTCGACGAGATCGACCACGTCGAGGTGCCGTCGATGGCCGGCTACGGCTACGACACCGCCACCAGCTGCACCCGTTGCGGCTCCTCGGTCGCCACCGATCCGATGTTCGGCGACCACGTCACTCGCATGCCCTGGCCGCCGCACGCCCCCCACAACGGGTGACGCGACGGGCAGCACCCAATGAGCACGCCCGACCCGATGCCGTCGCCGCCCACCGGCCGCGGCCTCCCCATTCACCGATCGGAGAGCACCATGACCTACCAGCCCGGCCAGCGCGTCGCCCTGGTCCACACCAGCGACCCGTACACCCTGCTGCGCCCCGGCGACACCGGCACCGTCCGCCGCCACCACCAGCGGCAGAACACCGTCGAGGTCACCTGGGACAGCGGCTCAATCTTGTCGATGAGCCTCGACGACGGCGACCGCATCGCACCGGTCACCACCACCCCGCCGCCCACCGGCGGGCTGGTCGCCGAGGCCACCGGATGGGCCGCCGCGCTGCAGCGGATGCGCGCCGCCGGCACCGAGGCCGGCCGCACCGCCGCCGAATGGTGGGCTCAGGACACCATCACCGCCCGCGCGGGCGGTGACACGCGCCTGGCCGCGCGCCGGATCCTGGCCGGCATCGACGACGGCGATCCCGC